>JBATKF010000296.1:0-3412 GCA_049669185.1 Sedimenticolaceae bacterium | reverse complement strand
GGCATATCGTGTCCTGGCCCGCCCAGGCCAACCTGGACTGAACCATGCTGGACCCGAAACTGCTGCGTTCCGATCTCGACGGCGTCGCCACGGCCCTGGCCCGGCGCGGCTTCACACTGGATACCGCGCGCCTCGCCGAACTCGAGGCACAGCGCAAGGCCCTGCAGGTCGAAGCGCAGGCGCTGCAGAACGAGCGCAATACCAAGTCCAAGTCGATCGGCAAGGCCAAGGCCGCCGGCGACGACATCCAGCCGCTGCTCGCTGAGGTTGCGACCCTGGGAGATCGTTTGAAGGCGGCCAACGAGGCCCTGGCCGAGGTTCAGGAGGCGCTGCGCACCTTCGCGCTCGGCATGCCCAATCTGCCCGATGCGAGCGTGCCCGACGGCCAGGACGAGAACGACAATCGCGAAGAACGCCGCTGGGGTGAGCCGCGCGCATTCGACTTCGACCCCAAAGACCATGTCGACCTGGGCGCTGCGCTCGACATGCTCGACTTCGATGTCGCGGCCAAGCTGACCGGTTCGCGTTTCGCGGTGATGAGCGGGGCGCTGGCACGCCTGCACCGCGCATTGACCCAATTCATGCTCGACACCCACACCGTCGAGCACGGCTATACCGAGGCCTATGTGCCCTACATGGTCAATCCGGACAGCCTGTTCGGCACCGGCCAGCTGCCCAAGTTCGCCGAGGACCTGTTCCGCCTCGAGGGGTCGGACTTCTACCTGATCCCGACCGCCGAGGTGCCGCTGACCAACCTGGTGCGCGATGTGATCGTCGACGACGACTACATGCCGCGACGCTATGTCGCGCATACGCCGTGTTTCCGCTCCGAGGCCGGCTCGCACGGCAAGGACACCCGCGGCATGATCCGCCAGCACCAGTTCGACAAGGTCGAGCTGGTGCACATCGTGCGCCCGTCAGAATCGATCGATGCGCTCGAGGCGCTGACCGGGCACGCAGAGGTGATTCTGCAGCGACTGAATCTGCCCTACCGGGTGGTCACATTGTGTACCGGCGACATGGGCTTCTCGGCGACCAAGACCTACGACATCGAGGTCTGGCTGCCGGGGCAGCAGAAATACCGCGAGATCTCTTCCTGCTCGAACATGGGCGACTTCCAGGCGCGGCGCATGCAGGCGCGCTGGCGTAACCCCGTAACCGGCAAACCGGAGCTGGCGCACACGCTGAACGGCTCCGGGCTGGCGGTCGGCCGCACCCTGGTCGCAGTCATGGAGAACTACCAGCAGGCCGACGGCAGCATCGACGTGCCCGAGGTCCTGCGGCCCTACATGGGGGGTATCGAGCGGCTGCAGGGCGGTTAACCAATGCACACCAGTCCCATCGCCGAAAGAAAGCGGGATCGATATTGCCGTTTTGTTCGATCCGCCGGCGCCGGATCTATTGCCCCGACGCCAGGCCATGGCGGGGCTGCGCAATATCCTGATACATGGCTACCAACAGATCGGCAATGACAGTGTTCGCGACGTCGTCAAGGATCATCTCCCGGACATCTTGCGTTCGCCCCGGTTCTATGGTCAGCCGGTGGGCCGGATTTCAGCTTTTCTTCAACGGATAAGCAGGCGACCAAGGGCGCATAAACCGATGGATGAGTTTAAGTCATAAAGCGAGGTTATCAGGTTTGTTTTTTGTTGATTATAAAGTACATTAGATTCATGCTGTAAGCGCAGCGTCGGGCGGAGTAGTCTTGAGATGAGCACGCGTAGATCTAGGATCGGGGGATTCACCTCTGGCCTGCTTCCAGCCCTCGTGCTGACACTGGGAATTGCCATGTTTGTCGGGGCATCGCGGCCAGCGGTTGCTGGTGTCGTCCTCGATGAACCCATCTTGGGCGGGCAAATTCGAGTTGCCCAAGACGGTGACGTTTGGGCCAAATTTCTCGGTAGCGACGCGGGTTTCTTCAACACGCTGTATCTCGACGGGTACGACGACGTGCTGTTTGACAAGTCGTCGCCCCTCGACAGCGAAATCCTTCTCGGCTCCTTCAGTGCGGGCACCGAGCTGGTTTTCCGCATAGACGTTACCGATTCATCGCAGAGCTTTTTCAGCGGCGATGCCAGCCGCAATCCCGATGGCCTTGCGCATGCGCTGGCAATCACGACGTTCGACGCGTCCGCCGATACCTACGTGACAACCGTGGGCTTCGAAGACCTGCTGGGTGGCGGCGACCTGGATTTCAACGACTTTATGTTCCAACTCACCAACGTCATCGATCCACCTATCCCGGCACCCTCCGTTGTGATGCTGCTAGGGATTGGACTCGCCGGGCTCGTCTACCAGCGGCGCAAGCAGCTCAAAGCCTCGTAAGTCCCTTTCCCTCGGGAACCGGCGTAAGGCCGGAATCGCGGGCAAACGGCAGTACTAACTGAAGGCAGCAGTGCCCGGCATCCCATACAACCAGCCTGAGCACGCGCTGGTGCAGATCTCAATGCGACTACAGCCAGAACCCTAGGCGGCTAGTTAGTCGGTGTCTGTCCCCAACCGCAAAAATCAACTAGACTTAGCTAAGTCTTTTTCAGAAGGGGCGGCACATGACCAAGCAAGTCAACATGCATGAGGCTAAGACCCAGTTGTCCAGGCTCGGCGAACTGGTGCAAAGCGGTGAGCGTGTCGTGGTTGCCAAAGCGGGCAAACCCTATTTCGACCTCGTCCCGCACCAGGAACCGCCAGTGGTGCGCAAGCCAGGCGGTATGGCCGGGCGCATTGTGATACCCGATGACTTCAACGAGGTATGCGACGAGATCATCGCCGACTTCGAGCACCGTTGATGCGCCGATTGCTGCTGGATACGCATGTCTTTCTCTGGTGGCTTGCGGATCACCCGCGACTCGGTCCGCTGGCCCGGAAGGCTATCCTAGACCCCGCAAATCCCGTCTTCGTGAGTGCTGTGACGGGATGGGAGATCGCGATCAAGCGTCGGCTTGGGAAGCTCACAGCGCCAGACGGGCTCGACGCCGTGGTCGAGAGGGAAGGGTTCGCACAACTGCCGATCGCATTTTTTCACGGCGAGCAGGCCGGCCTGCTGCCCGGCCATCACCGCGACCCGTTCGACCGCATGCTGATTGCCCAGGCGCAGGCCGAGGGCCTGGTGGTCGTGACGGCCGATCCCAAGTTCGCGCTGTACGGCATTCGGACGCTGTCGGCCGAGGAGTAATTGTGGCTCGGTGTCTTCGTTCATCGAGATTCCGAGATTGACACCTCTCTGGCCGAGAAGCTGGGGAGCGGGCAAGGACCCGAGATTGGCGGAGGGGGTGGGATTACTCGCGCTACGCGCTCGCCCTGCGGGCCGCCGTCGCTGCGCGACGACGTTCTCCGCCGCCTACGGCGGCTCCGTCGAACCCATGGGTCCTCATCAAAACCGCCCCCGGTCCCCAATATCCGAAAGGGCCCCGAA
>JBATKF010000295.1:0-2733 GCA_049669185.1 Sedimenticolaceae bacterium | reverse complement strand
CTGCAATACTGTGCGCCGGCTAGTGGCAAAAAGCCATGTTGAGAGCGCCTAACAGCACCAAGCACTGACATGATTTCGTCAATCGTTGATACGTTCACTTTCTCATCCATCCGCCAGATAGCGGAGCTGATCGCTTGGGCAATGCCCGCGCTAAAGATCACCGCCATCGGTACCGTCTTGGTCTGGCTTGCGCTATTCCTGTTCAACGAGATTGTCGAAGCACTACAGAAGCTCGATCGTCGCGCACCGCCCAAAGATAATGAATCTAACCCCCTCTAGACGTCGCCTAGGATCTTGATTTTTTTTGGTGCGTAGACGCGGTTTTTCCTTGAAAGACACCGTTGCGGCGATTACCCGGTCATCCACTGAACGTGTAGTGTTGTAGACGACATCGTCATCCCAATCTCCTGATGTAAGAGCGTTAACCAACAAATCTTACGTTCGCGAAGTTCGGTTTATTCTGTTTGGAGAAGTCCACATGCACGACGCCTACTATTGGGTTGCATTTTTCGGCGCGCCTCTGTTCCTTCTGCTGGTGACAACCTTTGTTTACCGACCGTCCGCTCGTGATCAATACCGCGAAGCCAAGCAAGTCATCTTTGCCAATGAAAAAACAGCCCATCTTTTACGCGAATCTCTCATCGCCCCCGATAAGCGGTGTGCAAAGTAGTTTGACTTGAGTGTCAACGGGCCCCGGCCGAAGGATCTCACGAAGCGCCTGTGTCTCTTGTCGCATGTCAGGTTTTCGGCCACCCAAGTCTGCAAACCAGTCTCAATGTTCGGCAACCCCTTATGTGTCGGGTAGCGACCGTTCAACCCGGCCGGTAAGGAATCATGACCTCGTTCCGGCGAAGAAAGGGTAGGGTCCAGGGCGGATTGTAACGGGCAAGCTCCGGATTACCTCGAGGTTCAATCCCCCTCCCCTCTAGCCAGACCTCCAGTTCGGCTGTCTTTGCTGCGACCTTGTTTTCACCAGCGAGGCCCGAGAAACGTATAACCGCATAGTCGGTGGCTGGGATCTCGCGGAGTTTCACTGCGGGATTGTTCGGCCTGGGCAAGGAATCAAGGGTATATTCGCTCGGCATCACGAAGTGCATGCGCCACTTCCCTGACGATCTCTGCATGCTCACGGGTGCGGTCATGCTGATCTCTTCCGAATCGACCGCCATGGTCACCGGCGCGGTCATGCTGATCTTTCCCTTGCCCCCGTTCCGCAAGGTGTTATTGCCGAAAATGTAATCGGCGATTAGCCGGAATCCGCTGCGCGATGCATCGTCCATGGATCCAGAGACGAGCGTCTCGGCAACGATCATGGGATCGTAGCGCCGCAGTTCGAAATTGCCGGACTGTTCCAAGACCGTGTAAGCGGGCTCTTCAGTCGCCATCGCAGCCCCAGTTACAAGCAGCAGGAGCAGCCCAAGAAATCGATTTTTTACCATACACGTCACCTAGGCGCGGCCGCGCCGCGAAATGTAGAGAAAGACCGTTAGCCGCCCCACTTGATACCAAGCGTTCAGACACGATGCCAAAAGTCGAGAGGAACCTCGTCAACCAGTTCGAGGTGTTCCGGATTTACACACAGGCGGTTGCGGCATTTCGGCAACACGATCTTGTCGTCATGCACCGGACCGATGAACAGCTGGTAGGCGGCGCGAGACGCGCTCACTATCTTGTTGCCGTCGTCGTTCTTAAGCATCAGCCGCCCGTATCCGCCGTTAGAGATCTGCCCAATCCAGACGAGGCAGTCTGTCGATTCTTGCCGTTGGGTATTCATTAATATCTTTCGCTGATTGCGTGCCTTCATGTGGGGATCACTATTCATACAGTCTCCTCATATGCGCCTTCTAAAAGATCGCTCGCTAGATTTGCTACGCCGGACCCCTGATCTGCAGCAACCGGGCCAAGGCCGCCAGGGTCAACGCGATCAGGCCGATTGGATACGGAAATACGTCGATCGCGAATAACAGAATTGTGCCGGCCAGAGCGATCAGAATGAGCAGGAGCGGTTTATCCATGAATAGAACGTTACTAGCGGGGCGCTCCGGAACACGGCTTCGTTCCAATTGGCTTGACTAGGACAAACCCCGTTTAGCCACGGCGCTGCCGGATGGGCGGTCGATTACCTGGCCGATCGCTTGAGAGAGAGATTCAAGACGTGCAGGCAGTTCTAACGAAAAAGGCTAGATCGCGCGCAGCCGCGATCTGAGCCGTTTGTTGGACGGCCCCGGAGCGGAGGATCAGTGGGCGGTGCTAGAAAATAGCTTTTGCGGGTTCAGCGCGATGGGCTGATCGGTCGTCGCGTATCTGCGTCATCGGCCTGGCGCACCAGGCGGCAAACGGCCGAAGCGGGGGATGTTGGGGTCATGTTCGGTGCCGAAACGGGTTTTTCCGGCGAGCGGGTCTCTCCGCTTGCGGATGCGGCAACTCGTCAAATCGGTTTGGCCTAATTGGTTACGTCGCTTCTTGCACTCGTTGGGGTGTGAGGTTTGGCGTTCGCCCCGAGACCTCAAACGGCGTGACGCCGGTCCGCATGATGACCATGGGTTGCCCGCAGCACGGGCAGGTGATCGTTGGACGTGGTATGGGCGCAGTGGGTGTTGGCGGTCTGCCCGGTAGCAGGATTTGTAGCAAGGCGATTAGTCGTTTGCGGTTGGGGTGCAGAAAGCCGAAGTTACGCGCCCGCCGAAACCCTTTGGGCAGGACGTGGCGCAGTAGCAGCGCCAGGAAGCGTGC
>JBATKF010000294.1:0-5313 GCA_049669185.1 Sedimenticolaceae bacterium | reverse complement strand
CCCGCACCCTGCAGTATTACCGAATCGGTGTAAGTGAGATCTACGACGTCGGGGTTGCGGGCCTCTGGCGCCTGCTCGAACACGTCGATGAGCTGCGTGACATGAGCATCGTGATTACTGTCGCCGGGATGGAGGGCACACTGCCCAGCGTCGTGGCCGGGCTGGTCCCGGGTCTGGTGATCGCGGTACCGGTAGCGACCGGGTATGGCGTAGCGGCGAATGGAGTCACCGCACTCCACAGCGCGCTGGCCAGCTGCGCACCGGGCCTGGTCGTCGTCAATGTCGACAACGGCTATGGCGCAGGCTGTGCGGCTTTGCGTATGTTGAATGTCATGCAACGCGGCTCTGGTCTGGGTGATGGGAGCGCTCGACGGTGAGGAAACCCAGGTGATGCGAAGAACAGCGACGGGCAACAGAACCGTTTGCCAAGGGTAGCGACAGGACATGCACAGCGATCGTGTGTTCAACAGTCACAAATCCCGGTTGATGCGCACCCACATTCCGGGCAGCGAGAACCTGGCGGTCGCGCTGATCTGTTTGGCGCTGATCGGCGTAGGCGCCTGGGTAACAACGACTCGCGATGACTTCGATCCGACCGAACGCGATCTGGCGATCGAACTGTTGGGCGACAACTCTCGACAGATCGAGATCTACAACCGCCCGCTGAAACCCTGGGTCGAACCGGGCCAGCAATTTGCGGGCGCCGCTTTCGACCTCGGACCGTTTCCCGCTCGCACCCTGGACGACGAGTGGCGACCCGTTGGACGGGTCAAACGCTTCCAGTCGGACAATCTCTACGAAAAGATCAACGGTGAGGCCGAGAAGTTCATCAAACAGGGCTTCGTCGAACTGGCCTTCCTACGCTTACGCTTGGCGAGCGATGCCAGCGAAATCGCCATTGAATTGTTCGACCAGGGCAGTCTGAGCGGCAGTCTGGGTATCTTCTCCGAACATGCCGCCGGGCGTACTGTAGAGGAACGGGACGGTGTCAGCTTCTTCGCGACCCAGATCGGTGCCATTGGCCGCAAGGGACGCTTTTTTTTCCGCATTGCCGGTGATCGTCACAGCGTCGCTATCGTGGACAAGTCTGCCCGTCTGGTGGCGACCTTTGGGCAGCTCGACCAGGATGCTGCCGCCACGACGGCAACCGAACCGCCCGTATCGGAAGGCTTTGCCCTGCTCAACCAAAGACTCGGCATCGCCGAGGCCGACATACAGTTCCAGGAAAGCAATGTTTTCCAGTACGACTTTGCGCAACGCTTCTGGTTCGGTGACGCGGGGATGGGTAATGACGCACGCCTGTTCATCCATGTCGCCGATTCTGCGACCGATGCACAGGATCTGATGACCGCGTTGGTCGCGGAACACAGCTACGAATATGAACAGCTCGAGAGCGACGGCGCCTACAGCCTGTTCCGTCACCGCTACCTCGGCAGCCACTTTGCCATTGCCCGACGCGGCCACTATGTTTTCGGCATAGAGCAGTCGCCGGACAAAGCGGCGATTGCCGCCTCACTCGAACGGATCAGCGGACATCTGAACGATGACGGGCCATAAAAAGTATCCACACAAGGACTACCACGGGGATTACTACAGTCGCCGCGATGTCATCAAGCGCATGCTGGCACTGGGTGGCATCGGTGCCGCCGGCGCCTATCTTGCGTTTGCGCCCGAGGACTATCCCGGATCGCTGCGCGATCACAGCGGCTTACGCGGTATGCCCATCGAGGTGCCGTTCCAGCTCCCGGATTTTCGCGTTGAACCGGCCAACCCCAGCGTCCAGGTCGGTATTGGACGCGGCGGCGATGCGCGCACCATGTTGCTCAAGGCGCTGGATGCCATCGGTGGCCTGACGCACTTCATCCAACCGGGCGACGTGGTATTGGTCAAACCCAACGTGGCGTTCGATCGCTCCCCCAACCTCGGCGCGACCACCCACCCGGCCATTATCGATACGCTCGTGCGGCTGCTGCTGGGCGACGCGCGGGCTGCCGAGGTCCGGGTGACCGACAATCCAATCGAGTCTCCGGCCGACTGCTTTGCCAAGAGCGGCATCGGCGCGGCCGCAGAGCAGGCCGGCGGGCGTGTCTATCTACCGGACCCGAACGCCTTCGAACTGCTGTACACGCCCGGCGCCAAACTGATCGAACAGTGGGCATTCCTGAAGCGCCCCTTCAAGAACGTCAACAAGGTGATCGGCATCGCCCCTGCGAAGGATCACAATCTCTGCCATGCCTCGCTGGGCATCAAGAACTGGTACGGGCTGCTCGGCGGACGGCGCAACCAGTTCCATCAAGACATCCATGAGATCGTCTCCGACCTGTCCATCATGATCCGCCCGACGTTGACCATCGTCGACGGGACGCGCGTGCTGATGGAAAACGGTCCGACCGGCGGCGATCCCTCGAACGTCCGCGACGGCAACGCGATCCTCGTCGGCGTCGACCCCGTGGCCACGGATGCATGGGCCTTTGAACACCTGTTGCAGCGCCCTGGACGCCTGCCCGACTACCTCTACATGGCCGAGCAGAAAGGCAGCGGCAAGGTCAATTACAAAGATCGCATCAAGGTGATCACATGATTCGGCTGCGTGCTGTCCTCGGCACCGCGCTGAATCGTTGGCTGCGCCTGACCCGGGTCCGCATTGCCTCGCAGGTCTTCTTTCTCGCGTTTTTCATTTTCACGGTTTGGGCAACCTGGACGTCGCGCTTGGGAGGCTATCCGGTCTCCGCACTGCTCGAACTGGACCCCTTGGTGATGCTGTCGACCGTGCTGGCCACCGGGTATTTCTACAAGTTCCTCGGTTGGGGCCTGGTCATCGTCGCCATCACCTTGCTGTTCGGCCGCGTATTCTGCAACTGGATGTGCCCCTACGGGACGCTTCATCAGTTCATTGGCTGGCTTTTCGACAATCGGGCAGGCACCCGGCGAATCGAGCAGAACCGCTACCACCCGGCCCAGTTTCTCAAGTACTCCATCCTGATCGTATTCCTGCTGATGTCCGCCATGGGCGCGCTACAGATCGGGCTGCTCGACCCCATCGTCATGATGTACCGCGCGATGGCGACCTTTTTTGCACCGATACTCGATACGGCGCTCGGCCGGATCGACGGCGCCACCGAGGGGCTGGGCGTTGATAGCGCATGGCTCGATACCCTGAAATTTGCCCCGGGCGTGGAACATCGCATCTTCGTCGGGTCTTTCTGGATCGGCGTGATCTTCCTGTTCTTCGTCGTCATGAACCTCTGGAAACCGCGATTCTTCTGCCGGTTCGTCTGTCCGCTGGGTGCCCTGCTCGGCGTGATCGCCAGCAAGAGCGTGTTTCGCATCAATCGCATCGTCGAAAAGTGCACCGACTGCAACCTGTGCCTGTTGCGCTGCGAGGGTGCTTCCGATCCACAGGCGCAACTCCGGCAGTCGGAATGCTTTGCGTGTATGAACTGTATCGATGACTGCCCGGAAAATGCCCTTGAGTTCACTGCGTTTCGTCAGGACCGCAAGCAGGTACTCCCCTGCCCCGACCTGTCGCGCCGCAAGGTGGTATTCGCTGGTGCCATAGGCTTGATCGCCGCACCGGCGTTACGCAACGACGGTCGCGTCAACGACGAGAATTTTTCCGCCAAGATGATCCGCCCGCCCGGGTCGGTCGAGGAATCGGAATTCCTTGAACGCTGCATCAAGTGCGATCAATGCCTCAACGTATGCCCTACCAACGTCTTGCAGCCGGCCACGCTGCAAGAGGGTGGAATCGAGGCGGTCTGGACCCCGGTCATGAATTTCCACATCGCCCATTGCCAGCTCAAATGCACCCTGTGCTCCGAGGTTTGTCCGACAGGGGCCATTCGGAAGATCGACGTTGCCGAAAAGCTCGGTGAGGGTCCGTACCGCGTACAGGGACCCGTGCGCCTCGGCACCGCGTTCATCGATACCAACCGCTGCCTGCCCTGGGCCAATCAGTTGCCCTGCGTGGTCTGCGAGGAAGTCTGCCCCGTGGCACCCAAGGCCATTCAGACCTACGATGAGGAGACCAAGGACGTATTTGGCAAGATGGTGATCCTGAACAAACCCTTCATCGTGCCTGATCTGTGCATTGGTTGCGGGATCTGCGAGGCGGAATGCCCGGTACAGGATCAACCTGCCGTCTACGTGACCGCGGTTGGCGAAAGCCGTTCGGAGAACCGCAAGTTACTGTTGCGCTCCAGGACCCCTGCGCGCCCCATATGAGGATGCCGAACCATGACCGAAGACCGCGACCACGATATCGATACACCGGAGCAATCGCCGAACGAAGTCAGTCGGCGTCGCTTCCTCAAGACTGCCTTGGCATCGGCGCCCACCGCTGGAGCCGCATCCCTTCCCCTGTTGGGTTTGGCTGAAGACGACGCGTCCGCGATAACGACCGTCGAGACGGGGATTCCGACGCGAGAGCTTGGCAAGACCGGGGTCCAGGTGCCCATTCTGCATCTTGGCACCGCCCAGCGCCTGGACCCGAGATACGACAAGGTCATGCATCGCTGCTTTCGGGAGGGCGTCACCTGGTTCGACACGGCGCTGTCCTATGGCTGGGGTTCATCACACCGCGCCATCGCCAATTTCCTGACCCAGATCGGCGATCGCAAACGCCTCTGGCTAACCTCGAAATCCGGGGCCGAACGGGTGTCGGGCCTACATAAGGGTGTCGACGAGGCCCTCGCCGAGCTCGGCACGGACTACCTCGATCTCTATCTGATGCACGGCATCGATGACCTGCAAATGCTCGATCGCGACTACCTGGCGCTGGGCGAAAAGCTCAAGGACCAGGGCAAGACCCGCTTTTTCGGTTTTTCCTGCCACGACGGCAATGTGGTGGCCTTGATGAACCGGGCGGCCGAGGTCGGCGGTATCGACGCCATCCTGTTCCGCTACAACTTCCGGCGTTATGGCGACCTGGAGCTCAACCGCGCCATCGATGCATGCCACCGGGCGGGTATCGGTCTGCTGGCGATGAAGACCCAGGGCTCGGTGCCACGCGATCTCGAGTCTGTGGCCGGTTTTCGATCCAATAACTTCACGCTGGGCCAGGCCAAACTCAAGTCGGTGTGGGCAGACGAGCGCATCGACTCGATCGTCTCCGAAATGGATAGCGTCAGGTATGTGCGAGAAAACGTGACGGCGGCACGTTCGGAAAAACCGTTGACCGCCGAGGAGAGTCACCAGCTCAATCAGCTGGCCGCATTGACCGCGGGTTACGCCTGCAACGGCTGTAAACATCTCTGTGAGCAGACGATCGCGCGCGACGTCGCGATCGCCGAGACCCTGCGGTATCTGATGTAC
>JBATKF010000293.1:0-6780 GCA_049669185.1 Sedimenticolaceae bacterium | reverse complement strand
GTGTGGCCGTGGCCGAGATCCTGCTGGAGGCCGGTGCCGACATCCACCGGCGCGACGATCGCGGGCGCGATGCGCTGATGATCGCCGCAGGGCGCGGGCATCGTGCGATGGTCAGCCTCCTGCTGGAGCGGGGTGCCGATCCTGCGGTGCGCGATCATGCCGGCCTGACCGCCGCCGATCTGGCGTCGGACGACGACATGCGACTGTTGCTCCGCGATTGACCGCTCTCCCTCCGGCCAGTACTCAGAGCGAAGAGAGGTACCGCGCCAAGGCCGCGATGGTCGCGTCGTCGAGCTTCTGCATGGTGCCGATCTTGTCCGGTGCGTTCATCCGGGCCTCGTGCTTGAAGTCCAGCATCGTGGTTTTCAGGTAACCGGACAGCTGCCCCTTCAGCCGTGGGACGTCGCTGTTGCCTTTCCAGATGCCGTGACAGGCGCTGCATTGGCCGCCGGCGGCCGCTCGCTCGGCAGTCTGCTGGTCACCGTCTTCGGTTGCGGACTGAATGGCGGGCCAGGTCAGACCGGCGAAGTGCTGGGCCAGTGCCTTGGCCTGGTCGCGGCTGTACTTTGCCGCGATCGCGGTCATGATCTTGTTGTCTCGCCTCGCGGTGGCATAGTCGCGCAGCTGCCGATAGAGGTAGAAGTACTCCTGACCCCAGATGATCGGGTATTCCGGTTTGACGGGTATGCCGTTCTGACCGTGGCAGCCGGCGCAGAGCAAGACCTCTTTCTGCAGGTCGATCGCGTCTTGTGCGGTCACGGGCACGACATGGGCCAGCAACGCGGCCACAAGTACCATTCTCTTCATGAATTGCTCTCCGGCGATGGTTGGGGGGGCGAAAAGACCTGCCCCCACCAATCACGTCAACAGCAGCACCGGATCAGTCGGCAAGCATAAAGGCAATGATGTTGTTACCCCGCTTGTAGTTGAGCTGCGCATTACCACCGGCGCCCACCACGATGTACTGGTGGCCGTCGACGGTATAGCTCGACGGCGGGGCGTTTACGCCGGCACCCGCCTGGAAACGCCACAGCTCGGTGCCGTTGGAGGAATCGTAGGCCTTGAACAGCCCATTGCCCTCGCCGGTAAACACCAGCCCCCCGGCGGTGGCCAGGATGCCCCCGATCATCGGCTGCGCGGTGCGCACCTGCCAGCGGATGCCGCCGGTGTCGTAGTTGACCGCGGTCACGTTGCCCCACTGCGCCTCTTCCGGAATCACGTCGAAGGAGCCGCCGAGCCAGAGTTTGCCCTCCGGATAGGGCGTCGAGCGGACCGTGTAGGTCATCGGCTGGTGCAGGTTGATCGCATAGCTGAGCCGCTGCATCGGGTCGATGGCCATCGGCGACCATTCGACGCCGCCATTGGCGCCCGGCAGCATGCGCGCGCCGTCGGCGGTCGGCAGGGTCCACATGTCTTCCTGTGGGACCATCGCCTCGGAGAAGCGGATCAGCGAGCAGTCGTCGGCGTTGTGCACATAGACATGGCCGGTCTTGCCGCCATGCAGTATGCCCTTGACGTCTTTGCCGTCGGCATCCTTGACCTCGGTGATGATCGGCGGCGACACGGCATCCAGATCCCAGACGTCATGCGCGATGTACTGGAAGTGGCAGACATACTCGCCGGTATCCAGATTGACCGAGACCAGGCTGTCCGTGTAGAGGTTGTCGCCCGGACGCAGCGAGCCGTCCAGGTCGGGCGAGGGGTTGCCCACGGCGAAGTAGATGCGACGCGTCTCCAGATCGACCGCCGGATTCTGCCAGACACCGCCGCCGAGGGTCTTGTAGGGGTCGCCCATCTTCGCCAGGTTGGCCTTTTCGGCGGCGATGTCGCGCTTCATGTCGCGGCCGGTGGCGTCATGCGTCGCCCAGACGCCGACGGAGTTTTCGGGAATCGTGTGGAACGTCCACTTGAGTTGGCCCGTATTGGCGTCGAAGGCCTTGACGAAGCCGCGGATACCGTATTCGCCGCCGTTCGTACCGATCAGCACCATGCCGTCGACGACGGTGGGCGCCATGGTCTCGGAGTAGCCCAGTTCGGGCTCGGCGATCTGGCTCTCCCAGACCTGCTTGCCGGTCTTGGCGTCGAGCGCCACCAGCTTGGAGTCGAGCGTGCCCATGAAGACCTTGTCGCCATGCACTGCCACGCCGCGGTTGTTCTTGCCGCAGCAGGTGATATGGACCGGGCCCAGGTTGTGTTTGTGATGCCAGATCTGCTGACCGGTGCGCGCGTCGAGCGCGTAGACGTGGTTGAAGGCCGTGGTGACATACATCACCCCGTTGACCACGATCGGCGAGGTCTCCAGCGAGTCGACCACCTCGGTCTGGAAGATCCAGGCCGGGCGCAGGTTCTTGACGTTACCGGTATTGATCTGGCGCGAGGGGTAGTAGCGGGTCTGCTGGTAATTCGCGTTGGTGTGCAGGAAGTTGTTGCCGTCGCTGTCGGCCCGGTTCAGCATGATTTGGGTGACATTCAGCAGGTCGCCGTAGAGCGTGCTGCTGGTGGTCTCCTCCGCTGCCGTGGCGGTACCCGCCACGAGGCCGAGCGCCAACGCGCCCGCGATACCTGGACGTGCAATCTTCATCTTCTGTATTCCTCTCTCGCAGTCGTGACTGTATTGTGCTTTGTTGTTTGAGTTAGCCTAGTTCAATATCCGGCGGCTAAAAGGCCGCGATGCGTGTTTGCCGAGACAGTCGCCGTGCCGCGATCGCACCCTGCTGCACGGGCAGGAGATTAACTATCTTGCTTAAGTCATTGGCCGCGTTCTGCATTGTGATGCTGCCCGCCACCGTCTGGGCGGGCGGCGGCAGCGGGCGGGTGATCGTGCCGAACGAACGCGGCGATACGCTCTCTGTCCTGTCGTCGGACCATCAGGTCGTGCAGACCGTCGACACCTGTGCGCGTCCCCGCGGGATCCACTTCAATGCGGACCGCTCGGCCTTTTTTCTGGCGTGCGCAGACGATGATCTGATCGCGGTCTACGATACCGCAACGCTCGAGTTGATCGGACGCATTCGCGGGGTGCCGGCGCCCGAGACCTTCGATCTGCACCCGGACGGGCGGCGGCTGATCGTCTCCAACGAGGAAGACGCCACGGCCTCCGTCTACGATGTGCAGACCGGTGCGTTGGTCGCCGAATACGAGACCGGCGAGGAGCCGGAGGGTGTTCAGGTGACACCCGATGGGCGGCTCGTCTTCGTGGCGTCCGAGGCGGCGAATCTTGTCCACGTGATCGATCTCGAGGCCAATGCGGTGATCGCGGACATCCTCGTGGACACGCGCCCGCGACGCTTTGCGCTCACCCCCGACGGCGGCGAACTCTGGGTCTCGGCGGAACTGGCCGGCATTGTCGATATCATTGATGTCGCGAGCCTGAGGCTGGTGGGAGATATTCCCTTCCTGCCCACCGGGTTCCGGCCCGAGCAGGTCACCCCCGTGGATCTGATCATCACCCAGGACGGCAGCCGCGCCTATGTGGCCCTGGGGCGGGCGAATCATGTCGCGGTCGTCGATGTACCGGCGCGCAAGGTGATCGACTACATCCTGGTCGGCAGGCGCGCCTGGGGGCTGGCGCTGTCGGCGGACGAAAAGACCCTCTACGTGGCCAATGGCCTGTCGGATGACGTGACTATCGTCGACACGCAGACGCTGAAGCCGATCCGGTCGGTCGCCGTAGGCCGTGTCCCCTACGACGTCTTGATCGATGATCGCTAGATTGCTGGTCGTCTTGGTGCTGGCGGCTCCGGCGGCGGCGCAGGAGGTCGCTCGCATCCTGTACCTGGGTGTCGAGGGCGATCCCTACTATGAACCCAGGCCGACCTATACGGGCCTTTCGCTGCGCGATCGCCAGCGTCCCATCGATGGTGCGCGCAGCGCGCTGCGCAGCGCAGGCGTGGTGGGCCGCTCGCTGGGCCTGGCATTCGAACTCGAGGAGGTCCTGCTGGATAGGGACGCCTCCGTCACCGAGGCCCTCGATGCGGCGCGTGCCGCCAACGCACTGGCTGTCTTGCTCGACCTGCCGGCCACGCAGATGACCGAGGCGTTGGACCACGCGGGCGCCGCTGGCGAGTTGTTGTTCAATGTCCGTCATCGGGCGGCCCGCTGGCGAATGGGTGCCTGTCCGCCAAGCGTGCTACACACCATCCCGTCGCACGGCATGCTGAATGACGCGCTGGCGCAGTATCTGCGCAGCCGTGGATGGGGTCGCGTCCTGCTGTTGCGCGGGACCTCGCCTGAAGACGTAGACGAGGCCGAGGTGGTGCGCCGGTCGCTCGCAAAGTTCGGCCTGAAACTCGCCGAGGAGCGCGCATTCGAGCTGTCGAACGACCCTCGCCGGCGCGACCTCAACAATATTGCACTGCTGACGGCGAAGTCCCGTTACGACGTGGTCTGGATTGTCGACAACGACGGCGAGTTCGGACGCTATGTGCCCTATGCGACCTATGCGTCGCGGCCGGTTGTCGGCGCGGAGGGGCTGACGCCGCGCGCCTGGCACTGGACGTTCGAGCGTTACGGTGCGCCTCAGCTCAACCAGCGCTTTCGCCGCCTGGCCGGCCGCGACATGACGTCAGAGGACTGGGCCGCCTGGGTCGCGGCCCGCGCTGTAATCGAGGGCGTGCAGCGTGTCGCTGCGGCAGATCCATCAAGGGTCGCCGAGTTCGTACGTTCCGACAGACTGTCGCTCGATCTGTACAAGGGGGCACCCGGCAGTTTTCGGGTCTGGGACGGACAACTGCGCCAGCCGATTCTGCTGGCGACGCACAATGCGGTGATCGCCCGCGCGCCGATCGACGGGTTCGAGCATCAGAGCAATACGCTCGATACCCTCGGCACGGACCGCCGCGAAAGCGACTGTAGTCCCTGACGCGACCGATGCGCCGGTCAGCCTCTGCGGGTGATCAGGCCACGCGCCGGGTCATAGCCCCACAGTGCAAGCAGCAGGAAAAGCCCAAGGGCCAACGCCGTCCAGCCGACGGCAGCGACGTCGATCTGTCCGTAGAGGGCAAAGCGGATGGTCTCGACGGCATGGGTAAAGGGGTTGACGGCGCATATTTGGTACAGCAGTTGCGAGCTTTCGGCCATCTTCCATAGCGGATAGAGCGCGGAGGACAGAAAGAATGCCGGAAAGATCACGAAATTCATCACGCCGGCGAAGTTTTCGAGCTGACGGATGGTCGAGGACAGCGCGAGACCGACGGCACCGAGCATCATGCCGGTCAGGATGAGGGCCGGGAGGACGAGGAGATAACCCTGCCAGGGGACGCTGATACCGGCGATGGCGGCAATGGCGAGAAAGGCATAGACCTGGAGCAGCGAGACCGCGGTGCCGGCAAGGAGCTTGGACGTCAGCAGCCACCAGCGCGGCAAAGGGCTGGTCAGGAGCAGTCGCATGGAGCCCATCTCGCGGTCGTAGACCAGGCTGAGCGAGGATTGCATGCCGTTGAACAGCTGCACCATCGCACAGAGGCCGGGCACGATGTAGGTCTCGTAGGTGATATAGGTCTCGTAGGGCGGAATGATCGACAGCCCGAGCGCCGAACGGAAGCCGACAGCGAAGACCAGGAGCCATACCAGCGGACGCACCAGGGCCGACAGGAAGCGACCGCGCTGGTGCACGAAACGCAGCGACTCGCGCTGCACGATGGCGCGCAGGGCGATGAGGTAGGCGGTCACGGCGTTGACGCCGTCATCGCGAGGAACGCCGCGGATAAAGGCGCGTCGCCTGCGATGCGTTCGGCCAGATCCTGGCGCAGGACTCGGCCTCGGTGCAGGATGACGAGGTCGTCTTGTGCGCGCACTTCGTCGACCAGATGCGTTGCCCAGAGTACCGTCAATCCTTCGTCCGAGCAGAGCGTATGCACCTGGTCCGTGATCGATGCCCGGCTGGCTGCATCGAGACCGACGGTCGGTTCATCGAGCAGCAGGACATCGGGTGCATGCACCAGTGCGCGGGCGATCTCGGTGCGCCGCCGGTGCCCGCCGCTGAGGTCGCGTGCGCGTTCTCCGGCCCGTTCGCGCATATCCAGACGTTCGAGCGCGGCATGGATTCGGCGTTCGGCCGCGGGCCCGGCAAGGCCGTGCAGCGCCGCAAAATAGCGCAGGTTTCTGTACACGGTGAGATCGAGGTCGAGCGTCGACTGCTGGAAGACCACGCCCAATCGCGCCAGTGCGCTGCGCGGTTGAGCGGCCAGGTCGAAACCTGCGATATGGATTCGACCCTGACGCGTGACGAACAGGCGCGTGAGCAGCGCAAACAGCGTGCTCTTGCCGGCGCCGTTGGGACCGAGCAGCGCACAGAAGTGCCCCGTTTCGACCTGCAACGCAACGTTGTCCAGCGCCACTCGCTGCGCGTAGCTGTAGCTTACGCAATCGACCTGGATACCCAGGCCCGGTGGATTCATGCCGCCGATGCCTTTCGCGCAGGCTGCGCCGAACAGCCCTTGCACGAAGTTCTTTGGATGGTGCTCATCGGTGTCTTGTCGTCTCAGGCGGCCTAACCAACTCTCTCCAAAGGGCTGCTCTGCCCTGTTGGGCAGCTGCCGTAAGGCCGCGCGGCGATAGAGATCTTTCTTCAGTTATTCCCCGCATGGATTTGACCTTACATACCCCCGAACGAAAAAAGCACCTCGATGATTAACCGAGGTGCCCCCATTTTTTGGCGCGCCCGACAGGATTCGAACCTGTGACCCCCGCCTTCGGAGGGCGGTACTCTATCCAGCTGAGCTACGGGCGCTTGCTGCGTATTGTACAGAACTTTGATCGCGCGGCCGCCCCCGCAGTGAG
>JBATKF010000292.1:0-2897 GCA_049669185.1 Sedimenticolaceae bacterium | reverse complement strand
TATGCAGTGCAACTCCAGCCAAGAAGCAGACGTACTGCCAAAAATGTTCTACGACGGCTCTGTGTCGTCTCCGGTCGTCCACGTCGATCCGGTTCAAACGTCATTGCTCACCCTGATCAGCTTGCCGGCTTATGTCTCTTGTGTGTTGGTAACGGACCCATGTCTGAGTGAATTGGTCAGGCTTCGACTTGCTGCCGACCTCGTCGTCTCCATTACTGGCGCTTTCGGCCATCAACGGACATAACGTGCCCGCGCCGAAGACTTTCAGAATTTTTTTACACTTTAGATTCTCGGAATGGGCGCTCCCGGCCCAGGCTGTGTGAAAACTCCGCAGCGGCATACGTGCAAGGGTGAACTGGAAAGTGTGACGCTGTAGGTCATGTGCGGCCGCTAGCACTGCTAGCCGACTGTGATCCGTCCGCTGGTCTTGATCAAAGTATCCTCAAGTGGAGAAACGATTTCAGCTGCCGGATTTTGAGTTTTCACACAGGCTGGACCAAGAAGAGACACTTCCGACACCGGGGTACCAACTGCCAGAAGGCTCAGCATGCCTGAGTCGGCTAACGGGCACTCCCAGCCAGAAGCCGCCTCAGTCTGAGTCTTCAAGAAATTACCGCTCACTGGCGCGGAGTACTGTGCGTCCGAGCGAGCGCAGCGAACGGCTTGAAAGCATTGCCAGCCATACTGCAATCACTCAACTACTGCCGCATCGTTCCATTTCTCTTGAATCCCCATCCAATCAAGGACCAATACCGTGTTCCCCTCACTATCGAGGTACTGGAGAGGACCATGATTGATAAAAATGTATTCGCTGGGTTCTGGAAAGTACGTCTTCTCGTGCACAATTCCGTTTGGCTCGTACCCATAGTCACCGGCGCAAGCAGTCACTCCTCCATTCTCGGCGCCACCCCGAATCTCGATTTTCCCTTTCAGGACAAAATACTCGGCTGCGCCTATGTGCTTATGAGGTGGTACGGAAGCCCCTGCCACAGTTCGAAACAACGTTACCCAGGTACCCGTGACGGAGCAGATTCGCAATAACTTGAAGTCATAACCATCGCGCAGAATTTTCCACGGTAGGTCCTTTGATGAAACATGGAAATCGCCAATCTCTGTCAGAATCATGTTGTTTCCTTTTACTGTCGTCTATAACCGCCCAGGGGAGGATTATGTAGCGAAACTGAGTCAAGTAGCAGGCGTTCGTCGAAAAGCGTCTCAAGACGGTTTAGGGTCTACACGGTCCTTCGTTTCGGCCTGCTGCATCTTGATCTGCCACCACGATCACCAAACTGGGGAACGTCTCCTGTGGCGCACCAGGCGGACCGCCCATCGGAAAGTTAACGTTGCCGCCGCCTGACCACGCTGGCGAGTTTTTCCGCCATACGCTGTTCGCGGTCCACGCGTGTACCGACTTGGAGGCAAGTGTGGATTCGGGGGACACCTTCGCCATGAACGATCTGATGGCAGCGTTTTATTGTGGCGAAGACTTCATCCCACTCCCCTTCGATATTGGTGCCGTTGCAGTTGATTTCAAAGGTTAGGCCCGATTCCTCAAGCACCCGTTCGATCGCTGAGACAAAGGGTGATACTGAGATGCCAGCATCAATAGGTACGAGAGTAAAACCAACGATTGCGTGCATGCTCAGTTTCCTTTGAGAAGCGTGATGGTAAGTCGAATCAGGCCGTTGCGACTTGGTTCGGCGAAGTAGACCCCTTTTATACTGGCAGACTTACCTACACCGCCCTCAACCACGATGGATTGCGACATGGCCGCCTGAAGCCTCATAACGCGGGCCTCACGATACTCGGGTGAATTGAGCCAGTTCCTTGCCGTTTCAGCGTTGTCGAATTCCAGAATGACAATTCGATTGGGTGTCCAGTCGCCTTCGAACGTTTCCGCTTTCCCACCGCGGGCAATGTACTTGCCGCCCTAGGCCTCGATTGTCGCTGGTGCGAGCTTCTTGCACTCTTCGAACAGGTTGGGATCAATCACAGTGATATCGAGTATGACTTGGGCTAGTAGAAAGGATGTCTCCGGTGGCGGCGGGTCTTGGATCGTCGCTAGCGCCGAGCGTTGGCCGGGCCTTTGAGCTGAAAACCAAGGTATCACCTCTCGTTGGCGCACTGATGGGTCAAACTCAGGGGTAAATTGCCCGCCAGATCAGATGCGATTGTAAACCAATACCCAGACTATCAGGTCTCCTTCCCCTGAAGTATGGCTAACGTCTTCTCATCACGTTCCTCTGCGCAGTATTTGTCGATTGCAGCTTCAAACAGTTTGTTTTTCGGTGCGGCATGATCGAAGAGGGTCAAAGAGAATTGGAGATCGTCCGGGTATCCGAATACGTCTGTCGCTGACGTTTGATTCAGACCCCAAAGCGTTCTTGTGCATTCCTGTAGACGTGGTCCAAGGACAGGGTGTTCCAGATAGGCTTTTGCCTCATCGACGCTCTTGATTGCGTAGTACGCTGCGGTGGAGCTTCTGGCTAAGCCGTCGCTCTGTGGGAAGATGAACCACATCCAATGAGAGCGTTTCCGTTTCAGATAGCGCGGTATCGTAGATGCCCTCCTGCGCCTTGATGAAGCGCTCCAATTGAAAGGGGTCTTCATGCTTTCCGTACGTCATTGTGCTACCAAAAAAAGTCAAACATCGCAGGTAGACATGAAAGTGCGGCTCCGGCGGCGACGGGTGGAATGCCGGCTGTCATTTTCAGCCCACTGTGTTGATTCTCAGCCGCCGTCTCGGCGAAACCATATTGAGGTCACCCTCTTCGATAGTAGAGGCAGTCAGGTCCATGTTGGCATCAAAGCCCTATAACCACTCGGGACTGGACACCTAGGGTCGTGGACATCAAGCGTGAAGAGCTCTTAGAACGGGACACCGAAGACGCTGGACC
>JBATKF010000291.1:0-19888 GCA_049669185.1 Sedimenticolaceae bacterium | reverse complement strand
CTCGATGCCTGTGCGGCGCCGGGCGGAAAGACGCTGGACATCCTGCAGCGTGCGGCCGATCTGCAGGTCACGGCCGTGGATATGGACGGCGAGCGCCTGAGGCGGGTCGATGAGAATTTGCGTCGCGCGGGTCATCAGGCGGCGCTCTACGTCGGCGATGCGGCCAGTCCGCAGGACGCCGAGTGGGGCCGGGAGCGCTATCAGCGAATCCTGCTGGACGTGCCATGCTCGGCAACTGGGGTGCTGCGCCGCCACCCGGATATTCGACTGCTGCGGCGGGAGCTGGATATCGTCGGGTTGGTTGAGCGTCAGGCGGCCATCCTCGCGGCGTTGTGGCCTCTGCTGTTGCCCGGCGGTCGGCTGTTATATGTCACCTGCTCGCTGCTGCCGCTCGAGAACGTGCAACAGTTAGATGCATTTCTGACACAGCATGCGGACGCCGAGGCGGTAGAACTGCCTGCAATTCCCGGAATGCGTAGCGGCAGGGGTGTACAGTTGCTGCCAGGTATCGATCACACGGACGGCTTTTTCTACGCCGCGGTGGAAAAACGGGTGACGATTTGAGTATTCGCTGTGCTGCGCAGAGCCTGGCCTTGGTGGCGAGCTTGTGCGCCTCGTTCGCATTGGCTGCGGCGGGTGTGGAATTCCGGACGGTTGCGCTGACCTTGAGCGAAGATGGTCGAATTCTGCTTGATGCCGACATCGGCTACGATCTTAATGAGACGGTGTCCGAGGCACTGGAAAACGGTGTCCCGTTGACCTTCGAGACCCATGTGCAGATGCGCCGTGCGGATGCGTGGATCTGGGAGGCCGATGTCGTCGAGCATCGCCTGCGTACTGTCTTGCGCTACCGCCCGTTGTCCGGACTTTACGAATTGCGCAATCTGCGCGGCGACGAGCAGCTGGCATTCGCGACTCGCGACGCAGCCCTGCGCGCGCTCGGCAAGATCATCGCGATGCCGATTGTCGAGCGTCGAGACCTCGATCTGGATGAGGAGTATCTGGTGAAGATCGACGTAAGGCTGGATGTGGAGGCCTTGCCCCTGCCGATGCGCCCCATGGCCTACATAAAGCGCGACTGGTCGATCGCCAGCGAGGAGCCCTGGGAGTGGCGGTTGCGCCCATGAGCAAGCAGCGTTTCGACGCGCTCGCCGCCGGCATGCTGTTCGTGCTCTTGCTGGCCTCGCTGCACATGATCAGTGCGGCGGTGCAGCGTTCAGAGGAGATCGGACCGTGGTTTATGCCGCTGCTGCTGTTCACGGTGGTTGGACTGCTGCTGCTATTTGGGCTGGTAGGCTGGAACCTCTGGCGCCTGCTGCGGGACTATCGTCGGCGTGTCGCCGGTTCCCGCCTCAGTGCGCGACTGTCGGCACTGTTTCTGGTGGTCGCGCTGGTCCCGGTCAGCGTCGTCTATTTTTACTCCATCCGGTTTCTGTCCAGCGGCATCGACAGCTGGTTCGATCTGCAGGTTGACAGCGCAATGGAGGATGCGCTCATGCTGAGCAAAGTCTCGCTGGATCTGCACAAACGCGAACGCCTCAAATTGACGGAAAATTTGCTGGCAGCCATCGAGGATACGTCGCAGACCGCGATCGCGCTCAGCGTTAATGAATTGCGCTCCGCGGCGGGGGCCACCGAGCTGACCCTGTTCAGCATCCGCGGCAAAGTCCTGGCGCTGAGCCACGCCAACCCTGACATCCTGCTGCCCACACCACCGGACAGCGGCATGGTGCAACAGGTGGTCTCGGGCGCAAACTATGTCGGTGTCTCAACCGGGTCGGATGGCGGTCTGATGGTTCGCTGCCTGGTGCTGGATGAGGCCCAGCGCGGCATGGTGCTGCAGGCGCTGTATCCGGTGCCTGAGGTGCTCAGCGATCTCAGCAGCAATGTGCAGGACGCCTACGAAGCGTATCGCACGCGGGCATACATGCGTTCGCAGATAAAATTCAGTTTCGCGCTGAGTCTTTCTCTGGTGCTGGTGCTGGGCCTGTTCGCCGCAGCTTGGGCCGCGGTGTTCACGGCGCGTCGGCTGGTCCAACCCATCAGTGACATCGCCGAGGGTACCCGGGCGGTCGCCGAGGGCGATTACGACAAACAGCTGCCGCTGCCACGGGTCGAGGACGAGCTGGGTTATCTCGTGTCGTCGTTCAATGCGATGACACGGCGAATCGCGCGTGCGCGCAACGAACTTGAAGACAGTCGCCACAAGTTGCAGACGCAGCACAACTATCTCGAGACGGTTCTGGCCGGGTTATCGACCGGGGTCATGGCACTGGATTCCGAGGGCCGCATCCAGACCGCCAATCGTGCCGCGGACCAGATTCTTGGCCTGACCCTGGCGCAGCTGGAGGGTGAGCCGTTGTCGACGCTCGGCGAGCGCAGCGAGGCCCTGCAGCCGTTCGTGGACCGTCTGACGGAGGGCTTCGCCAGCGCTGTACGCGAGGGCCGCTTCGAGATCGCCTTGTATCGCGGTGGCGGCCGACAAGTCCTTTTATGTCGCCATTCGCAGCTGGAGACCGAGCTCGGCACCCTCGTTGGGCATGTGCTGGTGTTCGATGACGTTACCGAACTGGTCAGGGCACAGCGCGATGCCGCCTGGGGCGAGGTGGCGCGTCGTTTGGCGCACGAGATCAAGAATCCGCTCACCCCGATCCAGCTGTCCGCTGAGCGCCTGCGTCGCAAATATCTCGACAAAATGCCTGCCGAAGACCGCGGGGTGCTCGACCGCGCGACCCACACTATCGTGCAGCAGGTCGAGGCGATGAAGGCCATGGTCAATGACTTTTCCGACTATGCCAAACCGGGCAGGTTGCACATCGAGTCGTTGCCGGTGGACAGCTTTCTGAACGAGGTGGTGGCACTGTATGAGGGCGGAACGCAGCATGTCGCGTTGCAAGTCGGCGCGCCCGGCCTGGCGGTTGAGGCCGACCCGGTTCGATTGCGCCAAGTCCTGCATAATCTCTTGAAGAACGCCGTCGAGGCGGCCGGCGACCAGGGGCGCATCGTGGTGAGCAGTCGCGCTGGCGAGGAAGAGGGAAGCCAGTTTGTGGAGATCGCCGTGAGCGACAATGGACCGGGTTTCGATCCTGAGCTCCTCGGACAGGTATTCGAGCCCTATGTGACCAACAAGACCAGGGGTACGGGACTGGGTCTGGCGATCGTGAAGCGCATCGTGGCCGATCACGGCGGCGTGATTCATGCCGAAAATCTTGCATACGGTGGGGCCCTTGTCGCACTGCGCCTTCCGGCGATGGCGCAGCCGCGCGATGCAGCCACGGCACAGCGCTTGGCTGCTGCCAAACAGGGAGAAGGCGCATGAGCGCGGTGCACATCCTGGTCGTCGATGATGAGCCGGATATTCGCGAGCTGGTGCGCGAGATTCTGGAAGATGAGAACTATGCGGTGAACACTGCCGAGGATGCGGCGGCAGCGCGTCAGGCGCTGCGCGACCGGCGGCCGAACCTGATACTGCTCGACATCTGGATGCCTGACCTCGACGGCATCAGTTTGCTAAAGGAATGGTCGCAGGGGCGCGGCCTGCCCTGCCCGGTGATTATGATGTCGGGTCATGGCACGGTGGAGACCGCGGTCGAGGCGACGCGCCTGGGCGCCTATGATTTTCTCGAGAAGCCCTTGTCGTTGGCCAAATTACTGCTGACGGTCGAGCGCGCCCTGGAGGCCGACCGCCTCGCGCAGGAGAACGTCGGCCTGAAACGCCGCGCCGCGCCGGTCATCGAACCGATTGGCCACAGCCCGGTCATTCAGCGTCTGCGAGAGCAGGTTAAACGTGTTGCGCAGCATGACAGCTGGGTATTGATCTCCGGCGAACCGGGCAGCGGCCGCGAGACCTTCGCCCGCTACCTGCATGCACACAGCCCGCGCCGCGATCGACCATTCATCGATGTCGGGGTGTCGGCGATCAGCAAGGGCAATGCGGCTCGCGAGCTGTTTGGCAGCGAGCGCGAGGGCAATATTCAATATGGTCGCCTGGAACAGGCCGCCGGCGGCACGCTGTTTCTCGACGAAGTGGCAGACATGGACCTCGAGGCCCAGGCGCAGCTGGTCGGCGCCCTGGATACCGGATCCTTTATGCGCGTCGGCGGCTCGGTGCCCGTCAGTGTGGACGTGCGAGTGATTGCTGCTACTCAGCGCGATCTGCACAAGGCCGTCGAAGAGGGAAAGTTCCGCGAGGACCTGTTCTACCAGCTCAATGTGGTGCCGCTGGTGGTGCCGGCGCTGCGGGATCATCGTGAAGACATCCCCGAACTGCTCGAGAGCGCGGTCGACCGCCTTGTCGAACAAGACAAACTGCCCTATCGACGTTTCTCCATCGGTGCGCAAAACGTGCTTCGTCATCACAACTGGCCAGGCAATATCCGTGAGCTCAAGAACTTGGTGCAGCGGGTGCTGATACTCGGCAGCGGCGATGAGATCGACGTACAAGAGGTCGAGGCGGCCATGGGGGCGGCCCAGGTGGCCGCTGCCGCGACGGCGGTTCGAGGGGTCTCATTCGACCAACCCTTGCGTGATGCCCGCGATGCCTTCGAGAAGTCTTACCTGGAGTATCAGCTGGAGAAGCATGGGGGTAATGTCAGCCAGATGGCCGAAGAGGCCGGTATGGAGCGCACTCATCTCTACCGCAAGCTGCGCGATCGGGGTATCGAGATCAAGGACCGGCGATGACCCCGGCGATCAAGGCGGCACGGGCAGCCGGGATCCAGGTCACGCCGCATGCGTATCGACACGATCCCGGCAATACCAGTTACGGGCTGGAGGCCGCGGCAGCGCTGAAGCTGGATCCGGCGCGCGTGTTCAAGACCCTGTTGGTCACGCTGGCCGCTGATGGCCGAAGGCTGGCAGTTGCGGTGGTGCCGGTGACCGGGCAGCTGGATCTCAAGGCGATGGCCGCCGCGTGCGCGGTGAAGAAAGTGGACATGGCCGATCCGGTACAGGCCGAGCGCGCCACGGGTTACCTGGTGGGCGGCATCAGTCCACTGGGCCAGAAGCGGCGCCTGCCGACCGTGATCGATATCTCCGCAGCGAACTTCGCTACGATCTTTGTCAGCGGCGGTCGACGCGGCCTGGATATCGAGATCGCGCCCGACGACCTCATCGCGCTGTGCCGGGCGTCGACCGCAGCGATCGGCAAGTAAGGTGCGCCACAGAGACCGTACCACATGGATTCAAACCGGCGTGCCCCGTTGGTCCCTTACCAGGGAGGCCAGGTAGTCGCGGTGTAGTACGAACCAGATCGCGATCGGCAAGACCGAGGGTAGGATCAGAAAGCCCAGCTGATAACCCAGGGCCACCACTTCGGTCTGCCATGCTGAAAACCCGACGAGGCGAGGGGCCTCCGGGCCGATACCGAACAGCAAGGTCTTCAGGGTATCGAAGCCGACACCCCATACCTGTGCCATGAACAGCCAAGGCAGGCCCCAAGACCAGGTCCGCCACTTCGCCCCTTCTTCACCCGGGACCGCAATGGCCAGCGCAGTGAACAACGGCAGGTTATAGCAATAGATCAGGGGGTCGACGGTGAACACCAGTTCGCCGATTGCACCGGGTGGCATCTGCGCCAGCGCCCCGGGCGGCAACGGCAGCTGAGTGACGACGTCCAGCCCTTCGCCCGAACGTACGACCTCAGCGATCACCTCGGGGAACCAGAGCGGCAAGACCCAGTTCGCAAGCAGCGCCAGCGGCCAGATCAGCACCGGCGCCATTACGTACCAGATGAAAAAAAACAGCGGCAGCAGAACGATGACGCGGAGGACCAAGCGTCCGACGGGATTATTCTGCGGCGGTAACGGCATGGATTGCGCTTCCGTCGGGCAGTTGGCGTAGCCATACCAGGAACACGATCAGTACATCTAGCGTGATCAGCGATTGCCAGATATAGAGGTGCGCCCACTCGAACGCGGTCTGGTTCCATTGTCCGAGATAAAACAGGCTGATGATCCTGAGCAGGTTCATGGCTTGGATCGCGAGGAATCCCGCCACGATGCCGATCAGTTTCATGCGCCACGGTGACGGGAATGCCAGGACCGCGGACACCAGGACGATTGTGGCCTCCACGCCATTGCACCCGGCCTCGATGGACACGGCGAATCCGCTCTGCACATCCTGCAGCACCTTTCCCGAGGCATACACGTTTGCGTCCATCAGCTGGATCAGCCAGGCGCTAAAGGCCGCGATGAACTCAGTGAAAGGCACCACCATCCAGCCTTGGCCCAGCGGCGTCAACTGTAGTGTAAACAGGGCCAGCAGGATCAGGATGAAGCCGAATGCAAAGCGCAGCATGATGTTGGGAAAGTGGCCTTAGCGCGAGGGTATCCCGGCATTGTGCGAGTTTCGAATCGCATGGATCAAGCGGCTGACCGTCATCGGGATGCGCGCCAGTGATCGCGCAGCGGGTCTTCGCGGTAGAACCCGGGCGCGCATCTGCGGGGCGACATACCCCCGACACCGCGGCTGGTGTGGTCTAGGCTCCTGTGATAAAAGACACCCGGAGCCCGATAATTATAGATTTATTGCACAATGCTCATCGGTTCCAGCATCGGATGGCTGCCGCGTCAAGTCCGGTATCTCGCCGCCGCGCTGCTTATCGGCCTGCCCGGCCTGGCGATCGCGACCACCACCATCAATCACCGCTTCAGTCCCGCGACCATCGATCCGGGTGATACCCCGACCTATACGATCGAGATCGCCAACGACTCCCTGGTCCCGCTGACGGCCGCGGCCGTCACCTCTATCCTGCCGCCGCAGATCACCATCGCGGATCCGGCCAATATCACCGATACCTGCGGTTTCGGCAGCGTCACGGCTAACCCGGGCAGCTCGGACGTGATTCTGAGCGGCGGCACCATTCCGGCAGGCGATGGCTTTATCGATGGGCAGTGCTTTTTCGAGATCCCGGTCACCTCGATTGTGCCCGGCAACCATGTCGCCACCATCCCGGCGAATACCACGCCGGATGCGACGACTTCTGGGTATACGGCCCTGGAAAACGGCATCGCGGTCTTCAATGGGACTCCGGCCCTGGCCACGCTGGCGGTCGGCACGCTGCAGAATCCGACCGGCAGTAAGACCTTCAGCCCATCACCGGCCGTGGCCGGTGACAGCAGCAGGCTGAGCATCGTGTTGAGCAACCCGAACAATTCCACGACGCTGCCGCTGACTATTTTCACCGACAACCTGCCTGCAGGTATGGTGGTGGCCAGCCCCGCTAACGGCAGCGTCGCCTGCACTGGCGCTGGGGCGGCTAATGGCACGGTCACGGCAGTGCCCGGCGGCGTGGCGGTGACGCTCGACGGCGGGATCATCGGTGAGGCGGGGAGCTGCACCGTCGCGGTCGACGTGGTCGTACCGAGTATCTCCGGTACCACCGAATCGTTTACCAACAGCGTGCCGGCCGATGCCATCGGCAACACGCGCGGCCTCACCAGCGCGGCCTTCAGCCGCAATCTGAACGTCAACACCCCGATCGGCGTCAGCAAGTCGTTCGTGCCGGACACCATCCCGGCAGGTCAGCCGGCCCTGCTGACCATCGTGATCGCCAACAACAGCACGCAGAACACCCTGCCGATTACCCAGTTCATCGACGATCTGACGACCACGACGCTGAGTATCCTGGACAGCGCCAATGGCGCACCGGCCGATCCCGCCGTGATCTGCGACGGCACGGGTGCCGCCGATGGCGCACTCACCGACGGCGTCGGTGGTCTCCTGGATCAGGGTGACACCGAGATCAGGCTGGCGGGTGCCGTGGCCGGTGTGCGCTCGGGCGCAAATGGAAAATGCACGATCACGGCCTATGTGACCTCCACCACCGATGGCGCGCATACCAACACTATCCCCGCCAATGCGGTGGACAATCCCGCAGGCTATGCCAGTCCAGCGGCCAGCGACAGCCTGCTACTGAATGCCCAGTTGACCGTGGACAAGACGGTCTCGGTCAATCAGGTCGCACCGGGCCAGTCGACCCAGTTCACGGTCACCATTAACAACTGGTCGGGGGCAGATGTGACCAACGTCAGCTTCCGCGACACCCTGCCGAATGCGGGCGGCATCCAGATGGTGCTGGACGACGATCCGAGCATCCCGGTCTCGTCCGTCGGTTGCATCGGTGGGACTTTTTCCGGTAGCGACGGCGACGCGGCACTGGACTGGACCGGGGGCACCATCCCCGCCGGGAGCGGCGCCTTGCCCGGCGTCTGTACCATCGTCTTCCGGGCGAGACTGCCCGCCACTGCGACTACCGGGTTGGTGTTCAGTAACCAGATCCCGAGCTGGGATGGTGTGAATGGGGTCGGCGGCGACGGCAACGGCCCGGGTGGCAGCGTGGTCAATCCCGGGCCCAGCCCCGCTGTGAATGTCGCCACCGTGGACGCGGTGGCCGTGACCAAGGATTTCATTCCGGGTGCGGTCGCGCAGGGGCAGACGGCGACGCTCAGGCTGCGGGTGCGTAACCGCGTGCAGAGCTCCCTGACCACGGTCGACCTGACCGACACCCTGCCGGCCGGCCTCACCCTGGCCGCCAATCCGGCCGCGACCAATAGCTGCGGCGGCAGTCTGCAGGCTTTTCCCGGCGACACCCAGGTGGTGTTGACCGGGGGGATTGTGAATCCTCGGCCCGACAATGCCGTCCAGACAACTTGTGCCATCACGGTGCAGGTGACCGGCGACATGCCCGGTGCCTATACCAATTCCATCGATCCCGCGGATTTCAGCTCCAGCGCGGGCACGATTGCGGCACCGGTCTCGGACGTCTTGACCATCACTGCCGGTATCACTGCGAGCAAGACCTTCCTGCCCGCCATGGTCGCGACCGGCGGCCGCTCGCGGCTAACCGTCAATCTGGTAAACAATTCGTCCGGCGCATTGACCAACGTCGCCGTGGACGATAGCGGCCTCTCGGCCGGCCTGAGCGTGGCCAACCCGGCCAACGCCGCGAGCTCCTGCGGCGGCACGACCAGCATTGTGGCGAATCCGGGTGCGACCAACGCCCAGTTGCTTGGCGTAACGCTCCCGGCGGGTGCTAACTGTGATTTCTCATTCGATGTGACCACGAGTGGTCCGGGCCCCTGGGGCAACACCATTCCACCGGGCGGTATCACCAGCGCAGAGGGGGCCACCAACAGCTCACCGGTGAGCGCCAATCTGACGGCCATGACCGCGGATATCGGCATCAATAAGTCGTTCAACCCGATCATCGTGACCGGTGGTCAGCCGTCGCTGCTGACCATCGATGTGATCAACAGCTCGAGCGCCACCATCAACGATGTGGCCTTTACCGATGTCTTCCCCGAGGGCATCGTGGTCTATCCGGTACCGGACGCCAGCACCAATTGCCAAGGCGGCACCGTCACCGCAATGCCAGGCGATGCCAGCGTCGGGATGGTGGGGGCAACCCTGCTGCCGAACGACACCTGCCAGGTCTTTGTGACGACAACCTCCATCCGTTACCTGAACCTGACCAACTTTATCCCAGCGGGCGTGATAACGAGCGCGCAGGGCTTTACCAACGCCCTCGGCACGCAGGCCTCGCTGTCGACGTTGCAGGGGCTGGGTCTGACCAAGGGCTTCGCGCCCGCCTACATACCGCCAGGGGCCACGGCGCGCCTGATCCTGCAGTTGATCAGCACATTCGATCCCAATGCGGTGAGCCCGGTGACCATCACGGGAATGAGCTTCACCGACCCGCTGCCGGCCGGGCTGGTGTTTGCTCCCGTCCCGAATGCGTCCACCACCTGCCCCGGGGCAACCCTCACGGTGAATACTGGCACCCAGGCGCTGACGATCTCCGGCGGCTCACTGCTGCCCGGGACGCAGTGTCTGATCGAGGTGGACGTCACCGCCCCGGCGGTCGGGGTCTACGAGAACCTGATCGCCGAGGAGGCGATAACCACCGATCAGGGGGTCACCAACCAGACGCCTGCGGCCGCCGATCTGCATGTGATCCAGGAACCGACACTCGCGAAGAGCTTTGCGCCGACCACGGTGGGCATCGGCCAACGCACGACCTTGACGGTCACGGTGACCAACAATTCCGATCAGGAACTGACCGGCCTGAGCCTGACCGATACGCTGCCGGTGGGGTTGGCCGTCTTCGCCGCCCCCGACGCGACCACGACCTGCGCCGGCGGTGCGGTGAGCGCCGTGGCGGGCGACAATGAGATCGACCTCAGCGGCGCTACAGTACCGGCCAACGGCAGCTGCAGTTTCCAGGCGGACGTAGTGGCCTCGGGGGTGGGCAGCCTGACCAACACCATCGGCGCCGATGCGATCGAGACCGATCAGGGCATCTCCAACCCGGCGCCTGCGAATGCGGCTCTGGAGGTGCTCGCGCCACCGACACTCAGCAAGGCCTTCAGCCCGGCCGCGATCGCCGCCGCGGATACCTCGAGGCTGACGCTGTCGCTGGGTAACCCGAATGCCGTCGATGTCAGCCTGGTCAGCGCGCTGGTGGATGCACTGCCGGGCAACGTGTTTGTCGCCGCCACCCCGAATGTCGTCACGAGCTGCCCTGGCGCGGTCACGGCATCGCCGGGGGCGAACCAGTTCAGCTACGCCAATGGCGGCGTGATACCGCCTGGCGGCTGCACGATCTCTGTGGATGTGACATCTAACGTGGCGGGCAGCTACACCAACACCATCGCGTCTGGCCAGCTCGCCACTAGCGCCGGGGACAATCCTGAACCGGCCGTTGCCACCCTGGGGGTCGGCGGCGTGGCCGCTGCACCGACGATCGCCAAGGCGTTCAGCCCCAGCACTATCGATGAGGGCGGGGTATCGACGCTTAGCCTGAGCCTGGGCAACCCGAATACCACACTGCTGACGTTGAACGCGGACTTCACCGACAGCCTTCCGACCAATCTGGTGATCGCCAGCCCTCCGAACGCGGGCCTCGACTGCGTCGGTGGCACTCTGACCGCTATCGCTGGCAGCGTCAGCCTGACTTACTCGCTGGGTGGGCAGATACCGCCGGGGGGGTGCACCATCAGCGTATCGGTTACCTCGGCTACAGCTGGAAGCTACAACAACAGCGTGCCGGTGGGCGCGTTGTCCACCACGGAAGGCGGAGTAAACCCGCGGGCGGCGACTGCGGGTCTCGCGGTGGTTGCGCCGGTCCCGCCAACGCTGCTGAAGTCGATCACGCCCAATGTCGTCAATCCGGGCGGTATCGCCCGCTTGACTCTCACGCTCGGCAACGACAACGCGCAGGCCGCGACCCTGAGCGTTGACCTGGTCGACAACCTGCCTGTCGAGCTGCAGGTCGCGGGGACGCCGAACCTGGTGTCGAGCTGTCCGGGCGCCGTCTCTAACACCGCGAGTAGCATCACCTATGCTGCAGGCTCGACTATCCCATCCGGTGGATGTTCCATTGCGGTCGATGTCACCTCGAGCGTCTCTGGTGGCCCCTGGGTCAACAGTCTCGGCGTCGCTGCGCTGCAAACCGATCTGGGAGACAATGGTGCGCCCACCGACGCCGGCCTGTCCGGCAACCCGCCGCAGCCGCCCAGCGTCAGCAAGCAGTTTGTGCCGGACACGATTCCCGATGCCGGGATATCGACGCTCTCGATCGCCTTCGGCAACGGGAACGCCGCGGCCGCGACGCTGACCGCCGACCTCGTCGATACCCTACCGGCGAACGTGGTGGTCGCGGCAGTGCCGAACATTCAGGCCTCAACCGGCTGCGATCCGGCCAGCGTTTTGGCCCCGGCCGGGGGCAACAGCGTCACCTATCTGGCGGGTGGCACCATCCCTGCGAACGGGGGTTGCAGCATTGCGGTAGACGTCACCTCGACGGTGCTCGGCACCTATCCCAACCTGATTCCGGTCGGCGCACTGCAGACCACGATCGGCAGCAACAATACCGCCACCCAGGACAGCCTCACGGTATCGCCCATCCCGCCCACGGTGACCAAGGCATTCTCACCGAGCAACATCCTACCGGAGGGTATCGCGACGCTCAGCATCGGGCTGGGCAACAGCAACGGCGTCGCGGCGACCCTGAGCAGCGCCCTCGTCGACAACCTGCCGGCAGGGGTGACCGTCGCGACCGATCCCGACATCAAGGCCAGCGCCGGCTGCAATGCCGGCGATGTCGTCGCCGCGGCAGGCGGCACAATCGTCACCTATCGAGCTGGCGCAGGCATCCCCGTGGGTGGCTGTACCCTATCTGTCAATGTCACCGCAACGGCGATCGACACCTATATGAACGAGATCCCCGCCGGCGCGTTGGTCACGAACCTGGGCAGCAATGCGGCGCCTTCGAGCGACGTGCTCCGCGTCGGCGCCCGCCCCCCGGTCCAAATCCCCGTGATGCCGCACTGGGGTTTGGCGTTGCTGGTCGGCCTGCTTATATCGATCGCCTGGACACAGCTCGCACGCCGCAACCACTGATTCCGCCTGGGCGGACGGCGGCAGGCCGCGATGTCGCGGCCCGGTCAGGCGCCTGAGACCGGCCCGGCGAGCGTGCCGTACGCGATCTCTTCTCAAAATGACAGTACATGCGGGCTAGAATGTCGAGACGCACAAAAAATAGAACCCGCCGAACGTGAAAATCATCATTTTGGGTGCCGGCCAGGTCGGCACCACCGTGGCCGACAACCTGTCCAGCGAGGCCAACGATATAACCGTAGTGGATCAGGATCCCAACCTGTTGCACGCGCTGCAGGACCGCCTGGACATACGCACCGTGGAGGGTCAGGCGTCTCACCCTGATGTGCTGCAGCGCGCCGGTGCCGATGACGCCGATATGGTCATCGCGGTGACCAACAGCGACGAAACCAACATGGTCGCCTGTCAGACTGCCTGGACGCTGTTTCATACCCCGACCAAGATCGCGCGGGTGCGCGCCCCCGAGTACCTGGCTCATCCGGCGCTGTTCAGTCAAGGCGCGCTGCCGATCGATGTGCTGATCAGCCCCGAGCAGCTGGTTACCGACTACATCCTGCGCTTGATCCAGCATCCGGGTGCGCTCCAGGTGCTGGACTTTGCCGGTGGTCGAGTGCGCCTGGTGGCCGTGCGCGCTTATTACGGTGGACCCTTGGTTGGCCATGAACTGCGCACCCTGAATGAACATCTGCGTGGCGCCGAAGCGCGGGTGGCGGCAATCTATCGCCAGGGGCGCGCGATCCAGCCCGAGGGCTATACGGTGATCGAGCCGGACGACGAGGTGTTCTTCCTTGCCGCGGCCAGCAACATCCCGGCGGTGATGGCTGAGTTGCGCAAGGCGGAAAAGCCGTTTCGGCGCCTGATCTTTGCCGGCGGCGGCAATATCGGACGTCGCCTTGCCTCGTCATTGGAAGACCACTATCGCGTGAAGATCATAGAGCACAATGAGGCGCAGGCGCGACGCGTCTCGGAGGATTTGCATCACACCATCGTGCTGCAGGGCGATGCCGCCGACGAGGACCTGTTGCTGGAAGAAAACATCGAGGACACCGACGTATTCTGCGCCGTTACCAATGATGATGAGGCCAACATCCTGTCGGCAATGCTCGCGAAGCGACTTGGTGCGCGCAAGGTGATGGCCCTGATCAACCGTGCGGCCTATGTCGATTTGGTGCACTCCGGGACTGTGGACATCGCTATTTCGCCGCAGCACGCGACCATCGGTACGCTATTGACTCATGTGCGGCGCGGTGACGTGGTAATGGTGCATTCGCTGCGCCGCGGCGCAGCGGAGGCGATAGAGGCCATTGCGCACGGCGACAAGTCCTCGTCGCGCGTGGTGGGGCGTGCGGTTGAAGACATCAAGCTCCCAGCAGGCAGCAGCATAGGCGCCATCGTACGCGGTGACCAGGTGATCATTGCCCACCATGACACCGTTGTCGAAACGGAGGATCATGTCATTCTGTTTCTCACCGACAAGCGTCGAATCCCCGACGTCGAGCGCTTGTTCCAAGTCGGGATAACCTTCCTCTGAGTCGTCATCCATGTCATTCGCTGCCGTCCAGCGCATTCTGGGAATCCTGCTGACCGTATTCAGCCTTACGCTGCTGCCACCCCTTGTGTTGGCGCTGCTGGCGCAGGATGGCGCCGCGGTGGCGTTTGCCACCGCGTTTGCGCTGACCCTCGGCGTGGGTATCTTAAGCTGGCTTCCGGTGCGCGGCATGAAACGCGAGCTGCGCCTGCGCGACGGTTTCATCGTGGTCGTGATGTTCTGGACCGTGCTGTCCGCGATCGGTGCGTTGCCCTTCGTACTGGCAGAATATCCACATCTCTCCCTGACCGACGCGGTGTTCGAGTCCGTCTCGGGCCTGACCACAACCGGGGCGACCGTCATCACCAGTCTCGATGGACTGCCAATGTCGATCCTCTATTACCGCCAGCAGCTGCAGTGGCTTGGCGGAATGGGCATCATCGTACTGGCGGTGGCGGTGCTGCCGATGCTCGGCATCGGTGGCATGCAGCTGTACCGGGCGGAAACGCCAGGCCCGATGAAGGACAATAAGCTCACCCCGCGCATCACAGAGACCGCCAAGGCCTTGTGGTACATCTACCTGGGCCTGACCATCGCCTGCGGCTTTTCCTATTGGATGGCCGGCATGAGCGTATTTGATGCCGTTGGCCACGCCTTTTCGACTGTGGCGATCGGCGGCTTTTCAACCCACGATGCCAGCATGGGTTATTTCAACAGCCCGCTGATCGACATGATCGCCGTGGTTTTCATGTTTCTCGCTGGGGTGAATTTCTCGCTGCACTTTGTGGCCTTCCGCCACCGCAGCATAAGCGGCTACTGGCAGGACTCGGAGTTTCGGTTTTACGTACTGCTGCTGAGCATTGTCATCCTGATCACGGTGCTGGGGCTGTACTTCACCGAGACCTATGACGACTGGGAAGGGGCGATTGTCAATGGTCTGTTCCAGGCCGTGTCCATCGGCACGACCGCTGGTTTCACCACGGCCGAGTTCTATAACTGGCCCGGCTTTATCGCCATCCTGCTGTTGTTCTCGAGTTTTGTCGGCGGCTGTGCAGGGTCGACCGGCGGCGGTATTAAAGTGATCCGCGTGCTGTTGCTGGTCAAGCAGGGGCTGCGTGAGATCACCCGCCTGGTGCATCCGAGCGCGCAGATCCCGGTGCGGGTCGGCAACAAGTCCGTGGATTCGCGTGTCGTCGAGGCGGTTTGGGGCTTCTTCGCGCTCTATGTGGCCAGTTTCACCGTGATGTACCTGGCGCTCGCGTCCACCGGCCTCGAACTGATGACCGCGTTCAGCGCGGTTGCTGCGAGTATCAACAACCTGGGTCCCGGCCTGGAGGGCGTCGGTGCGAACTACGCGGATATGCACGACCCCGGCAAGTGGATCCTGTGTTTTGCGATGCTGCTCGGCCGGCTGGAGATCTTTACGCTATTGGTTTTGCTCACCCCCGCGTTCTGGCGCAAATAGCCTAGTTGTTTGCTGCGAAGCCGCAGTTCTTTTTGCGCCTGCCCAAGGGCGTCACGGTCGCCACGACCGATTTGCGGGTCCCGCGTCTGCGTACCGGCTCCCGAGACCTTCGCGCAATACCCGGCTGAGGGCTGTGCTGAGACCGAAAAGTAGTATCCTCTCCGCATGCCAAGTAATCCGCCTTTTGTCCTCGTCGATGGCTCGTCGTATCTGTTTCGCGCCTTCCATGCACTGCCGCCGCTGAGCAACACAAAGGGTGAACCCACAGGCGCCACCGTGGGTGTTATCAATATGCTTCGCAAGCTGATCGCCGATTACCAGCCCGAGCATATCGCGGTCGTATTCGACGCCCCGGGAAAGACCTTTCGCGACGACCTCTATCCCGAGTACAAGGCCAATCGACCACCGATGCCCGATGAGCTCCGCGAGCAGATCGAGCCGACGCTCGATATCATCCGTGCCATGGGTCTGCCGCTGCTGATCATCGACGACGTCGAGGCGGACGATGTCATCGGAACCCTGGCCCGCCAGGCGACTGAGCAGGGTATAGAGACCCTGGTGTCGACCGGCGACAAAGACATGGCGCAGCTGGTCAACCAGCATGTGACGCTGATCAATACCATGACCGACACGTTGCTGGACGAGGCGGGCGTGCAAGCGAAATTCGGCGTTCGCCCGGACCAGATGGTCGACTTTCTGGCGCTGACCGGCGACAGCGTTGACAATATCCCCGGGGTGCCCAAGTGCGGTCCGAAGACCGCCGCCAAATGGTTGAACCAGTTCGGGACGCTCGACGAAGTCATGGCCAGGGCCGACGAGGTAAAGGGCAAGATCGGCGAGAATCTGCGCGCCGCGCTCGACCAGCTCCCGCTATCGCGTGCACTCACTGAGATAAAGACCGACGTGCCCCTCGCGTCGGGCCCGAATGATCTCAAGCCATGCGGCGGCGATTCCGCGGCACTGCGCAGGCACTTCGAACGCCTGGAGTCGCGGCGATTGCTGGCCAGCCTTGACGAGCAGACCGATGCGCCGCCCGCTGCGACAGCCGCAGCGCCGCAGGCGGATTACGCTACGGTCCTCGAGCGCGAGCAGTTCGATGCGTGGCTGGAGCGGCTGCGGACCGCGCCACTGTTCAGCTTCGATACCGAGACTACCAGCCTCGACTACATGCAGGCACGCGTCGTCGGCGTATCCTTCGCGGTCGAGCCCGGTGAGGCTGCCTATGTACCGCTGACGCACTGCTATCCCGGCGCGCCGGAGCAACTCGACCGCGAGGAGATCCTGGCGGCACTGAAACCGTTGCTGGAGGATCCCGCCCGGTTCAAGGTCGGCCAGAACCTGAAGTACGACATGAGCGTACTGGCCAATCATGGGATCACGCTGCGGGGTATCGCGTTTGACACCATGCTCGAGTCGTATGTCCTGAATGCGTCGGCAGGACGTCACGATATGGACAGCCTGGCCGAGCGCCATCTGCGGCATCATACAATCCACTTCGAGGACATCGCCGGCAAGGGCGCAAAGCAGCTGACGTTCGATCAGATACCGTTGGAACAGGCGGGCCCCTATGCGGCCGAGGATGCGGATGTTACGCTGCGCCTGCACCAGACGCTGTGGCCGCAGCTCGAACAGACGCCACCGCTGAGCAAGGTCTTGACCAGCATCGAGGTGCCGCTGGTTAGTGTGCTGTCACGCATGGAGCGCACGGGCGTTCGCCTCGACCGTAATATGCTGGGCATTCAGAGCGCCGAACTGGCCAAGCGTATGCATGCGCTGGAGCAGCAGGCCTATGGGATCGCCGGGCGCAGCTTCAACATGGGTTCCCCCAAGCAGATCGGGCAGATCTTTTTCGATGAGCTGAAGCTGCCAGTGATCGCCAAGACACCCAAAGGGGCTCCCTCGACCGCCGAGTCGGTGCTCCAGGAGTTGGCCGAGCAGGGGCATGAGCTGCCGCAGGTGATCCTGCAGCACCGTGGCCTGGCGAAACTCAAGTCGACCTACACCGACAAGCTGCCCGATCTGGTCAACCGAGATACCGGACGACTGCATACCAGCTACCACCAGGCCGTTGCCGCCACCGGCCGCCTTAGTTCCTCCGACCCCAACCTGCAGAACATCCCGGTGCGCAGTGAAGAAGGGCGGCGAATTCGCCAGGCCTTCGTGCCCGAGCCGGGCTGGCGCATGCTGGCGGCCGACTACTCGCAGATCGAACTGCGCATCATGGCCCACCTCTCGGCAGACAAGGGCCTGCTGAATGCGTTTGCCGCCGGTGCGGATATCCACCGGGCGACAGCGGCCGAGGTGTTCGGCGCCGACAGCCCGGACGCGGTCACCCATGAACAGCGCCGCTCCGCCAAGGCAATCAATTTCGGGCTCATCTACGGGATGTCGGCATTCGGGCTGGCCCGGCAGTTGGGGATCGAGCGGGCCGACGCGCAGGACTATGTCGACCTGTATTTCGCGCGCTACCCCGGCGTGAAGGCATTCATGGAGAGCACGCGGGAAAAGGCGCGCGCCCAGGGTTATGTGGAGACCCTGTTCGGCCGCCGCCTGTACCTGCCGGATATCAATGCGCGCAATCAACAGGTGCGTGCAGCCGCCGAACGCACGGCGATCAACGCGCCGATGCAGGGTACTGCGGCCGACATTATCAAGCGCGCAATGCTTGCGGTGGATGCCTGGATACTCAGTGACGCCCCCGCGGTGCGCATGCTGATGCAGGTCCACGACGAGTTGGTGTTCGAGGTCGCGGCGCCCGAGATCGATGCCGCGACTCGGCGGATTCGCGGACTGATGGAGGGCGCGGCATCACTCGAGGCGCCGTTGGTGGTCGATATCGGCGTCGGCGACAACTGGGATGAGGCGCATTAGCTGGCGTAGGTTGCGCATGGCGCACGCTAGATAGCGAACCAAGCGTCGAGCTTTGCGTGCGCCTCGTCGAGGCCGCTGCGCTTGAGCGAGGAAAAGGTCTGCGCGCCGAATCCCGCATCGATGTCTCGCAGCGCCTTGCGCACCTCGAGCAGGACGTTGGCGGCCGGCCCCTTTTTCAGTTTGTCCGCCTTGGACAGCAGTACGTGCACCGGCAGCGAGATCTGGCTGGCCCACCGCAGCATCTGCGTATCGTAGTCCTTGAGCGGATGGCGAATATCCATAATCAGCATGAGGCCGCGCAGGCATTTGCGTTGCTCGAGGTAGGCGGCCAGTGAACCCTGCCATTCGCGCTTGATCCCCTCGCTGACCTTGGCATACCCGTAACCCGGCAGGTCGACGATGCGTCGCGACTCGTCGATGGCGAAGAAATTCAGCAGTTGGGTGCGTCCCGGGGTCTTGCTGGTGCGCGCAAGGGCCTTTTGATCGCACAGTGTGTTGATCGCGCTCGACTTGCCTGCGTTCGACCGGCCGGCGAAGGCAACCTCGAACCCCGCATCGTCTGGGGTCTGCGACAGTCGGGCGGCGCTGGTGAGAAAGACGGCCTGGCGATACAGCGGGTTCATTTATCGGGGAAATCGCTGCGCCGCCAGTGGCCGGATTTTCCGCCCGACTTTTCCTCGAGGCGCACGTTTTCGATCACCATGCCGCGGTCCACGGCCTTGCACATATCGTAGACGGTCAGCAAGGCCACCTGCACGGCGCACAGTGCCTCCATCTCGACCCCGGTCTGACCCTGCGTCTTCGCGGTCGCGCTGCAGTGGATGCTATCCAACGTGACATCGGGGGAGAATTCGAGACTGACCTTGGTCAGCGACAGCGGGTGACACAGGGGCACCAGCTCGGCCGTGCGTTTGGCGCCCATGATGCCGGCGATGCGTGCCACGCCCAATACGTCGCCCTTCTTGTGCCCCCCCGCGAGGATCATCTCGAGCGTCTTGGCGTGCATCCGTATGCTACCGCTGGCAACCGCAACGCGCTCGGTCACGGCCTTCCCGCCGACGTCGACCATGTGCGCCTGGCCGTCGGCGTCGAAGTGGGTAAATCGGTCAGACATGGCTGGCGGTCGCCGCGTGGCTGTATTCGAGCGATTTTGGCACCTCGCGCGGCTCAAACGTCATGCTGTCGAGGTCGGCTAGCACCCAGGTCGCCGGGGCCTGGCCGACGCCGCCGATGGTGCCCGGGTTGACCACGTGCGTGGTGCCGCCGGCACAGTTCTCCTGCTCCAGTATCTCGGCCTTGTGGCTATGCCCGCAGCACACCAGGTCCCAGTCGCCGGTGGCCGCCATCGCGCGCGCATAGTGCGGGTAGTGGACCAGGAAGATCCGTCTGCCGGCCAGTTCGATGCCGGCGTCCATGCCGTGGAAACGCACCACGCCGCCGGGCCTGTGCGCCAGCTGCGTCAACGCGAACAGGTCGCCGGTGTTGTTGCCGTGGATGATGTGCACGGGCAGCCCGTATTTCTCCAGGCAGTGCAGCGTGCTCGGGGCGACAAGGTCGCCGCAGTGCAGCACGGCCTCGGCGCCCTGGGTTTTGGCCTGGGCCACTGCCGTGTCCAGCAGCGGGAT
>JBATKF010000290.1:0-22610 GCA_049669185.1 Sedimenticolaceae bacterium | reverse complement strand
ACGCAAGGCGGGTCGACCGAGCGCGGTTGCCGCGGCAAAAAAGGGTGGGCGAAAGACCGCGCCGGCCTCCAAGGGGCCACGCAAACCGGCCAAGTAGTGCGGTACACGCTTATACCACCAACTTCCTGCTGCGGACGCCGTTATGCTTGCTGTGACGGGGCGTACTCGTTAAAGCCGGTTTGACGTAGTGTCGGCTGCGCCGGCACCGCCTTTCACTGCGTGCACCTTGTCGCAGCGGCATCCCGCCGCCCTCGCGACGAAACCCGGTGAGATAAGCGGGTTAGCGGCGCGCGTTCAGGTAGGTATCGAGCGCGTTTGCGAAGGCCTGTCTGTCGGTGGCCGACAGGGGTGGCGGTCCACCGCTGGCCATACCGCTGGCGCGCATGGTGTCCATGAAGTCACGCATGTTGAGACGCTCGCGAATATTGTCGGGCGTGAAGCGCTCGCCGCGCGGGCTGAGTGCCAGGGCCTGTTTTTCCACCACCTCTGCGGCCAGCGGGATGTCGGCTGTCACCACCAGGTCGCCTGGGGCGACCTGGCGCGCGATCTCGTTGTCGGCGACATCGAAACCGGATGCCACGCGCAGCATGCGCACATACCGTGAACGGGGCACGTCAATCGACTGATTGGCGACCAGGGTCACTGCAGTCTGGCAACGTTCGGCGGCGCGGAACAAGATGTCGCGAATCACACGCGGGCAGGCATCTGCATCGACCCAGATGGTCATAGTCTGCTCCCCTGGCCTGACAAGGCCCGATCCGCAGGGTCACCGGTCTGACGCGCCGAAGTCACTCGAACTTCATCGCACGTCGGCACCGAGCGCCTCGACCAGCTCGGTGCTGTTCAGATTGTTGGAGCGCTGGCTGGTCTCCGCATGCAGTGTCTCACCGCTCAGCGGATTTTGCCGGCTTCCCGGCGTCCAAGCCGGATGGTCGGCGGTGATGGAGACCCCCGCCCGCGAGTCGAAGTCAATAGTAACTCGGCGACTCATAGGCGCGTTGTTCTTGTCCCTCGACGATCGGCTTGACGAAGAGCTCGACCCGGCGATTGAGCTGGCGCCCCGCCTCGGTCGCGTTGGTATCGCGAGGCTCACGCTCGCCGCGACCTTCGGTGCGCAGGCGCTGGCGTGGTACGCCATAGGTCGCCAGGTAGTCACCGACACTCAGCGCGCGCTGCTCCGAAAGTGTTTGGTTGTAAGCCTCGGAGCCGATACTGTCCGTATGCCCGACCACGTGCACGACGGTGCGGTCATACTTCACTAACAGTTGTGCGAGTTTGTCCAGCGACGGGCGGAATGCGGGCTTGATATCGTATCTGTTGAAGTCGAAAGATACCTCCGAGTCGACCGTCAGCTTGAGGGTGTCATCGCGCAGGCGCTCGATCTCCAACTGATTGGCGTCACGCTCGTTCTGCAGGGCCGCCTCGAATTCCCGCTGCTGATTGTCCATATAGTGGCCGACCGCGCCGCCCGCCAGTGCGCCGACGGCGGCACCGACCCACTTTCCCGAGCCATCGTCAATCTGGTGGCCGATTACCGCGCCGGCCACGGCACCCACCGCGGCGCCGACCTTGGCACGTTGGTTGGGATCGTTCTCGGTCGCGCAGCCGGTCAGTCCGGAGGTAATCGCGCAGCTGAGCACAAAGCGGGTCAGGATAGGTTTCATGTCGGCGGTCTCACGATTGACGGTATCGGTTGGTCAGTGCCTACTATGACCGATAATCGAGAGAGGTCGCCAGTGGGTGGAGGCCTGTGTGAGCGCTGCTATCGGCCGAGAAGCTGTGAGTCAGGTCGCGCCCCGGGGCGGTTTGTGCGTTAGCGGCGCACCGCTGGTAGCTCCTCGCGGTCCGCCGGAGACGGGCCGGTGGGTGTATCGGCATCGATTAGCGGATAGCGATCGGCGACATAGGCGGGTCCTTTCATGATCCAGACGATGCCGCAGCCGATCGCCATCGTAAAGACCGCGGTCCAGATGGTCAGCGTCGCGGCCACTGCGGCGATGGCTACGCCTGACAAATGCTTCTCGACGGTGTCGCCGATGTCGGGATCGGGAAATAACACGGCATAGAGGAAACATAGCGCCGGTACGGCAGTGCCGCCCAGCAGTATCAACGGCAGCTTTTTGGCGATGCGCCATTCGAGTCCGTGCGGTTCGCGCCGATATCCGGGCAACTTCTGCAGCAATGCCATGGGCGGACGGCCTCTTCGTAGTGGGCGAGTTCAATCAAATACCGGGGCCTCGTGGCCCCGGTTCAGCTCAAATGGACTCAGCTCTGCGGGATCAGGACCTCGTCGATCACGTGGATCACGCCGTTAGACGTCATGATGTCGGTACTGGTGATCGAGATGCTGCTGACCGGAAGGTCGGTGCCCTCGACCGTAGCGAGCTTGGTCATCGCAGTAACCTGGCTTGCGTCAAGCTTACCAGGCACCACGTGGTACGTAAGGACCTTCACCAGCTGCTCTTTGTCGGCGAGCAGCGCCTCCACGGTCCCGGCTGGCAGCTTGGCGAACGCGGCATCGGTCGGTGCGAACACCGTGTACGGCCCCTCGCCCTTCAGGGTTTCGACCAAACCAGCGGCCTGTGCCGCCTGCAGCAGCGTGTTGAAAGAGCCGGCGGCGATGGCGGTATCGACGATATCGGGCTGCTCGGCCTTCATCATGCCCTGTTGGCCGGTGAGGACAAAGCCGCCGGCGTATGGCGTCGAATTCATCACGGCCTTGCCCGTGCCGTAGGAACCACCATTCTTGTGGTAGGCGCATTCGGCTGAGGCCGCGCCCGCTGCTAGGATTGCGGATGCGGTTGCAAGGGCTATAAGTGTCTTTTTCATGGGTCGATCTCCGTTTGCTTCAGGGAAGGTTTTCAGGCGGGTTGGCGTGAATGCGCCAGCTGCCCGCGTCGATCTGTCAATCGGCCGCGAGATGTCTCCGGCCTTTCGCACTGCACACTCCAGCACGACAGGTTTTGTCATCGTGTCCTGTAAATGTCTAAATTGTGAGCCAGAGCATCGGCTACTAATTTACAGTGTGTCGAAGTATGGCCACAAAAATTTACAACACAAGCGTTTATTTTTTTACAAAACCAGGACAAAATGCGGAGCCGCCCGAGGTTGGCCGGCGGCGATTGCCGATCAGGTTTTAGCTAGGGTTAGCGCAGCAGGCGCCACGGCCTGACGAATGACAACTTTTTGGAGGAGACGATGAAGCAACGACGCCAGTTCTTACGCCAGATGGTCGGTGCCGCCGGCATGGCCGCGGCCCCGGCGTGGGCAACTAGCGCGTTGCTCACACCGCGCCAATCGGCCGGTCCTTTCTACCCGCCCGAGCTGCCGCTCGACAATGACAACGATCTGACAAGGGTTGCCGGGCAGAGCGGCGTGGCGAAGGGCGCAATTTCCGACCTGAGCGGGCGCATCCTCGATCAGAACGGCACGCCGTTGCGCGGCGTGCGCATGGAGATCTGGCAGTGTGATGCCAATGGCCGCTATCGGCATCCGCGCGATCCGGGGCGGAAGGCCATCGACGCGGGTTTTCAGGGTTTCGGCCGGACCCTGGCGGATGATCAGGGGCGTTACCGTTTTCTGACGATCAGGCCGGTGCCCTATCCGGGGCGTACGCCACATATCCATGTCGCAGTCTATCGGCCCGGTGCGCAGCCGTTCGTCACTCAGTTGTACGTCGCCGACGAGACGCGCAACGACAGCGATTTTCTGTACCAGCGTGTGCCGGTGGAGCAGCGTCATCTGGTAACCACAGCGTTCTCACCCAGCAGTAGACCGGAAGTCGACCTCGAGGCGCATTGGGATCTGATTTTGGGCGTCGCGCCGACGGCCTGATTCCCAGGCTAGCTGGCCCCACGGTCTCGTCCGCTGCGATAACTGACCTTTGACCAAAATGGCATTTGCGTTGGCGCAACGGTGAGGAATGTGCGGCGCTCCGGGGTTCGAGCCGAGGGCGACTGCAGCAAGGATGCTGCAGTCGAGCCTCCAGGGACGGATCCACGGCGCCCCTCGGCTCGAATCCGCCGGGGCGCAAGTCCTTAACTTAAGCGCCATTCACCCCTGGCCAATTTTTGTCGCCATCGGCGGGGTCGCCAGGACGGCCCTTATGTTCTATATTGGTTCTCTATCTCCATTTTATTCCGCCGTGTCCCGAGCGCGCGGACAGGGTCAGGTATGCGCTGCGATGCAGGTTTTAAGTCTCGACGAACTGAAACGGCACGGGGCCCTTTGGCAGGGACGACGCGGTCTGCTGGCGGCAGACAGACTGCTGAGCAGCGGCTGGACGGTGCTGGATGATGTGCTCGGTGGTGGCTGGCCGCGCGCATCCCTGGCCGAGGTGTTGAGTGATGCGTATCAGGGTCTGCCACTGATACTGCCGTTGCTGGCCCGTCTGAGTGCGGGGCCGCGCTGGCTGGCATGGGTCGCGCCACCCTATGTGCCCTATGCCCCGGCGCTGGTGGCGCGCGGAATCCGGGTCGAGCGGCTGCTGTTGGTCCGTGACGTGTCGGCCGGACAGCGTCTGTGGGCGGCCGAACAGGCGCTGAAGTCGGGTGCCTGCAGTGCGGTGCTGGTCTGGCCGGAGCAGGTGCAGGCAGCCCAGTTGCGCCGTCTGCAGCTGGCGGCCGAGCAAGGCGATTGTCCGGGCATTTTGTTTCGCTCGCTGCGCGCCGTACGCCACGGATCGCCGGCGGTCCTGCGTCTGCGTGTACGCCCCTCACCGGCGGGCCTCGCGGTCGAGGTGCTCAAGCGCCGCGGTGCCTGGGGCGGGGCGACATGCATCGTGCCCGTCGGCAGGGACGAGGACCGGGGGGTCCCGGCCCTTGTCCCCTGAGCCATGCTCTGGCTCGCGCTGTATTTTCCGCACCTGCCGCTCGAGGTATTTACCCGCGGCCGGCAGCAGGCCGGTGCACTGGCGATTGTCGAAAAGCTCGGTGGGCGCGAGCAGGTCAGCCGTTGCAATAGCGCGGCACAGGCCTACGGGATTCGGTCGGGACTCGCGTTGCCGGCAGCCCTGGCGTTGTGCACCGGGCTGTCGGTACAGCGGCGTGATCGCGCACGCGAACAGCAGGCCCTGCACGGGCTGGCGGCCTGGGCCTATCAGTTCAGCGCGCGGATCAGCTTCGAACCTTCATTGCTGCTGCTCGAGGTCGGCGCCAGCCTGCGTCTGTTCGGCGGTCTGCCGACCCTGCTGGAGCCTTTGCAGCGTGAACTCGAACAGCTTGGCTACGGTGTTCGCCATGCCGTCGCGCCCACGCCGATGGCTGCCGGTGTGCTGGTCCGTAACCGACCGGATTGCCAGGTAACGACGCAGGATGGCCTGTGCAAGGCGGTGGCGCCGCTGCCCCTGGCATGCCTGACTCGCGCGCGGGATGTCCGCAACCTGATCCGGCATATCGGTATGGACAGCATCGGTGATGTGCTGACGCTGCCGCGTGCGGAACTGGCGCGTCGTACCGGGCCGCAGTTGTTGAACCTGCTCGATCGCCTGCTTGGTCGGTTGCCGGATCCACGCCCGGAGTGGCGGCCGCCGCGGCATTTCAGCCAGACCATCGAACTGCTGGGCGAGATCGCGCAGACCATGGCGCTGATGTTCCCGGCGCGCCGCCTGATGGTGGCCTTGTGTGGTTTTCTGCGCGGCCAGGGTGGTGGGGCGCAGCGCCTGCAGTGGATCCTGCGGCACCGTGATCATCCACCTACCCGGTTCGGACAGGGGTTGCTCGATCCCAGCCGCGATCCGGATCACATGCTCGAGGTGTTGCGGGAGCGTATCGAGCGTCTGCAGCTCCCGGCGCCGGTGGTGGCGATCGGTCTGCGGGTGGATGACTGGCAGCCCTTCGAGGAGCGCAGTCTCACATTGTTCGAGTGCCCGGCGCAGGCCGACCAGGCCCTGCTCGAGCGTCTGAGCAATCGCCTCGGCGAGCAGCGCATACGCGGGCTGCGCTGTCTGGCCGACCATCGGCCGGAACGCGCCTGGCAGTTTTGTCCGCCGGGCGAGTCCGCGGTGCCATTGTCGCCCCGAGGGGTCTCTCAGCCGCCCTGGCTGCTGCCCCAGCCACGACCCCTGCAGGAATACCAGGGCGCCCCGCAGTATGGCGGTGCATTGCGCCTGGAAAACCTGCCCGAGCGCATCGAGGCCGGCTGGTGGGACGGCTTTGATATCACCCGGGACTACTTTGTCGCGCACAGCCCGGCCGGTGAACGCCTGTGGGTATTCCGGGATCGCCGCGCGGGCGGTTGGTATCTGCATGGACTCTTCATGTAAGGGACGCGGGGCGCAGGCTGTAGGGCGCATAGTGGCCCCCTGCGGCCCTCGATCCCCGCACCTCGAACCGGACGCCTATGCAGAGTTGCATTGCCTGACGAATTACACCTTCCTGCGCGGTGCCTCGCACCCCGAGGAGTTGGTCGAGCGGGCGCATGCACTGGGCTACCGTGCGCTGGCGATTACCGATGAATGTTCCCTGTCGGGCGTGGTGCGTGCGCATCAGAAGGCGAAGGCACTCGGACTGGCATTGATCATCGGCAGTGAGGTTCGCTTGTGCGATGGGCCGCGTCTGGTGCTGCTGGTGACCAACCGCGCCGGCTATGCGCAGTTATGTCGACTGATTACCCGGGGGCGACGCCATGCAGACAAGGGCAGCTATCGACTGCAGCGTGCCGATCTCGAAGACGCTCTGCCGGACTGCCTGGCCCTGCTGCCAACAGATCAGGGCGATGTTGAGGATGCCGCCGCCTGGCTGGCGACGACCTTCGCCGGGCGTGCCTGGCTGGCGGTTGAACTGTTGCGTGACGGCTACGATGCCCAACGTCTGCGATGCAGTGAACGTCTGGCGCAGGCCTATCGGCTGCCGCGGCTCGCCAGTGGTGATGTGCACATGCATGTGCGTGGACGGCGCGCGCTGCAGGACGTGCTCACGGCGATCCGCCTGAACACCCCGGTGGCCGCGCTGGGACATGCACGTCTGTCCAATGGCGAGCGTCATCTGCGCCCGCTGGACGATCTGGCGACGCTGTATCCTGCTGCACTGCTCGAGGAGACGATGCATGTGGCCGGGCGCTGCGGGTTCTCGCTCGATGCGCTGCGCTATGAATACCCCGACGATGTCACCCCGGCCGGTTTCACGCCGCATGCCTGGCTGCGTCGGCTGACCGAGCAGGGTATCGCGCGGCGCTGGCCGGACGGTTGCCCGGCGCGGGTGCGCGCACAGATCGAGCACGAGCTGGCATTGATCGCTGAACTGCGTTACGAGGCCTACTTTCTCACGGTCTGGGACATCGTCCGCCACGCCCGTGCGCTTGGCATCCTTTGCCAGGGGCGGGGTTCGGCGGCCAACTCGGCGGTGTGTTACTGCCTGGAGATAACCGAGGTCGATCCGTCGCGTATGAACCTGCTGTTCGAGCGTTTCATCTCGCGCGAACGCAATGAGCCGCCGGATATCGATGTCGACTTCGAGCATCAACGGCGCGAAGAGGTGATCCAGTACATCTATAACAAGTACGGGCGTGATCGCGCCGCGCTGGCGGCGACCCTGATCACCTATCGCACGCGCAGTGCGCTGCGTGATGTCGGCAAGTCCCTGGGTCTGGGGCTGGAACAGATCGAGGCCCTGGTATCGGCGGTCTCGGCCTGGCGTCGACATGCGGAGATCGAACCCGCGCATCTGGCCGAGGCGGGTTTCGATCCGGACAACCCGACGCTGCAGCGGCTGCGCATACTGGTCAATAGTCTGCGCGGCTTTCCACGTCACTTGTCACAGCACGTCGGCGGCTTCGTGATCGCAGCCGGCCGCCTGGATGAACTGGTGCCGATCGAAAATGCGGCAATGGCCGAGCGCAGCGTGATCCAGTGGGAAAAGGGCGATCTCGAGGCATTGGGGCTGCTCAAGATCGACGTGCTCGCACTCGGGATGTTGTCGGCAATACGCCGGACGATCGATTTGATCAACCGCTTCGAGGGCCCCAGGCAGGCATTGACGCTTGCGCGCATCCCGGCAGAGGACCCTGGGGTGTACCGGATGATTCAGCGTGCCGATACCGTCGGCGTATTCCAGATCGAGTCGCGTGCGCAGATGTCGATGCTGCCGCGGCTGAGACCAGAGGGCTTCTACGATCTGGTTATCGAGGTGGCGATCGTGCGTCCGGGGCCGATCCAGGGCGATATGGTGCATCCCTACCTGCGTCGGCGCCAGGGCAGGGAGGCGGTGGACTATCCGTCAGAGGCGGTGCGCTCGGTGCTCGAGCGCACCCTGGGGGTTCCGATCTTTCAGGAACAGGTGATCAAGCTGGCCATGGTCGCGGCCGGTTTCACGCCCGGCGAGGCGGATCATTTGCGCCGGGCGATGGCGGCCTGGAAGCGGCGCGGCGGGCTGGAGCCCTATGAAAAGAAACTGATGTCCGGGATGCAGGCACGCGGCTATCGGCGCGAGTTTGCCGAACGCCTGTACCGGCAGATCCTCGGCTTCGGCGACTATGGCTTTCCGGAATCCCATGCCGCCAGCTTTGCGCTGCTGGTGTATGTCTCGGCCTGGCTGAAGTGCTATCACCCGGCGGCATTCTGTGCGGCCCTGATCAACAGCCAGCCAATGGGCTTCTATGCCCCGGCACAACTGGTGCGCGATGCGCGCGAACACGGCGTCGAGGTATTGCCGGTCGATGTAAACTGCAGCGACTGGGATTGTACCCTGGAGGAGATTGGGGTGCGCAACGCAGGCCTCGAAGCTGGATCCCCGCCCGAGCGTCGTATGCCAGCCTTGCGCCTGGGTTTGCGGCTGGTTCGGGGCCTGTCACAGGCGGCCGCCGAACGTATAGAGCGGCTGCGCGGGCAGGGGCGATTCGGGGATGTTGCGGATCTGGCGCGCCGCGCCGTGCTCAACCGCGCCGATCTCAAGGCGCTGGCCGCCGCTGATGCCTTGCGGGGTCTGGTCGGCCACCGCCATCTCGCTGCCTGGGAGGTCGCCGGTGTCGAGGATGCCATGCCATTGTACGGTCTGGACCGTTTCAGGGAGCGCGTACCGCGCCTGCGTCCACCGAATGCCGGTCAGGCGGTGCTGGCCGACTATGCGCAGCTGGGGTTGAGTCTGCGCGAGCATCCACTCGCCCTGATCAGGCGACAGTTGCGCGAGTGCGGTTTTCTGTCGGCGCAAGAGGTCGGCGAGTACCCCGCCGGGCACATCGTGCGCGCGGCCGGGCTGGTCCTGATACGACAGCGCCCAGGCAACGGTCGGGCGATTTTCGTCACCCTGGAGGACGAGAGCGGGGGACTGAATCTGTTGATCTGGGCGGATCTGGCCGAGCGTCAGCGCAAGATCCTGCTCGGTGCACAGCTGCTCGGCGTAGTGGCTGAGATCCAGCGTGCCGAGGGCGTGCAGCACCTGTTGTGCCGACGTCTCGAAGACCACAGCGAATTGCTGAACGGTCTAAACATCGTGTCGCGCGACTTCCACTAAACTCCAGCCTGCAAATATCACCAACTAAAATAACTGAATCCCCTCTCTTGCAGCAGCATGATGTCTTCCACGCCGACCGCCACGACCTTGGCGTAATCGACCAGGTTTTCTTCGGTCCAGCCGAGACCGTCCATGGTGTTCTTGCAGGCATGGAAGGCCACACCGTAGGCCGCCAGCGAAGATGCACGCTGGCGGAGTTCCTCGGCGATCGGCCGCTCCGGCGGGTCGCCGAGGAGATGCAGACCGGCGCCGAAACAGGCCACCACGATCTCGACGTTGTCCCCATGTTTGCGGATCAGTTCGCCCACCGAAAACAGGATGTGCGACAGATAGTCAGCGTCGGCCTTGTTGCACTGGTAGACAATCTGGTGCTCTGACTTGTCGTCAAAGTGGGTGTCGGTGTGATGGGCGCGTGCGCCGCTGAATGCCAACAGGCCGCCGACGGCGCTCACCCACTGAATTAGCCGCCGCCGTGTCTGGTTGATCTGCTGCATAGCTCGCCTCTCTCCGTCTGTAATCCGGTGCCTGACGGAATCGATTTCGTCGATCGACCCTTTTCCCCTGCCTTGGACCGTGCGATCCCGCTGCAGGTGATCCGCCCCCGCCCCGGATATTCCCCCAGTCGGTCGTGGATGACCATCCCTCAGGTGGCCAATGCCGGGCAATTTCGCCACTTTTGTTGTATTTATCTCGCGCCATTGCGCCGATAGTGTGTGCGTCATGGGCGGCGCCGAGCATGCCATATCGCCGTTCTCTACGGGCGCAGCGCGCCCGACCCGACGCAGGGGTTAGATCAGTTCGTGATCATTGTTCGCATCCTAATCATCGCAGCCGCGGTATTGGCCGCCGGCTGCAGCCGAACCGGTCTGCTATACGACAATGGCGCCTGGCTGGCGCAGCGCTGGGCTAGCGGTTTGGTCGACCCGAACGACGACCAGAGCCAGGCCTGGAAAGATCCCTTCAGTGCATGGATGGTCGAGCATCGCCGCGATCTGCTTCCCGAAGTGGTGTTCCTGCTGAAGACTGCAGAGACGGAGATCGCTCGCGGTCTGCACCGAGACCGCCTGAACTGCCTGCTCGACAGTATCGATCTCGTCTATCGGGAACACGCTCGGCGCGCCGTGACGCTCGCCACCGTCGTGCTGCGAGATATCACGCCCGAACAGATCGACCATCTGGCAGACGAGTTGGCAGAGAGCGATCGCGATTATCAGAAAGAGTACCTGGATGAGGACCTGCAGCGGCGCGAGCGTGAGCGCCTGGCGCGCTATGTCGATCGTATTGAGGGCTGGCTTGGCGACCTCTCAACGACGCAACTGGCGATTGTCGAGCGTAAGGTGAGCCAAATGCCTGACACGGCCGATGATTGGCTGTCTTACCGGCGACAGCAGCAACAACGCCTGCTGGACCTGTTGCGTGCACAGGCCGATCAGCAGGCGCTGACGCAGTTCCTCGTGGCCTGGTGGGTCGATTTCGCCGAGCAGCCGCCCCAACTGGTCAGCAAGGTCGCGCAATTACGCTATCAGACCATCGAGATGGTGCAGACGCTGGACGATACGCTAAGCGAAGAGCAGCGCGAGCGGTTCATCGGCGAGATCGCCGACATCCGCATCGACCTGGAGGACTTCGTGGAAAACCCGTTACCCATTCAGCTTGCGCAAGCGGCGATAGATCGGTGCACGAAGGTCGCGCAGTTCGTGAATTAGCCGCCCGCGGGCGGCCCCTGTCAGGGATTCAGGAATTCGGCGCGCGTGTGGATGTTGTCCCGGAAGCAGCCGCCAAGCGCGGTGGTGCTGGTCTGCGAATTGGCGTCCATGACCCCGCGCGACTTCACGCAGTAATGTGTCGCATCGATGCTCACTGCGACGTCGTCGGTCTCTAGCAGGACCTGCAGCGCGACCAAAATCTGGCGCGTCAGGCGTTCCTGCACCTGCGGGCGTTGGCCGAAGAAGCGGACCACCCGATTGATCTTCGACAGCCCGATAATGCGGTCCTTGGGGATGTAGGCCACCTTCGCGACGCCGTCGATGGTCACGAAATGGTGCTCGCAGGTGCTGGTGAGATCGATGTCGCGCACCTTTACCATCTCGTTCGCGCCCATCTTGTTCTCGATCAGCGACAGTTTGGGGAAGTTTCGGTAGTCGAGTCCCGAGAACACCTCGTGAACGTACATCTTGGCGATTCGGTGCGGCGTCTCGGCCAGGCTGTCGTCGCTGAGGTCGAGCCCCAAAGTGCTCACCACCTCAGTCATCAAGTCCTTGACGCGCTCGTATTTCTGCCGAGCAGACAGGCCGATCTCGATCATCGGCGTTTCCAGGCCATTCGCAATCAGCGCGGTGCGCACCAACAGGGCTTCGTCGCTGAGTTCTGGCTGCTCGGTCAGGTAAAGGGGGTTGATGGGCATTGGTGTGTCTCCGGGGTAGAGGACTGTCGGGGTAGCCGTCGTAGGGGTGACCGCAGAGTTCTGCCCTGTCACGATCCGAGAGCGTAAGCAAAATCAGAACAAAAGCAAGACAAATTCCGTATCAATTTTTACGGTTTACCAGTGGAGGCGTGCAGGCGCGGACATCCTGTGAATGTAATTTCAGTGCGGATCGCGACGAAAATAATCGTAAGCTATTGAAAGACGGTTTTTTATGCCGCACGTAGTGTGGCGACAGCATTGTTCAGGACAGGTTCAACGCTGGCCAGGGTACCCGAGCGCTAGACCCGCGGAGGCCTGTTGAAGGGGATTTGAACAACTTCTCGAGCCGCTTCTCGGCCACTTGCGCGGCCTGCAACGGCGCGCCGGTGAGAGACGCTGCTGCTCGCAGCAGGGACGGTTCGACGTTTTGCGGGGGCCGGACGTGGCGGCGTGAAGCTCAGGTAGCGTCCGCTTTCTCGAACCAGAACACGTAACCGCCGAAGGCCAGAGGACGGATCCTGTTTCGCAGGCCGTCATCGAGCCGCTCGCTGCGCATGCAGATCCAGTAGCGCTTGCCCCATTTCAGCAGCAACGACGGTTTTCCAACGCTCTTCAACATGCCGGCCATCCTTTTCAACGACTGGTAAGAAGTATCACGATTTTCTGATGCCAAGGCTATCGGCAGTTCCGATTTCAACCTGAGGGTCGGGTGTGCCGCGGATACTTCCCGATTTGGTGGTTGGCCGGTGAGGGCGCTACATTCGGCAAATGATGGGTCAATGCGGTGCTCTGGGTCGATGAGGGCGCACGCCAGGCGTCGTGCCGGTCGTGCCGGATTCCTTTATCTGCTGTCGATCCTGGTGTTGCTCGCCGGCGTGGGCGGTTATTTCACGCTCTACCCGGAGCGCATGCCGGACTGGGCGGCCAAGACCACGCTCGGCCGCGAGCTGCAGACCACCCGCGTCTACAAGTGGCAGGATGCCTCGGGCCAATGGCATGTCAGCGATCAACCGCCGCCGGCCGGAATGGAATACCGGACCCAGGACTATTCGCATGACACCAATGCGCTGCCGCTGCCGCCCGCGCTGCAGGATTGAAAGCTGAGCTGCTAGGGCTTCAACCCGTAGAAGCGCCGGTCCAGATAGCGGGTGACTGCGTCAATCTCCTCGGCGGTCCAGTCGAGACCGGTGTGCAGACTCCATGACGCTACGCGCATGCGCAGCTCATCGAGCGAATCGACCACGCGCCCGTCCCGGGTATGTGCCCAGCTCTCGTGGCAAGAACGGCAATGATTCTCATACAGCGCGCGGGCGCGATCGAAGCCCTCCGCGGCCGGTGCGGACATAGACCCCGCGGTCAGCAGCACGATGCCGATCACGGACCACCGGCTGTCCGATCGATAGCCTCTCGGTTGGCCAGCCGTTCCCGGCGTCGCTGCGGAATTCTCAGTAGTGTTCACACCCCACAATGTAGCGGCTGCCGAGCGTGACGTCATCGGGCCTTTGCAGACGCCTGGGTGCAGACTCAGTGCTGGGCGGCCTCGGCGTCCCGGGCGGCGGCGATCTCACGCAGGCTGTTTGCGGCACTGACGCAGCCGAGCGGGATGACTAGCAGGGTCAAAACGGTCGAGACAAACACGCCGAACATCAGCGAGATGGCCATGCCCTGGAAGATCGGGTCGGTGAGGATCACGCTGGCGCCACCGATCAGCGCGAACGCGGTAATCATGATCGGACGGGTGCGGGCCTTGCACGAGCGCAGCACCGCCTCGCGCACCTCGACCCCCTGACGAACCTCCTCGACGGCGAAGTCGACCAAGAGGATGGAATTCCGCACGATGATCCCTGCCAGCGCGATGAAGCCGATCATCGAGGTCGCGGTGAAATAAGCGTTGTGACCCGTCAACAAGCTGATCAGCCAGTGACCCGGCACGATGCCGAGCAGGGTCAACGGGATGGGCGCCATGATGATCGCGGGCACCAGAAAATTCCCGAACATCCCGACCACCAGCATGTAGATCAGCACCAGCGCGACCGCGAATGCCGCGCCCATGTCGCGGAAGGTCTCGTAGGTCACGGTCCATTCGCCCGCCCACTCGAATGCCGAAAGGCCGGTGTCGGCCGGCTTGCCCGTCATCGTCCCCGACAGGGTCTGACCATCCGGCGTCACATAGTCCTCGAGCTTCTCGTCGATCTCCAACATCGGGTAGATCGGTGCACCAAGGCGGCCGACGGCATCGCCGACCACGTACTCCAACGGGCGCAGGTCCTTGTGGTAGATGATGGGGTCTTCCTGAATGCGCTGGAAGCTGCCCAGCTCGGTCAGCGGCAGCGTGCTGCCTTGTGGCCCCGGCACCGGTAGATCGCTGAGGGCCAACGGGTTGGCACGCAGCGCGAGCGGGACCTCGATCACGATCCAGGTCGGCTCCAGCGCAGAACCCTCGCGGACGTCGGTAATGCGGTATCCGCCCATCGCGTTTGACAGGGTATCGATGACCGTACGCGTCGAGACGCCCTTCGTCGAGGCCTTTTGGGTGTCGATCACGAAGCGCCAGGCCTCATAGGGCTGGCTCATATAGTTGTCGACATCGGCCAGCCCCGGGACCGATTCGAATAAGCTGGTCATGTCCGAGGCGACCTGGCGTCGAGTGGCCGCATCAGGGCCATAGATCTCGGCGACCACCGCCTGGAGCACCGGCGGTCCGGGCGGCATCTCGGCGATGGTGATTCTCGCGCCGGCCTCCTGCGCCAGCGGAGTCAGCAGCGCGCGCGCCTGGACTGCGATGTCGTGACTGCTGCGCTTGCGATCCTTTTTGTTCAGCAGCTGCACCTGGACCTCGCCCAGCCAGGGATCGCTGCGTAGATAGTAGTGCCGCACCATGCCGTTGAAGTCGAACGGACGCGCGGTGCCGGCATAGGTCTGCAGTGCAGTGACCTCGGGGATCTCGCGCAGCTTCTCAGCCATCTCGCGCGCCACGTTGCTGGTGGCCGGTAGCGCAGTGCCCTCGGGCATGTCGATCACTACGGCGAATTCCGCCTTGTTGTCGTAAGGCAGCATCTTCACGGTGACGGCGGTGGTGTAGAACATCGCCATCACCGCGAAGAACAACACTATCAGTCCGACGAGGAAGCCATAGCCGGCGGTCTTGCTGTCGAGAAGCCTCGGGATCACCCTGCGAAACAGCCGGTCGAGCTTTTCGTTGCTCGCGTGCTCGGCCTCCTCGGCCTTCTTCAACTGTGCCATCGAGGGGCGGATGCGCATCGCCAGATACGAGGTGAACGCAAAGGCCGCGAACAGCGAGATCAGCATCGCGATCGAGCCGAGCACTGGGATCGGTGCCATGTAGGGCCCCATAAGGCCGCTGACGAAGGCCATCGGCATCAGTGCGGCGACCACGGTGAAGGTGGCGAGGATGGTCGGGTTGCCGACCTCACGCACCGCATCGACCGCGACCTCGGTCGAGGGCTCGCCGACCATCAGCCAGCGTCGGTAGATGTTCTCGACCACCACGATCGCGTCGTCGACCAGGATCCCGATCGAGAAGATCAGCGCGAACAGGGATACCCGATCGATGCTGAAGCCCATCACGAACGCCGCGAACACCGTCATCAGGATAACGACCGGGATTACAACGGTGACCACGATCGCCGGCTTCAGGCCGAGCGAATACCACACCAATACCGTGACGATACCGGTCGCGACGACCAGCTTGAACAGCAGCTCGTTGACCTTATCCTGCGCGGTCTCGCCGTAGTTTCGCGTGACCTCCACATGGACCTGCTCGGGAATCAGTCGACCGGTCAGCGACTCGACCATGGCCAGGATGTCGTTCGCCACCGTGACGCCGTTTGAACCTTCTTTTTTTGCGAGCGCGACCGTGACTGCGAGGTCGCCGTCGGCCTGTTTTTCCGCGCCGTCGACGCTGGCATAGGCCGGCCCGGAGTAATAGTTCACAAAGCTGCTCGCCTCCTCGTTGGCCCAGCTGACATTGGCCACGTCGCGCACGTATATCGGGGTCCCGTCGATCACTCGAACGACCAGATTCTCGATGTCGCGCGGCGACCTCAGGAAGCTGCCGGCATAGATGCGCGAGTCGAGGTTGTCGGTCTCGGAACGTCCAACCATCTGCTCGGCGTTACTGCCGCGGATCACGTTGATCACCTCGCCGGGGGTCAGCCCCTTGCCGCTCAGCTTGTCGGGCAGGATCTCGACCCGGATTTGCTGCTGCTGTCCGCCCACCACGAAGCCCTGGCCGGTGTTGGGTATCCGTTTGAGCTGCTGCAACAGGTTGACGCCGAGCCGGCGCAGGCTGCCGCCATCGAGTTCGGGTGACCAGAGCGTCAGGGTGACGACCGGGACATCGTCGATGCCTTTGACTTTGACCAGCGGCGGCATCTGAACACCTGTTGGCATCTGGTCGAGGTGCGAGGCGAGCTTGTCGTGCACCTTGACCAGCGAGGGGCCGGTCTGCTCGCCCACCTTAAAGCGCACCGTGACGATGCCCTGGCCGCGCATGCTTGCCGAGTAGACATGCTTCACGCCCGGGATCTCGCTCATGATGCGCTCGAGTGGATTAACCGCCATCGCCGCCACCTGCTCGGCCGAGGCGCCGGGGTACTGGAGGAAAATATCGACCAGCGGCACCGAAATCTGCGGGTCCTCCTGGCGCGGGGTGGCCATCAGGCCGAGGACCCCCATTGCCAGCATCGCGAGGAATAGCAGCGGCGAGAGCGGCGAATGAATGAATGCACGCGCTGTCTTGCCGGCGAGACCGAGCTCGGCGGCCGCGGCTTCCTTGCGTTCGATGTCCGACATGGCGAACCCTTGCTTATTCTGTGTTCTGTGCCGTTTCCGGCTTCGTCGGCGGCTCGACGACCTGTGTACCAGCGCGTAGGCCCGGCGGTGGCTGGTCGATCAGCCGGTCGCCGACGTCGACGCCGGACAACACCACCCGGGTCTTGCCATCGGGCGAATTGCCGAGCCGCACGACACGCAGGCGGGCCTTGCCCGCGCCATCGACCGTGAAGACCAGCGGCAGTCCGCCTTTCGTAACGATGGCGCTCTGCGGGATGACGAGTTGATCGGGCACGCCAGCGGCGTTGTCGGGCACGCGGATCTCGACGTACTGACCGGGGGTGGCGCCGGCGCCGACCGGCAGCGTGAGTTCTATGCGCACGGTGTTTTGACGCGGATCGGCCACCGGGTAGATACGGCTGACCGGGGCCGCCAGCCTCTGGTCGCCGCCCAGCGCCACGATCAGCGGCTGGCCCAGTGCCAGCGTGCGACTCAGACGAATTGGCAGATCGGCCTCGACGACCAGCGCGGCCGACTCACTGAAATCGAGCAGTGGCTGCCCTGGCTGGACGGTATCGCCTACTTCTACGTGCACCTTTTGGATCACGCCGGAGAACTCTGCCACCCCCCTGGTATCGCGCAGCAGCGAATCGATCTCGCGGATGTTGGCCTCGGCCGTCTTGAGCCGCGTGGTGGCCTGCGCCAACTGGGTCTCCATACTGACCAGGTCCGACGTACGGTCGGCGCCGCGGCTTCGCATACCCATCATGTTTTGCATCGGATTGGCGAACACCTGATCCATCATCGCCGGCATCCCCATGCCGCCCGGTGCGGTATTGGATGCGTTGGAGCGCGGTGAGAAGCGTTCGCGATCGAGCTGGACTTGGGCATTGCGGATTTCGGCGGCCGCCGCATCACGGCTGGCCAGTGCGGCCTCGCGGCGCGCCAACAGGGCGCTGTCCTCCAATTCGATCAACACCGTGCCGGCCGCGAATTCGTCGCCCTCTTGGCCGGCGATATCCGCGATGCGACCTGGCATCTGTGCGGTGAGCTGCAGTGTCTTGTCGGCCGATACCGTGCCGGCAAACGACAGCGTTACCGGGATAGCGTCTCGGGTAACCACATGGAAAAGATACTCGCCGCGTGGGGAGTCGGCTGCGAAGGCCTGGCCCAGGACGGTGACACAGACCGCGGCAATGACGCCACTGAAAAGCTTCATTTCACAGACTCCAGAGTCAGATCGAGGACCTTGCGCGTTCCCTGCAGCCTGAACGCCAGAAAACGACGACGGAAGTCTACCTCAATCGGCTTATATAAACAAATTCTATTGATAAATACGAAATTACTTATGGGCGCCTATCCCGCGGGAGATTCTGACCTTGAGTTTTGTAGCACGGGGTGCGAGAGGACCAACCCCCGGGTGGTCAGCGCTTCGCGCCGGGTGGTACATTTCCTAGCGAAAAAAAACGGCATCGCCGAACCGACCGGAATCGCCCCATCACTATGCACTGGCAGCAATTGCTCTCGCGAGACCGGCTCGGTTCGCAGCAACCCCCCTCGGCGTCGAGCGCGCGCACGGATTTTCAGCGCGACTTCGATCGCATCGTCTTTTCCTCGGCGTTTCGACGGATGCAGGACAAGACGCAGGTCTTCCCGCTGTCTAACGTGGACTACATACGCACCCGCCTCACGCACAGTCTCGAGGCCTCGAGCATCGGCCGTTCGCTTGGCACCCTGGTCGGTGAGCAGGTGATCCGCCGCCACCGTCTGGACGCGATCGAGGCGGCCGATCTGGGCAGCATCGTCGCGGCCGCGTGTCTTGCGCACGACATCGGCAATCCCCCGTTTGGTCACTCCGGCGAAGATGCAATACGCCACTGGGCGCACAACGCGGACTATGGCGCGCGCCGCGTGGCCCTGTTGACCGGCAGCGAGCGCGAGGATTTCCTGTCGTTCGAGGGTAATGCACAGGGTTTTCGCATCATCACGCGGCTGCAGAATCCGGACAATCTGGGCGGCCTTCAACTCACCTGTGCGACCCTCGCAGCGTTCACCAAATACCCCCGTGAGTCATGCCTCGGCGGAAGTCGCTTCGCGGGCATCAGTGCGAAGAAGCAGGGATTCACCGCGGCCGATCGTGGGTCATTCGAGGATGTGGCGGCGACCGTGGGCCTGATCCGGCGCGACAGTCATCACGCGATGTGGTGCCGGCATCCGCTGGCCTTCCTGGTCGAGGCGGCGGATGACATCAGTTACCGTGTCATCGACATCGAGGACGGTTATCGTCTCGGCCACTTCAGCTATCCAGAGGTGCTGGAGATGTTCTGGGCGCTGCTCAGCGATCCGGAGCACCAGCGTCCGCGCCTGGAGCGCATTCGCGACCCCAAGGATCGGGTCGAATTCCTGCGCGCCAAGGTCATCAACGAGGTGATACGCCAGGCGCTCAGCTGCTTCATGGACAACGAAGACGCTATCCTCGCCGGACGGTTCGATGTCCCGCTGCTGGACGAGGTGCCGGCGCGCGCCGCGCTGGATGCGCTGATCGACAATGCCCGCCAGCGGATCTATTGCGCGCCAGAGGTGGTGAGCATCCAGGCCGCCGGATTCCAGGTGGTCAGCGACCTGCTGGAGCGTTTCGTCCAGGTGGTGGATGACGTCGCAGAGCACGCCGAGCGAGCCTCGCCGCGCAGCCGCATGCTGATTCGCCTGGTACCCGAGCAGTTCGTCGGCCCCGATCGGGTGCCGGTCGATGATCCTTATCTGCGGCTGTTGCTGTTGACGGACTTTGTCTCGGGCATGACCGACTCCTATGCGGTCAGCCTGTACAAGAAAGTCACCGGCATCTCGCTGCCGGGCTCCTAGCCTGGTAGTAGCCTATGTGCGGCCGCTATTTCCTGCATTCGAACGCCGACAAACTGGCCAAGCTATTCGGCGAGATGCCGATGCCGCTGCTCGAGGCACGCTACAACATCGCGCCGACCCAGCCGGTGCCGATCATCCGCCAGGATCACAACGGCCGGCGCGAGATGGTGCTGGTGCGCTGGGGCCTGATACCCGCCTGGTCGAAAGGGCCAGACAGCCGCTTCAGCATGATAAACGCGCGGGTCGAGACGGTGGCGCAGAAGCCGGCCTACCGCAATGCCTTTCGTTATCGACGCTGCCTGCTACCGGCAGACGGCTTCTACGAGTGGCGCAGTGCGGGCGGCAAGAAGCAGCCCTTCGTGCTGCGACCGAGCGACGGGAGGCCACTCGCATTGGCCGGGCTCTGGGAGCACTGGCAGGACGCCGACGGCAACGAGCTGGCGTCCTGCACCATCCTGGTCGGCGAGGCCAATGCGCAGGTCAGGGCGGTGCATGAGCGCATGCCGGTGGTGATCGATCCAACTGCCTTCGATCTTTGGCTGGACATCCGTAGCCAGAAACCGCAACCGCTGGAGACCTTACTCGCCGCGCAGCGGGCGCCCGCTCTGACGGTGTATCCGGTAGGCCGCGCGGTCAACAATCCCAGGGTCGACCAGCCGGACTTGATTGTGGCCCTGGAGGGCGAGTCCTGAATGGAGGCTGTGCAGAGACTGCTGACAATCATGGCGCGTCTGCGCGATCCCGAGGGCGGCTGTCCCTGGGATCGGCGCCAGACCTACGCGACCATCGTCCCCTACACACTGGAGGAGGCCTATGAGGTGGCCGACGCCATCCAGCGCGGCGACATGCGCGAGCTGCGCGATGAACTCGGCGATCTGCTGTTTCAGATCGTTTTCTACAGCCAGATCGCGCGCGAAGAGGGCCAATTCGATTTTCATGACGTCGCCCAGGGCATCTGCGACAAGATGGTCCGGCGTCATCCGCACGTATTCGCCGATGCGAAAGTCACCGATGAGGCGCAGTTGCGCCAGGCCTGGGAACAGAACAAGGCAGAGGAGCGTGCGGGCAGGCACCAGGCGGCGGAGGCCAGCCAGATGGACGGCGTGGCGCGTGCACTGCCGGCGCTGATACGTGCCGAGAAGCTGCAGAAACGCGCGGCGAGGGTCGGGTTCGACTGGCCGGATGCGCGGGGCGCCTTCGACAAGGTGCGCGAGGAGCTCGACGAGGTCGAGGCGGAGGTTGCAACCATCGACCCTGACCGCTTGCAGGCCGAACTCGGTGATCTGCTTTTTGCGATGGTCAATGTGATCCGCCTGCTCGGCATGGACGCGGAACAGACCCTGAGCCGCGCGAATGAGAAGTTCGAGCGGCGCTTTCGTGCCATGGAGACGCTGCTTGGCAATTCGGGTCGGCAAGACTTGCGGGAGCTCTCTCTCGAGGCGCTCGATGCGGCCTGGGAGCAGGTCAAGGAGGCCGAGAAAGGAACCTGACGCGATCGTCAGAGTCTGTTACTGCGCAGGCTGTAGGGAGCGCAGCGCATTCCACCAAGAACTGTGCGAGATTTTTAGTTTGTTCGGTGGCGCAACGGGTGGTGCGAATCAACCCTCCGTCTCTTGTGTTCCAGCCAGCGGGGCGACACGACATCGAAACCATGAGAAGCAACAGACCAATTCGCCGCGACACCATCGCCATGGTGGTGCTGACGGTGTTGATCGGGGCAATGGTCGGCTGCGCCGTCAATCCGGTCACCGGCAAGAACGAGATCACACTGGTCTCGGAGGCGCAGGAAATGGCGATCGGGCAGAAGAACTACGGGCCTTATCGCCAGGCTCAGGGCGGCGACTATATCCTGGAGCCTGCGTTGACCGCCTATGTCGCGTCGGTCGGTGATCGCCTGGCCAAGGTCAGCGACCGCAAACTGCCCTACGAATTCAAGGTCCTCAATGACTCCTCACCGAATGCTTGGGCGCTGCCCGGCGGCAAGATCTCCATCAATCGCGGGCTGTTGGTGGAGTTGCGCAGCGAGGCTGAGCTGGCGGCGGTATTGGCTCACGAGATCGTGCACGCCGCCGCCCGGCACAGCGCGCAGTCGATGGAGCGCGGCATGTTCCTGCAGGGTGCGCTGGTGGCCGCCGGTGTCGCCCTGGGCGATTCCGGCTATGGTGACATCGGTCTGATGGGCGCCAATGTCGGCGCCCAGCTGACCAATCAGAAGTTCAGTCGCGACGACGAAAGCGAGGCCGATCTCTATGGCATGCGCTATATGGTACGCGCCGGCTATGACCCGTCCGCCGCGGTGCAGCTGCAGGAGACCTTCGTGCGGTTGGCGGAAGACAGGCAAACCAATTGGCTCGAGGGACTGTTCGCCAGCCACCCGCCGTCGGCCGAGCGGGTTGCGGCAAATCGAGCGCTAGTCGACCAGCTGGGTAACCCCGGCGGCGAGATCGGCGAGGCGAGATATCAGCGGGAGATCGCCCGTCTGCGGCGCAACAAGCCGGCCTACGAGGCCTACGACGAGGCGCGCAGGGCGGTTGAGAACAAAGACCTGAAGACGGCACTGCGCAAAGTCAATCTTGCAATCCGGATCGAGCCCGACGAGGCTGTATTTTACAGCCTGCGCGGCGAGATCAAGGCGGCCCAGGACAACGACAGGGCTGCGCTCGAGGATCTCGATCGCGCGGTTGAGCTGAACCCCGAGTACTATCGTCCGCTGTTGGCACGCGGCCTGATCCGTGACGAGGTCGACGACCCGCGCGGGGCGATACGCGACCTCGAGCGCAGTGTCGCACTGTTGCCGACCGCAGAGGGCTATTACGGCCTTGGCCGTGCGGCGCAGCTCACCGGAAAGCGCGACGAGGCAATCCGTTACTTCCGCACGGCGGCTTCATCGAAGTCGAATGTCGGCACCCTGGCGGAAGCGCAGCTCGCGCGCCTTGACCTGCAGGACAATCCCGCGCGCTACCTCAAGACCGCCCTGGGCCTGGCGTCTGACGGCTACCTGGTGGTGAGTGTCCGCAATACAGCGCCACTGACGGTCACCGGCGTGCGGGTCGTCGTCGGGCCGCAGATGGGCGGCGGCCTGCGTGAGCAGGCCTCGTACCGGG
>JBATKF010000289.1:0-2137 GCA_049669185.1 Sedimenticolaceae bacterium | reverse complement strand
GCAATGAAATCAATATGCTCCCTTTTTCGGGACCCACAACCTTCCTTGAGTTTGCTTTCATGCTTTAATGTCGCCAATGAGGCGACATCTGGGCGTCATTCTAATCTCCGTGCTATCCTCTGCGGTCAGTTTAACTTGGCGAGCATACGTCGCCGATTGGACGTCAAATGGGCTCGAAAATAAACCAGCTGCTGCAGCAGTGGCCATCTGGAACGGTCGCCACGCTGCGTTGGCTGAATAGCCGAGGCGTCGACCGCCGGCTTGCGGACAAGTACGTCCAGTCCGGCTGGCTGGAACGACTGGGTCACGGCGCCTACAAACGGGCCGGTGCGATAGTCGACTGGGTCGGTGCGGTCCACGCCCTGCAGACACAGCTCGCCCTCGCCGTCCATCCCGGCGGCATCACCGCGGTTGAGCTGCGCGGCTACTCGCACTTCCTGGCGTTCGGTGCGCGCGAGGTCATCCTGTTCGGGAATCCCGGCACGAAATTACCCGCCTGGTTCGAGGCCCATACCTGGTCCAGACCGGTGACACTGGTGACAACCGGCATCTTCGCGGGCACCGAAAAGACCACGTCCACACTTCCGGTCGACGAGGTCGAACTCGAGGTCGCGACACTCGAGCGTGCAGCTTTCGAGATGATGTACCTCGTGCCAAAGCGGCAGTCTTATGAAGAGGCCCTCCAGGTGATGGGATCGCTGACCTCACTGCGCCCGCAGGTCGTGCAACAGCTGCTTGAGGGCTGTACTTCGGTGAAGACCAAGCGGCTGTTCATGCATGCCGCCGAGCGAGCGAATCATCCGTGGTTGAAACATCTCGACCTGTCGAAGGTCGATTTCGGGTCAGGCCGCCGCACCATCCACGCTGGAGGACGCCTCGACAAGAAATACGATTTGGTCGTCGCCGAGCCCGAGCAGGAGTAGGGCCACCCATGGCGGCGCGCGATAGTTACGGAGCCCAGGTCGAACTTCTAATCCGCTGTTTGCCGGCAGTTGCCAGTGAGCCGGACTTCGCGCTCAAGGGCGGCACCGCCATCAACCTGTTTCTTCGGGACATGCCGAGACTCTCGGTCGACATCGACCTTACCTACCTCCCGGTGTCCGATCGGGACGCGGCGTTGACCGACATCCGCTCCCGGCTCGCCATGATCGCCGAAGCAATCCAACGCTCCGTGCCAGGCGCAAAAGTCCAACTCGTGGAAGGCGATGCGCCCAAGCTGCTCGTTGACAAGTCGGGCGCGCGTATCAAGGTGGAGCCGAGCGTCGTCATCCGCGGCAGCCTGGTGCCGCCGATCTCAAGCGAACTGTGTTCGCCCGCGCAGGAAGCCTACGAGCTCTTCGTCGAAATCCAACGTCTCGACTCGCCGGACCTCTACGCCGGTAAGCTCTGTGCCGCCCTGGACCGACAGCACCCGCGGGACCTCTTCGACGTCATGCATCTTCAAGCAGCGGGGCCGATCCCGGATTCCATTAGGCAGGCGTTTGTCGCCTACCTCGCTGGTCACCGGCGACCGATTGCAGAGCTTCTGCAACCGAACCGCAAACCGTTCGAGGATCTGTTCGCCAACCATTTCGCTGGCATGACCGAGGTGCCGGTTAGACTGGCGGAGCTGGAAGCCGCCCGGACGCAGCTGTTTGAGTGGGCCGCAAGCGCCCCCACCGACAACGAGCGCCGTTTCCTCCTGTCCATCAAGCAAGGCGAACCGGATTGGTCGTTGCTGCCGTTCGAAGGCCTGGACCGGTGGCCCGCCATTCAGTGGAAGTTGCACAATATCCGGCAGATGGGCGTTCGCAGCCACCAGAAGGCGCTCGATCGATTGAGGAAAGTGTTGGGGCTCTGAAAACCATCTGATATCGACCAAGTGGGCCTGTCATTCCACGACGTGCAGACAGTGATACGAATCCTCGATCCACAGGCGCTGATTTCCGAGGATTCGTATCGCAATCCCCCTTGGTGAAGACCACCCCAAATCGCGCGCCCCGTCAGCGATTGACACGGGAAGAGGTAATGGTTAGGATTCCTACCTATGAAGTTCGACCAGATCACAGAGCCCCTTGATCGCCGACTGGCAGACGGTCTGACCCGGCTGGCCGCCGTCGCTCGGCAGCTCGACTGGCAGGCCGCTGAGAGCGCTGGC
>JBATKF010000288.1:0-4145 GCA_049669185.1 Sedimenticolaceae bacterium | reverse complement strand
CACACGGCAGTGACCGCACACCAGGCCCTTAGCGATCAGCCCGCCGAGGCAGCGGCCTGGCTTGCAACCTTGGCGCCGGCGATCTCCGTGCTGCACACCGAGGCCGGGCACCTGGCGGTCAGGCGTTGGGCGGCACAGGCACGCGAGCGCCTGTGGGGACAGGCCGACCCCGCGGCCGAGGCATTGTTGCAGCGGGTGGGCCCCGCATTGCGACACGCGCGTCAGGGCAAGGCGCGCAACCTTCGACACCTGCGCCTGGATAGTGAGGAGCCGGGTCTGCTGGGCCGGAGCCTGGCGCTGCTGGCGCAGCAGGATTTCGGTTTCGATCTCGAGCGGTATCGGCGCGGTGTGCGCATCAGCCGCGGCAACCACTTCGGGTTCCGTCTTTGGCGCTTCCTGCACGAACTGCGCAACCCGGGGACGGACAAGCGCCAGGCCTTCCCCCACACCATCGGGCGGGTTTACCGCGGCAACTTGCGCGCCGCATCGCCAATCACCTCGGAGCTGGCCCAGACCAAGGTCCCCGGGGAGCCGCTGTTCATCGCCAGCGAAGAGGGTTGGCGTCCCTATCTGCCCCTGGTCGACGAAATGATCTCGGTCCTCGATCAGCCCCGGTCGGTCGGCCCGCTACAGCTCTATACCAGCGAGGGCGTGACCGAGGTCGCTCCTCCGGCCGCGCTGTGGCGGCGTGTGCGCGCACGCCTTGCACTGACGTTCGGGTTCAGTCACTACGCCCAGTTGCGCAATTGGCAGGAGGACAGCGCGCAGCCGAGCGAGTCCTATGTTGCCGCCCTGCAGGCATTGGGTTTTTCGCTGAACCTGCGACCGCACGCGGAACATCCTGCCATTCCCACCTCGGTGGACCCCGCGGTCAGCCGCTTCTTTCCTGCCGCCTTCGCGCTGCCGGGTCTGCAGACAATGGAGGATATCCGAGACTATTTCTTCTCTGTGTACGAAAACTCGTTACCGGAGCTGGCACTGTTCATCGCCCTGATGTCGGCGCTGTTCTTCGGCCGACACGTTCGGGCCAGCCGGCGTATCAGGCGCACCCGCGAAGGTATCCCCGTCTCTATCGGCGGCTGGGGCACGCGCGGCAAATCCGGTACCGAGCGGCTCAAGGCGGCGCTGTTCAACGCCCTCGGGCATACGGTCGTGTCCAAGACCACTGGTTGCGAGGCAATGTTCCTGTATGGCCCGGCCAGCGGCACCCTGCGCGAGATGTTTCTATTCCGCCCCTATGACAAGGCGACCATCTGGGAACAGGCGAATGTGATCGACATCGCCGACAAGCTCGACGTCGATGTATTTTTATGGGAATGCATGGGGTTGACGCCGGCCTATGTCGCCATATTGCAGCAACAGTGGATGCGCGACGACATTGCCACCATCACCAATACCTATCCCGATCACGAGGACCTGCAGGGACCGGCGGGGATCAATATCCCGCAGGTAATGACCAATTTCATCCCGCGCGACTCAACCTTGATCACCAGCGAAGAGCAGATGTTGCCGATCCTCGCAGATGACGCTCGGGTCAAGAACACCGAGATGCACAGTGTCGGCTGGCTCGAGGCCGGCCTGATCACCAGCGACCTGCTGGACCGCTTTCCCTATGCGGAGCACCCGTTCAATATCGCCCTGGTCACACGCCTGGCGGACGAGATCGGTGTAGACGCCGACTTCGCAATCAAGGAAATGGCCGACCGTGTCGTCGCCGACCTCGGGGTGCTAAAGGCCTCGCCGGTCGCCACCGTTCGCGGGCGTCGGCTGGAGTTCATTAACGGGATGTCGGCCAATGAGCGCTTCGGCTGTCTGGGCAACTGGCAGCGCATGGGCTTCGAAGGGCAGGATCCCTATGCGGAGCCCGGCGTCTGCTTGTCCACCGTGGTCAACAACCGGGCCGACCGGGTGCCTCGCTCCAAGGTGTTTGCCTCGATCTTGGTCAACGACATCGGTGCCGATCACCACTTCATCATCGGCACCAACCTCGACGGTCTGATGAACTACGTGCGCGAGGCCTGGGAGGATTACATCGCCGGTGTCAGCCTGGATAGTGGCACCCGCGGCAGGACGCCGCTCGAGGTCCTCGAGGAGGCCGCGCGTCGCTTCCGGGTACCCTACCGCGAGGCACATGTGCAGCAGCATCTCGAGGCAATGTTGCAGGGGCTGGGGATCGTCGACCCCGCCGCACTGGCGGCGCTCTGGAATGCGCCCGAAGAACTGCGCGCGGCGCTGGCCGATTTGCTGGACGAAGCCGCCGTGGAGCAGCTGCTCGATCTCCTGCAGCGCCGCTCCACCAGTTTCACCGAGTACGCGGTGCTGGCCGACAAGCTGGCCACGGGCAGCGGTCTCGATCAGCTGGACACGGCCTTTCGCGCGCAGCTGTGGCGCTGGTTCGAACGCAAACTCGTGGTGATCGAAGACCCGCACAGCAGCGGCAACCAGATCATCGACCGCATCATTAGCCTTAGCCCACCGGGCCTGTTTACCCGAGTGATGGGCATGCAGAACATCAAGGGTACGGGCCTGGACTTCGTCTACCGTTGGCAGGCCTGGGAGGTCTGTTACAGGGCCTGCGAAGATCTGTGTAGCGCCGATCCGGAATCGGCCGATCGCGGCCTGCAGGCGCTGGCCGGTTTCCAGGAGTACAACGCCCTGTGTGAGGAGAAGGTGCGAACCTCGATCGAGGCGGCAATGGACTCGCCGCTGGCACAGAACGAGTGGTTCCAGTCCGAGCTGACGGTGATCCAGTCCAATCTCGACAAGGCGATGCAGGCGCTCGAAACCCATCTCGCGGTGGCGGGTGGATCCAGCCGGGCCGGCCTGTTGGCACGGCTGCTGGCCCACGTCGAGGCCTTCCTCGATGCCGGTGATGCCGTCAAACGGCGCAAACGGGCCAACCTGATCTATCGCGAGCTGGCCAATGCGCGAATCAGTCACGAGCGCGCGGCGATCGAGTTGCAGGCGCTCAACAAACGGCAGAAGGGCGGTTGGCTGCGGCACAAGCTCGAGGCGCTGTTGCGCAAGACGGGTTGACGCCAGGGGGGTTCAGCGGCCTACGACGCCCGCCACCAGTCGCGAATGCCTTGACTTGGACCACGGCGCCGGACGGTCGAAACCATCGTTGTGGGGCCTGGTCAACTGGCCCGAATGATCTACTGAGCGCGGCACATGCGCGCGCTATGGACCTCACAGTCATAACGGCAAATGCGCGGGAGTTCGCAGGCGTGCCTGATCTGCGGGTGGATAGCTGGCTCGATGCCGAACGGGCCCGGTGAACTCAGTAGGCTGAAAGCCGAAATCGATCGTCTCATTGCGCTGCTGGAGTCCCATGGTATTGAATGGCGGTCGCCTCTAGCATTTTCGACGCCAGCGAACCTCGGCCGCTGCCTCGATGGCGTCTCTGCGACGGCCCTTTGGAAGAAGCAGTACGCCGTGCAAAATCTCCGCCTGCGTTATCGTCGTCGTGAACAGGCTCGCGGCCGACTGTGTCGCCACCCACTTCGTGACCGTAACGTACGGTGCCGGCCTCATCAACTCAGACAAGACATTCGCATCCAGGACGATCACGAGTTCGGCTGCGGTGGTTCGCGCATCGGTTCGCGCACTGGTATTTCCAGCTCAACGCCGCCTAGTGCCGCGAAGCGATCGTGAATTGCTGTGGCCAGGTTTCGCGGCAATGTCGTTTCTTCAGCCAGCGCTTCTCGCAAGATATTGCGTGCCTCCTCCTCCATCGATCGCCGTCGGTGTGCGGCGCGGACTCGGAGCCTCTCTTTGGTCTCATCGTCAAGATTGCGGATCGTAATGCTCGCCATGGTTGCTTTTGACTGAATGATATCGGTGATTGCAGGGTACTCGTTGCTATCATTCTGTCCACGTGCGTCGCTGCAAGCCGAGATCGCTGCGCTGCGTCATCAGCTCGAGGATTCGTATCGCTTCCCCTCGGGGGCTGACCGCACGGCGGAGACAACCCAGTAGTCGCGTGCCCCACCAACGATTGACACGGGAGAGCATACTAGTTAGGATTCCTACCTATGAAGTTCGACCAGATCACAGAGCCCCTTGATCGCCGACTGGCAGACGGTCTGACCCGGCTGGCCGCCGTCGCTCGGCAGCTCGACTGGCAGGCCGCTGAGAGCGCTGGC
>JBATKF010000287.1:0-1580 GCA_049669185.1 Sedimenticolaceae bacterium | reverse complement strand
GGCTGGAAGTCTCCCGCCCATTGTCCGCTAATCAACATCGGTTTTTCTCTCTAAAGTGACGGTTGCGATCAGCCCCAGGCATGGGGCCGATTGCATTGATGGCGTATTGAGTGATCAGGCTGTTGCACCGACCACGTGGGATACTGTCCGGTTGCGGTCGAGCATGCGGCCAAGGCTGAACGCCCCGTTTCCCAAGAGCGCTTGCACGAGGGAGGCCACGATCAGAAACGCCGAATACTCCCAGCCGCCGTTCTCATTGGTGTAGAGCCAGCCGTTGGCACCGTGGACGAGTACGATGCTGCCGATCAGCACGGGCAACAGCGCCAGTGACACGGCACGGACCTGTACGCCGAGCACAAGCAACACGCCTCCAATCAACTCGGCGCCCATGGTCGGGTAGGCAAACCAGCCGGGCATACCCAGCGATTCGAAGAAACCCACCGTTCCGGCTGGGGTGAATACGAGGAGCTTAAGCAGCCCATGGGCGATGAACATGGCGCCGAGGGCGATGCGAAGTAGCAATGCGGCGTAAGCGGTCGATTGAGTCATTTCAGTTCTCCAGGGATTGTTTATTTGGTGTGCTGGGAGTATTGCCCCTGAACATCTGGAAACAATATGTCATTAAGTTGATATACTGTCTCCATTTCGTGAACAAAAGAAATCAATATGGATAAGCTGGGATGCATGAGGGCGTTCGTAGCCGTGGTCCAGGCCGGTGGATTCTCAGAGGCAGCACGCCGAATGGGCGTGTCGAAGGCCTTGGTCAGCAAACAGGTTAGTCAGCTCGAAGCAGACCTCGGGGCTCGCCTCCTGCACCGCACCACCCGTCGGGTCAGTACGACCAGCGCCGGACAGGCCTACTTCGAACAGTGCCGGCCGCTCCTGGAGGAATTGGATGAACTGGACGCAGCGATGCATTCAAATACCGGTGAACCCAAAGGTGAACTCCGGGTGACGGCCCCAGTTTCATTCGCCAAGCTCCACCTGATGCGCCCTGTGTCAGAATTTTCCGGCCGCTACCCCGAGGTGCGATTGAACCTGATCCTGAGCGATCACTTCGTGGACCTGGTGGACGAAAGAATCGATGTGGCCATTCGCATCGGGGACCTGGAAGATTCTTCGTTGGTTGCCCGCAAGCTCGGTACGACCTCCTTAATCGCCTGCGCCTCGCCCGGCTATCTCGACGAACACGGCGAGCCAACTCATCCGCAACAGCTGTCCGACCACCTCTGTGTTATTGACAGCAATCACCCGGCCGTTACGCGCTGGACATTTCATGAGGTGGGTAACGACGTCACCGTCGACGTGGCAGCCAAGATGGTGGTCAACAGTGCCAGCGCCGCCAGGGAGCTCGTTTTATTGGGCGACGGAATCAGTTACCTGCCTTCATTCGCCATTGCCGACGACATTGCGAAAGGACAACTGCGGCGACTGCTGCCCGATCACGAGTCCATGCCTCTGGGTATCTATGCCGTGTATCCCCACCGCCGACACCTATCTGCCAAGGTCAGGCTTTTCATCGAGCACTTGGCCACACACTGCAAGGACATGTGTGTTTAAGACTCTTGCAGGTGGGCAAC
>JBATKF010000286.1:0-1914 GCA_049669185.1 Sedimenticolaceae bacterium | reverse complement strand
CGGCGCAAACCGCTTATTAGAGGTAGGGTCGATTAGCATCCCAACCCAGTTTTTCTCGATCTTGTTTCGGATTGTACTCAGCCCGCAGATGACATTGCGCCGCTGAGCGCCAGCAGGCCGGCCTGCGCGGGCGCATCGATGTCGATGATCTGCAAACCTGCCCAGTACGCATCCGGCTGGTTGGCGTCTGATCGCCACAGGACCATGAGGCCCGCGGTAAACCGCTTGCTCTGGCCGTCGGGACCGGCCGCACGACACTCCACTTGATAAAGATTATCGATCTCGACAGCGTGTGGCGTCAGCAGCATCAGGCCGCCCGGCGACAGATTGACGACCTCGCCCAGCCGGTCGCCGCTGACCTGATCGATCAACTCGGCGCGCCAGCCCTTGGCATCGAGTGCAATGCGGGTGTGCTGTCTCTTTTCCACGCGGTGTCTCCCAGATGCCGGCGTCAGGTATGAGTTTCGAGGTTTTGCAGGGCACGCTGCAGCGACGACTCGACGTAAGACGTGCCGGTGGCGTGCAATACCTGCGCGCCCTCCTTGTCGAAGCGATTGGCGAGCTCTCGCAGGGGCATGACCAGCGCCTTTGCGCCCGACTGATCGACGAACAGGAATCGCTCGGTCTTCGGGTTGAACCAGGAGAGCTTGACGACCTTGTCAGGATCTTCGCCCTCACTATGAAAGGTCACCCAGCTGCCGGGTGGCAGCTGCGGCAGGCGCTTGAGCAGCGACTTGCCGGCCTTGGAGAGCTTGATCTCTTCCGGCGGAACGGCGGATGCCGTGGCCGGCGCACTGGCGACGTGCGGGATGTCGGTCAGCACGATCTCCTCATCCGGCGAAAACAGCTCGAACAGCTGTTGCACTTTGCTCTCGTAATGCGGGATCGCATCGCCGAGTCGCTGTCCCAGCTCATCATGCAGGGCCTTTAGGTCGCTATCGTCCGGCCGGTTGCCCGTGGCCAGGCCATCGATGAAGGTGCGCAATCGCCTGCCCAGCTCCTGCGCACCCTGCCAGTTGGCGGTGTTGATATTGCCGTTGCTGCGCAGGTACAAAAGCGTCAGGTAATCGGTCCAGGGACCGGTCATGAAGTCCTGGTAGCGCTGCGGCGCCGCGGCCGCAGGCAGGAAGGCCTGCGCGGTCTGGCCCGCCACCTCGCGCGCTTCTTCCAGCCGCGCCTTGCCCTTTTCCGTCTCCAGCGTGCGGACTTCGCGCGTCTGCTGACGCTCGGACAGCAGTAGGATATCGGCCAACAGTTCGGCTTCGAGCTGCTCGAACAGCTGCGCGGAATACTCCCCGGCGTGCGAAATAGAATCGACCACCCACTGCAGTTTGGGATACATGCCACGGGTGAGATCGCGCTCGTCCACCCAGCGCAACCCCGCCTCGACCATCTTGTCGAACACCCGCCGCGCCGGGTGATCCGAATGCCTCAAGAAGCTGCGGTCACGCACCGCCAGTTTTAGGTAGGGTGTGTGCAAATGGCTGAGCAGAGCCTTGACGGTGTTGGCCAAGCGGTCGTCGTTGAGCATGACCTCGAACAGCATCCCGACGATGTCGATCGTGTCTTCATCGACATGGCTGAGCTTGTCGTCGCCGACCATGACCTTGATCTGATCGCGCTGCGTCGACAGGGCCCTGCGCAGCTTTTCGAGCAGTGTCCTGGAGACGACGACCTGGCGCACACCGGTCTCACGCACGCCGGTCTCGGGGAGAGCCGCCAATTGCTGGATCTTTGGGCTATCGATAACCGCCGCCACCGCCACGGGCGGCGCGGGCGACACCGGGTCGGGACGCATAGTGGTGGTGCCATCGGGGTTCTGACGCATGCGGCGTGCCGTCAGGAGTTCGCGTATCCGGCCCAGCAATTGATCACCGAGCTCCAGCCCGCTGTCGCGGCCTGCGCTGTCGCGCG
>JBATKF010000285.1:0-9392 GCA_049669185.1 Sedimenticolaceae bacterium | reverse complement strand
GGCGGCGACCAGCTGCTGCCTCCTGATCCAGGAAAGAGCGGCGGCGCGCCGACGGTGGCGCTTGAGACGCGCCTACGAGATGCGGAAGGGAAACTGCAGATTGCCGATAGCACGCAAGATTTGGCGGACGTATCCGCCGAGCGCAGTGCCTCGATCATGCCCGATGAACAATATACGGGACTCGATCTTGCACCGGTTCCGCCAGCAGCGGCCGTGGATTCCGCCAGCGCGGCAGAGGAAACGTCTGTTTCGGCCCCGCTGCCGCTCCAGCCCGGTCTGGAGGAACAGCCGGTTTTGGTCGATGCGGCATCGCTGCTGCTCGCCCCGACGCTCGACGTCGATGCCGAGTATGACGCTCAGTATGGGCTCCCGGTTGCGGCCGCTCCGCCGGAGGCCTTCGATGATTCCGCCTCAGCCGACGAGGCGGAGGTCATAGAACTGCTGGCACTGGCCGATCAGGCGCTGGCCGAGGATCGACTGCTATTCCCCGAACAGAGCAGTGCGTTCTTTTATCTACAACGGGTGCTGGAGATGCAGCCTGACAATGAGGATGCCCAGGCGGGCATCAGCCGAATTGCGCTACGCTATGTTGAATTGGCCAGGGCCGCGCTGCGCGACGCGGCTTATGATCGGGCCGTATTGTATGTCGAACGTGGCTCGCGCGTCGCGCGGGATGACGCCGCCCTCCGCGCCGTTGACGGAGAGATTTCGCAGGCCCTTGCGGCTATCGAGGCAGCCGAGGCCGCTGAAGCCGCCGCAGCCGCTCAAGCTGCCGCGGAGCGCGAGCGTATGATTGCGGCTTCGAAAGCCAAAGCGAATCTCGAACCAGAGGAACCGAAACTCAGCAGCCTGGAGTTGCTGATGCGCGACTTGAACGGGCTATGAATAGGCGCGGCTGAGGGCGAGGACGAGCGAGTCGGCCAGTGCGGCTGCGCCGCCTGCGACCTCGCTACGCAATACCTGCATATCGGGTCGGCCGACCTGGATGCCATAGATTTCGACCCGTGAGGGCAGGCAGTCGAGCGTTGACGCCAATTGCAGCGCCTCGGCGATATGCAGTCCGTGGCTGCTGATGCCACTCGGCGCCTCGTCGAGACTGTCCGGATCGAGCCGCATCACGCTGCCGAGCGGGGTGTCTGAAGATACCGCATCGACTAGGATCAACCAATCCACCTCGGGCAGCCAGTTGATCAGCGAGTGTCCGGGGCGATCGAGTGTGATCAGATCGATGCCCGAGAGACCACGTGCGCGTAGCGAGTCAATGACGCGCCAGCCAGCCTGGTCGTCACCGAATGGTGAACCCAGTCCGATCACGCGGATCATCTGCGCTGGACGTCGATCTTTAGGAAGTGGGTTGCACAGGAGATGCAGGGATCGTAGTTGCGGATCACGGTCTCGGCGCGTAGGCGCAGGGCGTCGTCCGGCTGGTCCAGGCCGAACGCACGCAGGCTTTGCTGAAGGTCGACCTCGAGCCTGGCCTGATTCTGACTGGTTGGCGGTACGATGCGCGCGTTTCTGATTATGCCCTGATCGTCGAGTTCATAGCGGTGCCACAACAGGCCGCGCGGGGCCTCGGTCGCGCCGCAGCCGACGCCTGCGACCGGAGTGGCCTCGGTATGCGCGATCGGCGGCTCGGCGTAGCCCTCGAGCAGGCGCATTGCCTCGACCACGGCGATATGGATCTCCACGGCGCGTGCCAGCAGGCTATGAAACATATTGCTGCTGGGGAAGGTGATCCCGGTCTGCGCCAGCAGTTCGCGACTCGCGGCCGGTAGTCGGTCCAGATTCAGGTTCAGCCGTGCCAGCGGCCCTACCAGGTAGGGTTCACCATGCAGCGCGGAAAAGAGCGCGGTCGACTGGCTGCGATGCTGTTCCTGGAAGTGCTGGTCATAGTCGTCGATGGCGATATCCAGTCCGTTATCGGACACGATTCGCCCCTCGGCAAGGGGGTAGTCGCAGGGGTGCCGCAGCGACACGCTGACAAACGCCTGGTCATCATCCGGCACCGGCAGCGCGGCCGACCAGGCCACCAGTGCCTCGGCATCGGGCACAGCTGCGCTCAGTCGATCGCGCATCGCTGCGACCTGCTCGGTCGTCGGCGCACGGAAAAAGCCACCGACGCAGGCCCCGACCGGATGCACCGAGCGCGCGCCGAGCAGCCGAATAAGCTCATTGCCGAGGCCCTGCAGGCGCAGGCCGCGGCGCACGGCCTCGGGGTGCTTCTCGGCCATGCCGATCACGCTGTCGAAGCCCAGAAAATCCGGTGCGGCCAGCAGATGCACATGCAGCGCATGGCTCTGTAGCCATTCGCCGCAATAGAACACCCGCCGCATGTCGCGCGCCCAGGCCGTCGGCGTGATACCGAAGGCGTTCTCGAGCGCCTGGGCCGCGCTCATCTGGTAGGCGATGGGGCAGATACCGCAGATTCGGGCGACGATATCCATCACCTCATGATAGCGACGGCCCTCGAGGAACTTCTCGAAATAGCGGGGCGGTTCGAAGATATCCAGCGCCAGTTCTTCGATTCTCCCGTGCTCGATGTGCAGACGCAGCGAACCCTCGCCCTCGACGCGTGTCATCGCCGGCACGTGAATGGAGACGCGGCGTTCAGTCATCGGCAAAGCCCGCGCGGTAAAACACCTGTCCAGCCGCCTGAAATTCCGGTGCCTGACTATTGATGAACAGGAACCGCCGCGCGACGTCTGCGGGCGGCAGTCCCAGCCCCTGCAGGCGCTGCGACAGTGCGTCGGTGTTGAGGTTCTCGGCGGGACCGAAGCAGGCGTAGCAGTCGCGGCCGAAACGCGGACATAGCGCACCACATCCGGTGCGTGTGACCGGGCCCATGCACGGCCGGCCTTCCGTGACCATGACGCACACCGCATGCTGGCGTTTGCACTCCATGCAGACCTTGTCGCGCGTGTCCAGCGGCGTCACGCCGAATAGCAGCTGTTGAACGGCGGCCAGCACTTGTTGGCCATTGACCGGGCAGCCCCAAAGCTCGAAGTCCACCTCGATGTGGGTGGCAACCGGATCGGCCTGGTCCAGGGTCTTGATGAATTCCGGTTGCGCGTAGACGGCATGTTTCCACGCCTCGTTGCTGTCATCCAGATTTCGCAGTGCCTGCAGCCCACCGGCGGTGGCGCAGGCGCCGAGGGTAACGACGAAGCGGCTGTTCGCGCGCACGCGCTGGATACGGGTCAGCTCTTCGCTGGTGGATATGCTGCCTTCGACGAAGGCGATGTCGACCTGGGCGTACTCATCGGCGATGCCGGCCTCGAGGAAATGTCGTATGTCGACCAACTGTGCCAGTTGGAGAAGATCTTCGCCGGCATTCAGAAAGGCCAGCTGGCAACCGTCGCAGGAAGAGAACTTGTGGACAGCGATACGTGGGCGATGCATGTCAAAAACCCCGCGTGCCCAGCAGTGAACGCACCTCGGGCCAGCGGAATACCGGACCGTCGCGGCACACGAAGTGGGGGCCTATCTGACAGTGGCCACAGTGACCGACCGCGCACTGCATATTGCGCTCCATGCTCAAATAGATGTTCTCGGCGGCGAGGCCCAGGGTCTGCAGCCCCTCGGCGCCCGCGCGCATCATGACCTCAGGTCCGCACAGCATCCCCAGGGTCCGATCGGCCGCCAGATGCAGGCGATCGAAAAGTGTCGTCACCAGTCCGACATGGCCGCGCCAGCCGGGTTCCGCGACATCGGCCGCGAGCAGTACCTCGACATCAGGCAGTGCCGACCAGGCATCGTACTGGGCGCGCCAGATCAGATCGTCGGTGTGTTTCACGCCCTGCAGGATGCTCAGGCGGCCATAGCGTTCGCGCCGGCTCAGGATGTGATGAATGACGGAGACCGAGGGCGCACAGCCCAGTCCCCCGGTGACGATCACGACGTCCTGTCCCTCCGCCTCGGTCATCGGCCAGCCGCGCCCGAACGGGCCGCGCAGACCGATCCTGCTGCCTGGTTTCAGTGCCGCCAGACCGCGGGTGATGCGGCCCAGTGCTCGTATCGTGTGCATGAGCAGACCGCTGTCCTCGGCGTCGCTGACGACAGAGATCGCCACTTCACCGCAGCCATACAGGTACAGCATATTGAACTGGCCGGGCGCGAAGTCATAAGGCTGGCCGTCGGTCAGGCGAAGGAGCAGGCTGACCGTGCTGGGCGATTCCTCGCTGCGCTTGATGATCTCCGCCTCGCGCGGCAGATAGGGATTCATGCGCTCCCCCTCGGCTCCCACTCGTCGCCCGTGATGGCGTTGGCCTCTTCGGTGATGTCTATCCCGACCGGACACCAGGTGATACAGCGCCCACAGCCGACGCAGCCGCTGCGGCCATACTGTGTGTGCCAGCTGCCGAGCTTATGGGTCAGCCATTGACGGTAGCGGTGACGGGTCTCAGGCCGGACCACGAAGCCGTGCAGATGGCTGTGTCCGACGCTGAAACAGGAATCCCACTCACGGACGTGCTCAGTGTGCGCGCCGCCGAGCGCCGGGACATCCTGTTCGGCATGACAGAAACAAGTCGGACAGACGCTGGTACAGTTTCCGCAGGAGAGGCAGCGCGCGGCCACGGCATCCCAGCGCGGATGTTCGAGACGTTCGAACAGGGTCGACTGCATGTCGCGAGAGGGCAATTGGCGGAACTGCCGATGCGCCGCCTCCTCGATCTCCTGTTCTGCCTGCCGATGCTGTTCGGGGCGCGAGGGCTGCAGCGGCAGCTGCGCAGCGACGTCCGCGCCGCGTTCAGTGCCTACCTCGACCAGAAAACCATCGTCGAGCTCGCTCAAGGCGAGATCGAAACCCTGCTTGGCGCGCGGCCCGTCGCCCGTTGAGGCGCAAAAGCAGGTGTCGGCCGGAAACGCACAATGCAGCACGACGATGAACAGCGTGTCGCGTCGCGCGGCATAGTAGGGATCGCGAATGGCGCCGAGGAAGTGCCTGTCCTGAAGAGCCAGCGCCGCCAGGTCGCAGGCACGTGCGCCGATAATCGCCACGGGCGCCTCGTTGAGTTGCGCGGCGCTGAAATCCAGTTTGCCGGTCGCGTCGCGTTCGGCCTGCCACAAGACCTCGCGCGAGCGGAACAGATAGGGCTTCAACGCTTGCGGTCCTGTCGCCCAGGCAAAGCAGCGCGGCGACTCCACTCGGCTGAGATGATAGCTGCCGGGTGCCTGATCATCGGTCCAACCGGCCGGGAGTTGGCCAACCTCGGCGAGGTCGAGATACTGAATCGCCTTATCGCGTACCTGCGGGCCGATGGTCCGGTAACCACGGCCAGCCAGTGCATCGAGCAGGCTCTGCAGCGCCCCGCGAGGCAGGAATCCGCTGTTGTTCATCTGGCTCCAGGCGTGTTTTGTTCCGGCTATCAGGGTACCCGATGCACAGGGGTATGGTATCGCGCTGATCCCGCAGATGTTGATCTGGGTGGGATGGCGATCGAAAAGGGTTTCGCTGGCGGGCCCTGTCTGTTCAGATCACGATCTGGACGGTCGTACACCGAAGTCGTCATACGGGGGTGTTTTTCCATGAGAATACTGCGCCGCAACACTTTGCTCCTGGTGGTTGTGCTCTGGACGGCGATCGGTTGTGTCGGCCCCGGTTATTCGCACGACCCCGTTCGGGTCACTGTCTCCGATATCCGGGTGATCGAGGCGACCCTGCTCGAGCAGCTGTATCAGGTTACCCTGCGAGTGCAGAACCGGGAAGAGCGAGCGCTCGAGATTCGCGGTGGCAGTTTCGACCTGGCGATCAATGGTGTGGACTTCGGCTCCGGCGTCACGGACCAGGGCGTTACCGTTTCCGCTTACTCGGATGCTAAGCTCGACGTGCGCATGGTCAGCACGGCGTTCGGGATGCTGCGGCTGATCCGGGGGCTGCAGGCACGCACCGGCGAGCCCCTGCGATACGAGATCTCCGGCCGCCTGTCGGTCGGCGGACACCTTGGCGGTGTGAGTTTTTCTGATGCCGGCGAGTTCAGCATGGCGCAGGATGCACCGGAAGGTGGACGCTGAGCGAATGCCGAATTACACGCGGTCAGACGACCATATGACCCACGAACTTGCTGGTATCGTCGAGGATTGCGCCGCCGCGGCGAAAGCCCAGGCCGCAGGCCTCCCAGACATAGAACACCCCCGCCTGATAGCTCAGTCCCGACGCGTCCTGTGCAAAGCGCGCACGCGCCTGATAGACCGGCTTGTGATGCGCATAGGGTCCGTCGGTGCCTTGCAGGACCTTGCCGTCGGCCGCGAGGATGCGCACATTGGCACCCTCTCGTCCGAACATCTTTTTGCTCACCTGATCTATGCCCGGCAGGGGACTGAAGTCGGTCGGCAGAAGATAGGGCGAATCCGGGTAGAGGTCATACAGTACCTTCAGGATGCCCTTGCTCTGGAATAACAGGGTGTAGGCCGGATTGAGAATCCGCGTGCGCCCTCGCGTCACCATCTTGCTCAGCATGCGGGTCAGTTCGAGTTCGTCCGCGGCTATGTCTTCCCAGGGGAACAGCTTGAACCAGAAGTCGGCGAGCTGAGAATCCCTGTTGAACACGCCTTCATCGGTAGTGAAGCCGGCCTCATGCAGGTAACAGAAGTCGGTCAGGAAGCCGGCCTCGTGGGCGATTTGCTGCAGATAGCGAACGGTGCGTTCGTCTTCGGCCAGCTGGCTTACGCTGGAGAACAGTATCTTTTCCCGGGCATAGCGTGCGCCGAAGTCCTCCAACGGGTGGTCGCGGGTGATAAGACGGCGGAAGTTCTCTTTCAGCATTTCGTGCAGGTTGTTGAACTGGCGCGTCTCGTCCATGGCATTGGCCTTCAAAAGCGCCCACTGGACTATCGCGGTCTCGAATAGACTGGTCGGCGTGTCGGCGTTGAACTCGATCAGCTTGATCGGCAGCCCGTCGAGCCCGCCGGCGAGATCGAAGCGTCCGTACAGGTGCAGATCGTCACGTTCCCAGCTGTCTTCAATCAGCCCGATCATGTTCGAGGGGATGCCCAGTTCGGTGTAGCGCCGCTCTGCGATAACCGCGCCGGCGGCCTCGACGCACATGTCATACAGCGCGTTCGCAGCGGCGTAATAGGCCTCTGCCTCCGCCTCGCTGACCTCGACCAGCTCCTCACCGATGTAGCTGCTGCCGTCGCTGTCGGTATGCCAGGTCATACCGATCTCTTCCAGCACCGCTCGGCTCAGCGGCTCGATAGTGCGCGCCTGGGGCATGACTCAGCCGCCGAACGATCCGTACGAACCCTTCGAGGATGACTTGCCGTCTGGCCCACCGAAGAAACCGCTGCGCGGCGCGCTCCTGGCCGCTGTCTGTTGTCTGGCCGGCTGCGATATGCTCGCCGTCGGCCGGCCACCGCCGTAGTTTTGCTGGGTGCGCTGAAAGTTGCTGTTGGACGCCAGACGGTTGGCCAATGCCGCACCGATCAACGAGCCGGCTGCGGCGGCGAGCAGGGTCTCACCGAGCGACAGGCCGCCGCTGTGCATGCTCGGATCCTCGGTCAGGCGCGAGCTGCCGTCCTCGACCTTGGCGGCCTCCTGCGCGGCGATCTGCTCGAGTTCCGCCGTGGAGAGAAATCGCTCCTGGCCGTCGTTCATGCGCAGGATGGCGCGCGTCGGCCCGGTGGTCGGGTGCCGTTCCGCCACCCGGTAGGTATCGGGTGCGGAGCCGGTCTGCTCGATGACCAGAAAATAGTCCTGTGTCGGGTCGGCCTGGCCGCTGTCGAACCCGCTGAGATTCGGTGTTGTCGGTCCCTGATCGCTGCATCCCTGAAGGCTGGCGATCACCGTAAAGCCGAGGCTGCCCGCTACCGAGTAGGAGAGTGCCTTTTTGATGTGCCGCATGTGGCTGCCCCAAAACTCAAAATAACGCTCCGGATTCTAGGCCAGGTCAGGGTTCCGCGGCCGCGGCCTTTGCAGGGTTTCTTCTGTCCTGCTGCAATCGCGGCCACAGCGGCGGCCTCCTCAGTGGACGCGGCAAACGCAGCTGCGTCGTCTGCCTTCGTGCGCTATGTGGCTTATCCATGGGTCCGTTTTCAGGCATAATCCGTGGCTCTATGGCGGTCCCGTTGGTCTCCCGCGACAATAGATTGTGAACCCGGTCAGGCCTGGAAGGGAGCAGCCGCAGCAGTTGACTTGTGCGCCGGGAATCGCTGGCGGGGCCGCCGCCCTAGCCCCGTTTGTGTTGCCGCCGCGGCGCATGGGGTAGACTTCGGGTCTGTGTATCCCCGACCCCCTGTGCCTTGATGTCCTACCAGGTCCTCGCCCGCAAATGGCGCCCGCGCAACTTCGCCGAAATGGTCGGCCAGGAGCACGTCGTGCGCGCGCTGAGCAACGCGCTCGACAATGACCGGCTGCACCACGCCTATCTGTTCAGCGGCACGCGCGGCGTCGGCAAGACCACGCTGGCGCGGATCCTGTCTAAGTCGTTGAACTGCGAGACTGGTGTCAGCGCCACGCCATGCAACGAATGCAGTAGCTGCCGCGAGATCGATGACGGGCGTTTCGTCGATCTGCTGGAAGTCGATGCGGCCTCGAAGACCGGGGTCGATGACACCCGGGAGCTCCTCGACAACGTCCCCTATGCGCCGGTGCGGGGGCGCTACAAGGTCTACCTGATCGACGAGGTGCACATGTTTTCCGGGCATAGTTTCAACGCCCTGTTGAAGACGCTCGAGGAGCCGCCACCGCATGTGAAGTTCCTGCTGGCGACAACCGATCCGCAGAAGGTGCCAGTGACCGTCCTGTCGCGCTGCCTCCAGTTCAATCTGAAACGCCTTCCGGTGGAACAGATCGAAGGCCAGTTGCGGCACATCCTCGAGGCCGAGCAGATCGCGTTCGAACCGGCGGCGCTCGCCATACTGGCACGGTCGGCCGACGGCAGCATGCGCGATGGTCTGAGTCTGCTGGATCAGGCGATCGGCTTCGGTGGCGGCGCGGTGAAGGCCGCCGATGTGCGCGCAATGCTCGGTGTGGTCAGCAGTGAACGGCTGCCCGAGATCCTGGCGGCAGTGCACGGCGGTGCCGCCCAGGAAGTGGTGGCGCAGATCGAGGCAATGTCGGAACATGCGCCGGATTTCGCGAGTCTGTTGCGCGAGGTGGTGACCCTCCTGCATCGGATTGCGATACTGCAGCGAGTGCCCTCGGCGGCGCAGGCCAGCTGGGGAGACGTGGCGCGGCTACAAGAGCTGGCGCAGCAGATTCCGCCGGAAGACGTGCAGCTGTATTACCAGATCGCATTAGTCGGACAGCGCGATCTGCCGCTGGCCCCGGACGAGCGCAGCGGCTTCGAGATGCTGATGTTGCGGATGTTGGCATTTCGCCCGGATCTCGACGACGAGGCACCGGGTGTGGCGACCGAGCGGCGGACCGAGGGTTCGAAAACGCGGGTCCCCGG
>JBATKF010000284.1:0-5745 GCA_049669185.1 Sedimenticolaceae bacterium | reverse complement strand
GTGCTGATCGAGCGCGAGACCGGCGGAAATCTGGCCGATGTATTGGATCGTATCGGCAACCTGATACGCCAGCGCTTTCGTTTTCAGCGTAGTGTCCGGACGCTGACCTCCGAGGGCCGAAGTACGGCATGGGTGGCCTCTGTGGCACCCTTCGCCGTGGCGGCCATCCTCGAGTTGAGCAAACCGGGCTGGATAACCGACTTCGTCGCTGATCCGACTGGCGAGCAGCTTTTCGTTGGCGCCTTCGCCTTGATGATTTTAGGCATTCTCTGGCTCAAGCGACTGGTCAACATCGACGTCTAGGATGCATACGCAATGAACTGGTGGTTGGAAATAAATTCGACGGTGGCTTCCCTGGTAGACAACCCGGAGCGGGTGAGACTGGCATTCATCCTCCTGCTGGGCGTTTTCGGCTTTTTCCTGTCGCTGGCTCTGGCCATGTTGGCGGGGGCATTCTTTGATCCGGTCAAACGCCGCATCGGTTTGGTTCAGGAGGTGGAGACCGATGATCGAGCGACGGCGCGGCCCCACGTTGCGATCCTGCAGACCATCGGTCGTTTCATCGCGCCCAAGGCGGAGGACAAGAAGACCGCGATCGTGCAACGTCTTGAACACGCGGGGTTTCGGTCACCGCGGGCGCTGGCGATCTTTTTCGCGGTAAAGCTGCTTGGGTTCGCGCTGGTACCGGCACTGCTGGTGCTCGTGCTGGGGTTCTCGACCTCCTGGTCGGTTCTGGATTGGCTGGGGCCGATTATTTTAAGTGGTGTGTTCGCATTCGTGCTGCCCGACATCTGGTTGTCACGCGCTATTCGTGCGCGGCAGAAGCGCCTGCGGCATGCGCTGCCGGACGCGCTGGATCTGATGGTGGTCTGCGCAGAGGCGGGGCTCGGCCTGATAGCGGCCATCAAGCGTGTTGCCGACGACATCGGTGTTCAGCATCCCGAGCTGGCCGGTGAACTGCAGTTGATGATTATGCAAACGCGGGCCGGTATGGACAACCGGGCGGCTTTGAAGGAGCTCCAGCGGCGCACCGGGTTGGACGATATCAAGGCGTTCGTCACGACGCTGCTTCAGGCGATGCGATTTGGCGTCAGCATTGGCGAAAGCCTGCGGGTGTTCGCGGAAGACATGCGCGACAAACGCCTGCAGCGCGCGCAAGAGATCGCGGCACGTCTGAGTATCACCATGCTGATGCCGATCACGCTCTGCATGATGCCGATGTTCTTGTTACTCATCATGGGACCGTCCCTGTTGGCAATTATCCGATCGTTCGCCGCCGTAGGTTCAGGAGGTTGAGGACCGTGTCGTATCTAATCAAAAGAGAGATCGTCAGACTCGCTGCGGCCGCAGCGATAGCCGCCCTGCCTATCCTTGCCGGTTGTAACGCACAAAGGCTGAAGCCGGTGGCCGCCGACAGGGGCTTTTCGGCCCTAGGCGAGCCACAGGCAGAACTCGCTTATGCGACAGCGATGCCGTCGGCCTCGGCCGGCGAGTCTGTGGCGCGTGGTGATCTGGCCATGGCCCGTGGCGACTACGAGCGGGCGCTCTTCGAGTACCTGCAGGCGCTGCAGGCAGGAGGGGCCAACGTCGACGTACTCTACAAAGTGGGTCAGATCCATCTCGCGCGGGGCGACAAGGATCGCGCAGAGATCGCTTTCAGCATGGCGCTCGTCGAAGAGCCGGACCACGCGGGACTGCGGTTGGAGCTCGGGGTCCTGCGGATGCATAAACGCGATTATGCGACCGCGAAGCGGCATCTGCGGAAGGCACTGGAGATCGTCGGTGAGAATGCGCGTGCGCGTAACGCCCTCGGCGTCATGGACGACATGGCGGGGAATTATGACCAGGCCCAAGCGCACTATCAGGCAGCGATCGCCGTCGCTGCGGACAAATCCATCTCGATGAATAATCTCGGCTATTCGCACTATCTCAGTGGCGATCTGGAAAAGGCGGAGGCGTCGTTCAGGGCCGCCTTGGGAGTTGACCCAGGGAACCAGCGGGCGTGGCGGAATCTCGGTCTAGTGCTTGCCAGGCAGGCGCGTTACGCAGAGGCATTGGAGGCGTTTGGCAAGACGGGCAAAGAGTACGAGGCCTACAATGACGTGGGTTATATCGCGATGGTGGCGGGGCATTACGACGCGGCGGAGCATTTCTTCGAAGAGGCGATTATGCTTTCACCGGCCTATTATGCGTTGGCCGGTAAGAACGCCCAGCGCCTTGCTGTGATACGCAACTCAGGGGCGGCGCTCCAGTAGGTTTCGCGTCGTGCGGAGAGGGCCAATGAAACAGCACCAGATCAAATTGCTGCGAAGACAGGCCGGGGCGGAGACGGTCGAGTTCATGATCACGCTGCTGCTGTTTTTCACGGTGTTCTTCATCGTCATCGAGTTCGCGATCGCGACCTACGATAGGGGCACGATCAACAATGCAGTAAGGGAGGGCTCGCGGCAGGCCAGCCTGTATTGGGTCGATCCCGTCCTGTTTGATCCGGAGACCCCCGAGCAGAACCAACGGCTGAAGTACAGCATGGTCGAATCTGTGATCACCTGGACGGAGAACAACCTGTTGGTCGACTTCGGCGGTGGCGGTATGACGCTCACGCTGAACATCGGCGGTTCAACCTTGGGTTCGGGGACCGCGTTCGTGGACACCACCGACGAGGTTCTGGTGAACATCGCCTACGATCACAGCTTTTTGGCCCTTGACGGCCTGCTGTCGTCACCCTCTTTCACCCTTGCCACGCAGTCCGGGTCCGGCGTGGAGTGACTAGGAGAGGAGCAGAGAGCATGACTGGCTTAATAGAACCTTTCCACCGCCGCCGAGGGCCCGCCTATCAGCAAGGCGCGGAGATCGTGGAATTCATGATCACGCTGCCGGTGATCCTGATCGTCCTGGCCATTATGTTCGATTTCGGCACGCTGTTTTCTGATCAAATCGTGCTGACCAATGCGGCGCGCGCCGCCGCCAGAGAGGTAGTGAGCGGGGCCACGGATACCGAGGCGCAACAGGCGGCAGACAGGGTCACGGTGTCGCTGATGGGTGGCGGTCCCCTGCCCACGGTTAGCGTCACGCGAGTGGGTAACAATCCCGGCGATCAGGTGACGGTGACGATAAACCACAGCTTCACCTTTCTTCTGCTACCAGGGTTCGCCTCATCGGCTACCAGCCTGAATCTGGTCGCCACCGTTCGCATGAATATGCTGCCGACCTGAGGGGAGTGGTGTGAGACAGAAACATACCAGACGACAGCGCGGGGCATCGCTTGTCCACTGGCTGTTGTTGCTGGTGCCCATGATGGGTTTTGGCGTCTTCGCGATCGATCTGAACAATGTCTATCTCTCGCTCGCGCAACTGCAGAATGCGGCCGATGCCGGCTCTCTGGAGGGGGCGCGTCTGTTGTACAGCCCAGATGGCACCATAAATGTCGGTGGCGGGGCCGACCCCTCTGCGATTGTTGGCGCCACGAACGCGACACAGGCCAATCTCAGCCAGGGCAGCGCTGCAGAGGTGGTCAGCGTCAATCGCGGGCATTGGGAGTTTACGACCACCACGACGGATGCCGCAGGGATCGAGCGCGGCGGCGTCTTTACATCAAACGGGTCGACCGAACCGGCAGATCTCGTTGATGCCAACGGTAATTTTCGGACCTTTCAGGATCTGAACCAGGATCCCGACGAGATCAATGCGGTCGAGGTGGTGGCGGGCCGTCAATTGACGCCGGTCCAGTCTTTCTTTGGCTCCCTGCTCGGCTTCGATGATTACCCGACGCAAGCGACTTCGGTGGCCTATGTGGGTTTCGCAGGCAGCGTCGCACCCTTCGAGTTCGATATCCCAATCGCGATGTGTCAGGAGGTCCTCACGCAGGGTTGCGACGTTGGGCGCTTAGTGCCGACGCCAGATCAGACCGGTGGCTGGACGAACCTGATGCCGCATCCGCCGGGCACGTGTGGCGGCGCCTCAAACGCGGGTGAGTTAAAGACCCTCGTCGGGAACTCGACGGTCTGCGGCGGCGGTGGTATCAATACTCAGGAGGTCCCGCTGGGTTACGAGATCCCGGTCAATAATGGGCAGGTGAACGCCGCTTTCTCAGACATGTACAACTGCTGGAAGAATAATGCCTCGCTGGATACCGACGGCGACGGCTGGCCGGATAAACCCATGATCTGGACGATGCCGGTGGTGTCTGGCTGCGCATTTGGGGGCTTTTGTTCGAAGGTCATCGGCGCCATCCGCGTCGAGGTCCTGTGGATGTTCCTGAATGACCCGAACAATGCGGGAGCAAACAATATCGACAATACCGCGCCGAGGAGTATGGAGGGGTGGAGCAACGGCAGCCCCGAGGGCGAGGTCAGATGGAACAGCTTTGTGCAAGCGTTCAACCTGGTGATAGACAGTTCGGGTACGCCCGCGACATTCGAGGGCGGCGGAGCGATTCAGAAGACGCTCTACTTCAAACCTGAATGCGAGCCGGTCTCAATCGGTGGGACAGGTGGCGCGAATTACGGCGTTCGCGCCGAAGTCCCGGTGCTTGTCCGGTAGCGATTGTCGGCCTCTTTGTCAGGACGGAAAAGGGGTCGCCGAGGCGCCGAGACAACTCCCGGTCCCGGTAGGCAGGGGCCATTGCCTCCCACTGTCGCGTATCGGATCAGGGTTCCTGGATTCTTGCGCTGATCGCTCGCGTGCTGATGGGCTTGCTCATCGGTGCCGATCGATCCCATGGTGGCTTCTGCGAGTTGGCGGGTCGCCGGCAAAATCGGCCCTTGGCGCTGGACGACAGCCCTTTAAATTGCCATCTTTACACCTGTCGCCGTGAATCGGATCCAACGCAGTTCGTGAGAAAGGAACAAATAAAGACCCTGTTGACGACCTGGCGCGGAGACATCGTGCCCGCTGCCGAGGGCATGATGAAAGACCTTTTCGAATCCGCCGGGGACGTGATGCTCGAGTATGCCGAGAAGGCCGAAAGCAACGCCATTCAGGTCCGTTTCTTCGAGGGTAAACGCGAGCTGTGGTTGAAGCAGGAGCAGGTCGTATCGCTGTTCAACGAGAACCTCTTCCGCGACCTGTTTAAGTTCATGCGCCCTGCCGAACGGGAAGACGCGCCGGGCGCGGAGGTCTTGAGCCTGGTCAGCAAGGACGCCTATGAGCGGAGCCTGGCGCTGCAGACCATCGCAGACCAGGCGGTACAAAACCATCAGGAACTTTATTACGCCCTGGCGCAGCGCCTGGGTGTGGTGACCGGCAGCCCGGCCCTGGAATTTTCCGAGGTGCCCGCCGGGCCGCATCAACTGGTGGACGTGTTCGAACGCTCCGCGCATGTGCTGAACGTGGAGCGCGAGGTATTGCTGGCGATCTACACGTTGTTCGAGCGCGAGGTGATCCGCAAGTCGCCACCCTGGCACGAACAGCTCAACGAATCGCTGCGTCAGGCCGGCATCCTGCCGAATCTCAAGTACCAGGTGAAGATCAAGCCGGGCCAGGCCAGACCCAGTAAGGCGCAGCCGACGGGCAGCTCCGCAGCCGGCGCGCTCGGTTTCGGTGGTTTCATCGGGCATGCCCAGTCCGCGGCAGGTGCGGCAACACAAGGCGTCAGGGGCGATGCTCGTTTGGGGTCTGCGGGGGCGAGATACGCCAGCGGCGGCCAAACGGCGGGTGGCGCACCTGGCTATCGGGGCAGTAGTACCACGGGCGGTGCGCCGCACACTCCTGAGACTGCATACGGTAGGGCGACCGGGGCAGGAACGG
>JBATKF010000283.1:0-3114 GCA_049669185.1 Sedimenticolaceae bacterium | reverse complement strand
ACACCAGCCTGCCCGAACACCGCCGCAACCGGGCGCTGGAGATGGGCGACGGCATGGCATTGTTCTGCTCGGGCCTGGCAGGCCACTTCTTCAATCGACCCGGCAGACGCTGGCCGGAGGCAGACGTCACCATCCTGGAGATGGGCCTGCTGGCGCGCGAGGGCTACGAAGACCAGCTCACCGTCGCCTACATCTCGATGATGAGCCACATCAACGATCTGGTCGAACGCCACCAGAACGACGCCCGACCGACGCTCGTGGTCACCGACGAAGGCCATATCATCACCACAAACCCCTTGCGTGCCCGTTACGTCGTCAAGATCACCAAGATGTGGCGCAAGCTCGGCGCCTGGTTCTGGATCGCCACCCAGAACCTGGAGGACTTCCCCGATGCCAGCCGCAAGATGCTCAACATGATGGAGTGGTGGCTCTGCCTCGTTATGCCCAAGGAGGAGATCGAACAGATCGCGCGGTTCAAGGATCTCTCGGCAGAGCAACGCAGCCTGCTGCTGTCAGCCCGCAAGGAACCTGGCAAGTACGTGGAGGGGGTGGTGTTATCCGACAATCTCGAAGCCCTGTTTCGCAATGTGCCGCCACCGCTCTCTCTGGCATTAGCCATGACAGAAAAGCATGAGAAAGCCGAGCGTGCTCAGATCGTGCGCGAGCGCGGCTGCACCGAGCTTGAGGCTGTCCACATCGTTGCAGAACGAGTCGCGGCGCGACGGGGTGGGTGATTCGAATTCATGACCACGGGAATCATGCGGCAGCGTGTTTACCCGAGACTGAATTGACAGAATCAGTGGGTGCTATCTGGGTCTTACTAGAGCGATGATTTGTGATGTCGGGCAGGTTGGATAATCGCAATCCGATCAGCGATGCTTGCGCGCCATACGCAAGTGGTTTCATGCCTGTGCTCTGTCCTCGCTCTCGAGCTGGCGACGTTCGCGATCAAAATTGATTCGTCTTGCGATCCATGCAATTTCAGCTACCGCTTTGGGAATCTTCACCTGTTCGAACTGAGCCAAATCACAAAGATGCCAGAGTTGAATCTTTCGCCCAGTAACCGCAGGCCGAGGGAACCGTTTGATCGTCATGGTGACTTTCCGCACATACTGCCTACTGCATTGTGCAATATCGGCGACATCAGTCAGGCCGACGAGATCGGGTTTTGCTTCAACCAGTTCAGCCCCGGGAATCGCCGTCTCGACGTTGGCAATAGCCGATCTGACTGCATCTTCGGCGGACTCTGCTTCACGTACGAAGTCTAGGCCGATGGTCCCGGGCTGCCCCGTGCCCAAAACGGCATCATCACATCCCGATTCGTAAAGGACGTCAATGTACTGCTCTGGGTTGTCGTCCTCACCCGGAAGCGAAAAAGTCAGCGTAAATTCGTACTCACTCATCATTTTCGTCCCCTTCGTGGATGCAGCCATCCACTCTTTTCCGCAGGGTTCGCGCATGGTTGCCCGCGCTTCTTGGCGTGCTCCATACGGACATCTGACAAAATTGGCCACATCGGCACTCGTCGTCGTGATATGGGCAACGCAAGATTCCCCATGCGTGCCCCGATGCCTTGGTCAAGGTCCAGCCTTTGTCCAGCGCGTATTTGACTGCGGCATGGATTTCCTTATCGGGATGTCGATCTTTCATGATTCATGCTTGACATTGTCGGGCAAATTGGCGAGTTGTCAAGTGACAACCATTGTAGGTTTCGGCAAATGCGAACGGTGCTTAAGGGTAAAGCATCCGGAATCCGCATGTCTGTGCCGGATTTCATAGGCTGCTGAGGCAGTCTGGCGAACCCCGCAGATTGTCTTGGTGAAGAGCACGACGGGTATGCCGCAGGGCCCGAAATCGAGACGGACGTGATCACTTGGCGCTGTGCGCCCAGTCGTAGTCGACCAGCCCATGCCTATGCACCCTCTGCGAGGTGTTCCCGCCCATCCGAGAGCTACGATGTTTCACCCGGAAAACGCCGCCGGCAGCTGCGTTGGTTTTCCCTTCCGACGGGCGCTGATCCTGTAGACGATGGCCCCATCGTTCTGTCTCCGAGAGTCAAGACATGCCCACCTTTCCAAGCGTGCTGGTTGGACTGGCGCTATTAGTGCCGTTTGGCGCAGGGCTACCTGTCTGGGCGACTGAGGCGCTCAGTGTCCAGGTCTTCACGACAGACGAACAACCGGTCGTCGGTGCGGATCACGAACGACTCCGCGCAGCGACGCTCACGAATTACGCCGTTGACGGCCTAGATCGATTCGAATCGACGTTGTCAGACGGCCTTCCGGTTGACCCGGAAACCGCAAAAGAGGAGGCGCTTGGTCGGATTCAGGAAATCGATGATGCCTACATGGCGCCGGCCAAGAACGCGGCAATCGGCCTGGCCAAGGCCATTCAGTATGGCGTCGATAGCTACCCGGCCATCGTGTTTGACGAACGGGCAGTCGTCTACGGCGTGACGGATCTGGTCGAGGCGCTCAACCGTTACGAGGCGTGGCACCGGGAGCATGCTCAATGAGGCGCCATGGTTTGGCTGGCATGATCTTGGTTCTGCTGCTCTATGTACCTGCTGCGAGCCAGGCCGGAACAATCACGACGCCGCAGATCATTGCGCAGACCACAGCGGGCGCCTTGACCTGCATGCGTTGGATGCCGATCGGCGTATGTTTCTGGCTGCGATGCTCATGGCGGGGCTGCCGTATACGCACCTCGATCAAGGTCGGCCACTACAATCCGGATCTGGTGGTCAGCGCCTACAACGAACTCGGCGGAAATCCCTGGGCTGAAATCCGGGCTACTTTGGGACTTGCTCAGAAGACCGCGGCGACTGGGCTCTTGGGGGCGCTGCTACCCGTTCCTGTCGAGAGCGCCGGCAACCGCACGGAAGGGAGCTCGCAGCAAAGGGACCACAAGAACCTGGTGTTTCGAGAGACCGATGCCATCGGCCATCCCATGGGTAGCCTGGCTGGTGTGGCGGCGGGCGTCGGCCTCCTCTGCCGCTCGCAGACGACACCCTTCTTTCCGTATTTCCAGTCGGGCCTCGACGCCTTGTCCTGGCGCCAGGAAGTGCCGGAGATCTTCTACCCCGCGAGCTGGATTCTGGGCATGCACGAGATC
>JBATKF010000282.1:0-2545 GCA_049669185.1 Sedimenticolaceae bacterium | reverse complement strand
CATACGGCCAGACAACGCAAGGACAATCTGTTGGTGCCGCGATCGAACAGATCGCGTCGGGGCTTGCCGGGCGCATAGGCTTCGCGGCGCAGGAAATCGGCGGCGACGAGGTCATCGCGTTCAATGGCGATGAGACCTTCGTCATGGCCAGCACCTACAAGGTGGCGATCGCCACGACCGTGCTGGATCGCGTGGACAGGGGGGAACTCAGTCTCGACCAACTGGTCGAAGTCCCGCTCGACATGATGGTCGTCGGCGTAACTGCGCTTGCCGAGACATTCCCCCATCCCGGGCTCCAGCTCTCGGTGGCGAACCTGATCGAGGTGATGATCACGGAGAGCGACAACACGGCGACCGACGTCTGCATGGGCCTGGCAGGCGGACCAGCGGCGGTGACCGAGAACCTGCGCAGGCTCGGGATCACCGATTTCAGGGTCGATCGGCTTACCGGCGAGATTCTCAGGGATTTCTATGGCCTGCCGGGGCTGGCTACACCAGAAGTCGTTGCGGAGGCCTACAGGAACAGACCGGAGCTCGTGACGACCCAGGGTGACCGCACCCTGGACTTCGAGGCGGATCCCCGCGACCACGCAACGCCCCTTGCGTTCCTGCAACTCCTGCTTGCCATCGACAGTGGTAAGGCAATGAGCGCCGAGAGCCGCGACTTCCTGCTCAATGTCATGTCACGCACGCGCACCGGCGCTGGTCGGCTCAAGGGGCTGCTGCCGAGGGGAACGCCCGTAGCGCACAAGACCGGAACAGCAGGCGGAATTGCCAACGACGTCGGTTATATCACGCTCCCCGACGGTCGGCGGTTTGCCATCGTCGTGTTCACGAACAGCAGCGAGACACCCGAGCCGGACAGGGACCGGGCGATTGCCGAGATCGCCCGCACGCTGTTCGACTACTTCTACGTTGGGCAGATGGCGAAGCAGTAAACAGGCAACCCTCTTGGGGGCGCACGCTCTGCCGGTGCGCCCCTGTCAACGTAATCTAAGGGACTAATGAGACACACGAAACGGTCGAGTCTGGCACAGGGGCGATAAGGCGTGCTGCAGAATACTGTTTAATAAACTGATTGAAAGCCTTGCAAAAGGTTGTCGACACGAACAAGGGTTTAAGCCATGAAATCCAAAACTATTTTAATCGCTTTGCTGGCTGTCATCGTCTATGTGCCAGGTTTCGCACAAGCAGCAGAGCCGCCTGAGCCGAAACTGACGCTCATAAGCAACGTCAATATTTTCGATGGCAAAAACGAAAAGCTGCATAAGAACATGCATGTCCTGGTGAAGGGCAACCAGATCGAGACGATATCCAGCGAACCCCTCGCCGTCATTCAGACCGACAACGTGACCATTGTCGATGGTGGCGGACGCACGTTGATGCCCGGGCTGATCGACGCCCATGTCCATATTTCGTGGGTGATTTCGAGCCCATACGCCATGTTTGATACGACACCTGATTACCAGGCCGCGCTTACGCTTGCCGAGGCGGAAGCAACGCTGATGCGTGGCTTCACGAGCGTGCGCGACACTACGGGACAGGTGTTCGGCGCCAAGCGTGCGATTGACGAGGGGCTGTTTCCCGGACCGCGCATTTGGGCAAGTGGGGCTGGTATCAGCATGACATCGGGCCATGGGGACTTCAGATTTCTAAGCACCCTGCCACGCCAGATGGGCGGCCCGGCAGAGACCGAAGCAGAACGGATCGGGTTGATCGCTTTCGCAGACGGTGTCCCCGAGGTTTTGACAGCGGCACGCGTTCAGATGCGCAAGGGCGCGCATTTCCTGAAGATGTTTACCAGCGGTGCGGTCAGCGGATTGCGCGATCCGCTGGACATCGGCGAATTCTCCTTTGATGAAATCAAGGCGGCCGCGGATGAGGCCAAGCGGTGGAACACATACCTCGCCGTTCACACCTACAACGACATAGGCACACATCTGGCCTTGGAAGCCGGGGCCATGGCAATCGAGCACGGTAACCTCATGACCGAAGAGACCATGAAACTGGCTGCGGAAAAAGGGGCTTTTCTCAGCACTCAGACGGGGGTTTTTCTGAGCACCCCCCCAGATGATTGGAACGCGGCTCAGATTGCCAAGCAAAAAGCCACAAGAGACGGCCTTGATACCATGTTTGCCGCGGCAAAAAAATACAACGTGAAGATCGCCCTTGGAACAGATCTGGTGGGCACGCCTGAGGTCAAGGCAGAACAATCCAACGAACTGTCTAATCGTTTGCCCTGGTTTACGCCAGCCGAAATTCTGAGCCAGGCGACCGCCAACAATGGGGAGCTGCTTGCTATGAGTGGTCCGCGCAATCCCTACCCTGGAAAATTGGGTGTAATCGAAGAGGGGGCGCTAGCAGACATTCTCTTGGTCAACGGTAACCCATTGGAGGATCTCACGCTCTTCCACGACCCGGACAATAACCTCGCGTTGATTATGAAGGACGGCAAAAACTACAAGAACATCGTTAAGTAACATTGGTTGCAGCGGACGGCGCTTCGCGCCGCCGCTGAACCAAGGCTTTTGTTGCGAAAGGAACC
>JBATKF010000281.1:0-2600 GCA_049669185.1 Sedimenticolaceae bacterium | reverse complement strand
GGCTTCTTCGTGGCCGCCGAGTTTGCCTTGGTCAAGGCCCGCAGCTTCCGCATCGAGGCGCTGGCCAATGAAGGCAGCGCCTCGGCGCGCCTGACGATGCACATCCAGAGTCGCCTCGAGGCCTACTTGGCCGCCTGCCAGCTCGGCATCACCATGGCCTCCCTGGGTCTCGGCTGGGTGGGTGAACCCGCGGTCGCTGCGCTGCTGGAGCCGCTTTTCCATACCCTAGGCGTGCCCGAGCCCATACTCCACACCGCGGCATTCGCAGTGGGCTTCCTGATTTTCTCTTCTCTGCACATCGTAATCGGCGAGCAAGTGCCGAAGACGTTCGCCATCCGCAAGGCCGAGCCGGTGTCCCTGTGGGTCGCCTACCCGCTGCGTGTCTCTTACCTGGCGGTATGGCCGCTGAACTGGCTGCTGAACAGGGCCGCCGGCTCGCTGCTCGCGCTGTTCGGCGTGCAGGAGGTCACCCACGCGGATGTCTTCAGCGGCGACGAGCTCAAGGGCCTGGTCGCGACCTCCAAGGAGCATGGCGAGCTTGGGGGCGAGCATGCCGATATGCTGCATAATCTGTGCGACTTCGATCAGCGCCAGGTCGGTCGCGTAATGATCCCGCGCAGCGCCGCCCACTGTCTGGACATCAGCGCGACGCCGGAGGCCAATCTCGCAATCATCAAAGCGAATGGACACTCGCGTTTTCCGGTCATCGACGGAGCGAACAACGATGCCATCGTCGGGATCCTGCTCACCAAGGATCTGCATCGCGCGCTGCTGGAGGGTGAACCCGAACCGTGGCGTGATCTGCAGCGCCTTTGTCGTGAACCGCTGATTGTGCCGAGGGCACAACGCGTGCCCAAGCTGTTCGAGCTCATGCAGAAGAAGCGAGCACATATGGCGTTGGTCATCGACGAATACGGTGCGTATATCGGCTTGATCACACTCGAGGACCTGCTCGAGGAGATCGTCGGGGAGATTCACGATGAAACCGACGACGAGGAATCCAGGATTGGCGTCCGGCAGGTCGAAACCGACCTCTGGGAGGCCGACGGCCTGGTCTCTCTCGACGACTTGGCCCGCGCCACCGGTCTTATCTTGCCGCCTGAAGTTGATGCCAACACCCTGTCGGGGCTGATTATGGACCGTCTGGCACGGATGCCGGAGCCGGGTGATGAGCTTGTCGAGGTCGGCTACCAACTTAAAGTGATCAGCATCGATGCACGGCGGGTCGGGCTCACGTCAATCCGGCGCATCGCGCCGACCGATCCCTCGACCGAAGAGGCCGCCGCGGCTGCCCCAAGAGAAGACAGCGGCGATTCGCTCGACCAGTGAGATTCGGTAGGCCCTTCGCGCCCTGCAGCATAGACTCCTAGGTGACGTCTTGCGTCATTGGCAGGATCTGGGCGATGAGTTCAGCGCGCGGTCCGCGTGCCGGGTAGACGGCGTACGCAGGGTATTCGATCGCGGGTGCGCCCTGGACCGGGTGCATTCGGCCGACGGCTATCTCAGGTTCGACCAGGTGCAGCGGCAGGTAGGCGCTGCCGCCGAGTGCGAGCAGGTAGGACGCCGCCATTCTGGCCGTGGACAGGCGAGTGAGGGGTTCCGGCGCGTCCGGAAACAGACGCCGGTGGGTCACGGCGTGTGCCAGGCCCCAATCGACCATCAGGTAGCCGTCGCCCAGGGCTTCGCCGACGTGCAGATCCGGCCGGCTGGACACCATCGCCAGCCGGATAGTTGCGACCTGCTGCACATTCAAGACATCGATCTGCTGCGGGCCTATCGCGGCCTGCTGCGGTTTCGCCGCGATGCCTGTCTGCGCACCTGGCTGTTCGCGATTGTCGACAATCAGTGCAACACCCTTTATGTGAGGCGTTCCCGGTTCGCGTTGAGCGATCACTTGCGTGCCTTGATCGCGCTGCACGAGGAGTCCTACCGCAATCCGGGCCACGAAGGGGTCTTTGAACAGTCCAGCCTGGTACGTGAGGTGTTGGCCGAACTGCCCAGCCCATCGCATGATGTGCTGATGCTGCGCTTTTACCGCGATCTCTCGCTGGAGGATATCGCCGTGACGCTGGGTGTTGGCTTGAGCGCGGCGAAGATGCGCCTGTACCGCGCTATCGTGCAGTTCAAGACCAAGTGCCCGGATAGGCTGTCGCAAGAGGTTGTCTGAGACTGTCGCCCGTGATGTGACCCGGAGACACAGACCCGAGTCAAACGGGATAGCGACACAAGAGGATACGCTCTATGAAAATTGCAATACTCTCGCGCAACCCGAAGCTGTACTCGACCCGCCGCCTGGTCGAGGCCGCCACGACGAAGGGCCACGAGGTCCGCGTGCTCGACGTGCTGCGCTGCTACATGGATATCACATCCAACAGGCCCGGCGTGCACTACAAGGGCGAGGCACTGGCAAGGTTCGATGCGGTGATCCCGCGTATCGGCGCGTCGGTGACCTTCTACGGCCCCGCGGTGTTGAGACAGTTCGAGATGATGGGGACTTACCCACTGAACGAGTCGGTAGCAATCACTCGGTCTCGCGACAAACTGCGGTCACTGCAGCTGTTGTCGCGCAAGGGAATCGGCCTGCCCGTGACCGGCTTCGC
>JBATKF010000280.1:0-12898 GCA_049669185.1 Sedimenticolaceae bacterium | reverse complement strand
CTGCAGCGTGCAGGCATCCTGGTCGCTGCGATCCGGCCGCCCACGGTGCCGGAGGGCAGCGCGCGCCTGCGCATCACGCTCACCGCGGCTCACAGCATCGCCCAGATCGAGGCCTTGCTCAGCGTGCTCGCCGAGATCGCGGCGGACGAACCGGCATGACCCTTTATCACCGCCAGCTAGGCACAGGTCCAGACTTGCTACTTGTCCACGGATGGGGGATGAATGCCGCGATCTGGGAACCCCTGCTCCCCGAACTCGCACAATGCTTCCGGGTAACGGTCTTGGAGCTGCCAGGGCATGGTGCGAGTGAGGCCGCGGAGACAGCGGATCTCGCCGACTGGGCCAGACGTTGTCTCGAGGTCGCACCGCTGCGCGCGCACTGGTTGGGTTGGTCGCTGGGTGGACAGGTTGCGTTGCGTGCGGCCCTTGAAGCGCCCGAGCGGGTCGGTGGCCTCACTCTGATTGGCGCCACGCCGCGCTTCGTGCAGGGGCCAGACTGGTCCTACGCGGTGCCGATCGAGACCTTCCGGCAGTTCGCCGATGCCTTGGCGATGGATCCCAACGGCACCCTGCTGCGCTTTCTCGGACTGCAGGTGCAGGGTGCCGAGCATGCCCGCGATACCTTCAGGCTGCTGCGCACGGAGCTGGCGCAGCGACCGCCAGCGAGCGAAAGAGGCCTGCAGCAGGGGCTCGCACTGCTGTTGCACAGCGACCTGCGCGAGGGGCTTGCACGCTTGAGATGTCCCAGCCAGTGGCTGTTTGGCGCCCGTGACACCCTGGTGCCGGCGGCGTTGGGCGACTGGCTGGGCCGGCACTTGGCGGACGTGCGCATCGAGGTGATCGCCGGCGCGGGCCATGCGCCTTTCCTTTCGCACCCGGGGGTTGTCATGGATGCCCTGGTGCCGACGGTGGTGGTTGCGTGAAGCCGATCCCTGACGCAGGTCCACTCTCGTTGGATAAACGCCAGGCACGGCGCAGCTTTGGCCGTGCCGCGGCAGCCTACGATGGCATCGCGGTGCTGCAGCACGCTATCGGGCGGCAGATGCTGGAGCGTCTAGACACCATGCGCGTCGACCCCAGGGTCGTGCTCGACATCGGTTGCGGCACCGGCGTGATCAGCGAGTCGCTGCTGCAGCGTTATCCCAAGGCGCAGATCGTGGCGCTTGATTTTGCGTTGCCGATGCTCGAGCGCGCACGCCGACGCGGGCGCTGGCTGCGTCGGCCGCGGTGTCTATGCGCGGATCTCGACTATCTACCGCTGGCCGATCAGAGCGTCGATCTGGTATTCGCCAACGCCGCGCTGCAGTGGAGCACGCGGCCCGTGGAGACCTTCGCCGACATCGGGCGCGTGCTCCGCCCGGGTGGCCTGGTGATCTTCAGCAGCTTCGGGCCGGATACCCTGCGCGAATTGCGTGCGGCCTGGGCCGAGGTAGACGGGGGATCGCACGTGCATGACTTTATCGACATGCACGACTATGGCGACATGATGATGCGAGCCGGCCTCGCCGATCCGGTAATGGATGTCGAGCGAATGACGCTGACCTATGGCGATGCAATGCAGTTGATGCGCGAGATCAAGCTGATCGGCGCCGCGAATGCGCAGCGTGAGCGTCAGCGCGGAATGCTTGGCCGCCGTCGGCTGGCCGCGGTTTGTGACGCCTACGAGCAGTTTCGGGACGCGGACGGCCGACTGCCGTGCAGTTACGAGGTGGTGCATGGCCATGCCTGGGGCACTGCGCAGCGGCGAGTCGCTGGCGAGACACGGGTGTCGCTCGATACCCTGCAGCGAAAGCGTTAATGCGCGGCGTCTTCGTCACCGGTACCGACACTGGCTGTGGAAAGACGCATGTGGCCGCGGCCCTGATAACCGCACTGCGCAAGTCCGGGCTGCGGGTGACCGCCTTCAAGCCAGTCGCCGCCGGTGCAGTGTACTGTGAAGGAAAACTGCGTAACGACGATGCATTGGCGTTAAGGGCCGCGACTGGTCTCGGTCTGCGCTACGGCGCCGTCAATCCCTATTGTTTCGAGGCGCCAATTGCGCCGCATCTGGCGGCCGCCGAGGCCGGCGTACGGATAGATCCGACGGCCGTCGTCACGGCGCTCGACGATCTGGAAAAGACGGGCGATTTCGTTGTTGCGGAGGGGGCAGGTGGCTGGCGCGTGCCGCTTGCGCCGGGTCTTGACATCCAGGCCCTTGCATTGACCCTGAGGCTGCCAGTGGTTCTGGTGGTTGGCCTGCGCCTGGGTTGCCTGAACCATGCACTGCTCACCGAGCAGGCGATCCGCGCCAGCGGCGCGCCTCTGTTGGGCTGGATTGGCACCCAGATCGACCCGGCAATGCAGCGCATGCGCGAGAATCTGCAGACCCTGCTGGCGTTGCTGCATGGGCCCTGTCTCGGGATTCTCACCCACCCGGGCGCAGCGGCCGTCGCCGATTGCGCGCGGCCGCTTGTAATAGACGCGCTACTTAGACCGAGGCGCTCGGACGGCTATACTCCGTCTACCGAGAGCTAGGGATTAATATATGCAAATTCGAATATTCGCGAATTTGAATACCATAAAAAGGATTTTGATCCGTCGTGATTAAATTTGCTTGGCTGGGCCTGTGCGGCGCGATAACCTCCGGGCGTGAAAAAATGACCCAGCATGGCCGTGACTGCGCATCGAATGTTGCGCGGAGTGCCAGAAGACGCTGACGATGGTGATCTCCGACCATTGCCCCGACCGCGATATTCGCCGGGTGGTAATTCGTCCGAACCGGTCCCTTAGCTGGAATCAGTCGATGATTTTCCTCGGTGCGATCGCGGTGCCGCTGACGTTGGTTTCTGTGGTGCTGTCGGTCAAGGGATTCTGGTTGATTCTGCCCTTCGCCGGACTGGAAATGGCGGCATTGTTTGCTTGTATCTACCTGGTGGCCCATGCGGCCCGTCGTTGTGAGGTGGTTTCGATCGGCGATTCGGTAGTGACAGTCGAGAAGGGCCTGGAGCGTGGGCGCTGTGCCGACAAGGGCGGGCCACAGCAGCGGTTCGACTTCGCACGTGGCTGGGTGCGGGTAGAGCTGTCGACAGAGACCCGCCACTGGTATCCGCGCCGCCTGTGGATCGGGGCCTCGGGTCGACGCGTCGAGATCGGTGGGTTTCTAATCGACAGCGAAAAGGCGAAACTCGCGGCAGAGCTGCATCGCATGCTCTCTTCGTGAACCAAGTTCGCGATCTGAGCGTTGAGATCGCGGCGACACCGCAACTGAAGAACTACTCTGGGGGTCCGAAGCAGTGAGAGCAATGCGCAAACTGGCCGGCATTTCGACGGCTTTTATAGTGGCAGGATTCGCGTCGGCGCACGCCGACTGGGCGCTCAACATGCGTCAGGGGGTCACCCAGACGAGCCAGAGCGTGTACGACCTGCACATGATCATCTTCTGGGTCTGCTGTGCGATCGGCGTCGTCGTGTTCGGTGCCATGATTTATTCCATGCTCAAGCACCGGAAGTCCAAGGGAGCGGTTGCCGCCCAGTTCCACGAGAGCACCACGATGGAGATCATGTGGACCGTGGTGCCGATTGTGATCTTGGTCAGCATGGCCATCCCTGCGACCAGCACGCTGCTGGCCATGGAAGACACCAGTAACGCCGATATGACCATCAAGGTCACCGGCGTTCAGTGGAAGTGGAAGTACGATTACGTGGACGGCGAGGGCGCCGGTATTTCTTTTATCAGCTCGTTGCACCCCGAGCACAATGCGGCACGCCTGCTCGGTTCCGACATCGACGTCGAACAGGTCGAGAATTATCTGCTGGACGTCGACCACCCGTTGGTCATACCCACAGGAAAGAAGGTGCGGTTCCTGCTGACCGCAGCCGATGTGATTCACGCCTGGTGGGTGCCGGACCTCGGTTGGAAGAAGGATGCAATACCTGGCTTCGTGAACGAGGCCTGGACACAGGTCGACGAGCCGGGCGTCTATCGTGGCCAATGCGCCGAGCTGTGTGGGAAGGACCACGGCTTCATGCCGATCGTCGTCGTGGCCAAGGCACCGGAAGACTATGCGAAGTGGGTCGCTGAACAACAGGTCGCCGCCGTGGCCGCTGAGGCCTCGGTAGCCCGCGAATGGGACAAGGAAGAGCTGATGGCGCGCGGTGAAGAGGTGTATGCCACCAGCTGTGCGGCTTGCCACCAGCTGAATGGCCTGGGCGTAGCGCCGGCATTTCCGGCGATCGCGGGCAGTGCCATCGCCACCGGTGATCCGGCGGCGCACATTAGCCTCGTGCTGAACGGCAAGGCGGGCACCGCAATGGCGGCCTACCGTGGCATCCTCAATGACGCCGATCTGGCCGCGGTGTTGACCTACCAGCGCAACGCCTGGGGCAATTCTGCCGGCATCGTCCAACCCGCTGTTGTTCAAGCAGCCCGTTAAATCGTTAATCGAGAGAGCGTTAAATCCAATGAGTACAGCAACAGCAACTCACGACGAACATCACGATCACGGGCCGGCCAAGGGCCTTATGCGATGGGTGACCACAACGAATCACAAGGACATAGGTACCCTGTATCTACTGTTCGCGCTGGTGATGTTCTTTGTCGGCGGCGCCATGGCGATGGTGATCCGCGCTGAATTGTTCCAGCCCGGATTACAGGTGGTGGATCCCCAGTTCTTCAATTCCATGACCACGGTCCATGCGCTGGTCATGATCTTCGGCGCAGTCATGCCGGCGTTCACCGGCCTGGCAAACTGGCTGATCCCGATGATGATCGGCGCCCCGGATATGGCGCTGCCGCGGATGAACAACTTTTCGTTCTGGATCCTGCCGTTCGCCTTTACGCTGTTGCTCTCGACGTTTTTCATGGACGGTGGCGGCCCGGCCGGTGGCTGGACCCTCTACCCGCCGCTATCGCTGCAGATGGGTGAGGGCTTCCCGTTCATGATCTTCGCCATCCACCTGGCGGGCATCTCGTCGATCATGGGCTCGATCAACATCGTGGTGACGGTGCTAAACATGCGCGCACCGGGCATGACCCTGATGAAGATGCCGCTGTTCGTATGGACCTGGCTCATCACGGCCTATCTGCTGATCGCCACCATGCCGGTGCTGGCCGGCGCCGTGACCATGTTGCTGACAGACAAGTTCGCCGGGACCAGCTTCTTCAGCGCGGCCGGCGGCGGGGATCCGGTGATGTATCAGCACATCTTCTGGTTCTTCGGCCATCCCGAGGTGTATATCCTGATCCTGCCGGCGTTCGGCATTATCTCGGCGATCATCCCCACGTTCGCGCGCAAGCCGCTGTTCGGCTACAGCTCGATGGTGTACGCGACCGCCTCTATCGCCTTCCTGTCCTTCATCGTCTGGGCGCACCATATGTTCACGGTAGGGATGCCGGTGGTCGGCGAACTGTTCTTTATGTATGCGACCATGATGATCGCGGTGCCCACCGGCGTGAAGGTGTTCAATTGGGTCTCCACGATGTGGAGAGGCGCGATGACGTTCGAGACACCGATGCTGTTCGCGGTCGGCTTCATCATCATGTTCACTATTGGCGGCTTCTCCGGTCTGATGCTGGCAATCGCGCCGGCAGACTTCCAGTACCACGATACCTATTTCGTGGTTGCACACTTCCACTATGTGCTGGTCACCGGCGCCATCTACTCGATAATGGCGGCGGTCTATTACTGGCTGCCGAAGTGGACCGGCAATATGTACGACGAGAAGCTGGGTCAGATCCACTTCTGGATCTCGACGGTATCGGTCAATGTGCTGTTCTTCCCCCAGCATTTCCTCGGTCTTGCCGGTATGCCGCGGCGCATCCCGGACTACTCGGTCCAGTTCACCGACTGGAATGTGATCTCTTCACTGGGGGGCTTCGTGTTTGGCGTCTCGCAGCTGCTGTTTGCCTACATCGTGATCAAGTGCATCCGTGGCGGCGAGAAAGTGGACGACCAGGTATGGGAGGGCGCCGACGGTCTGGAGTGGACCCTGCCGTCGCCGCCGCCGTATCACAGCTTCACCGAGGCGCCGCAGATCAAGTGACCCGCGGGCCGCTCCCGCCTGGCCGGAGCGGCCTCGATACCGCCCATGAACGAGCTACCTGATAGATCGAAGTCGAACATTCGCCTGGCCCTCTTTCTGGGTATGGTCGCGCTCGGCTTTTTTGTGTTGGGTTTGTACCTCGCGATGGGCAAAGAGGTCTGAGCATATGAACGAAGGGCTGCAGCAGAGAAACGGCCGCTCCTTTGTGCGAGTCGGATTGGTGGCGGTCGCGATGTTCGGCTTTGGCTACCTGCTGGTGCCCCTGTATGACGTCTTCTGCGAGATCACCGGGCTGAACGGCAAGACCGGCCGTATCGACGAGGCCGCGGTCGTTGCGCGCTATGAGCCCGACCTTTCACGCAGCGTCACGGTGCAGTTCGTCGCCAACAACAACCTCGGCATGCCTTGGGAATTCGGCCCGGTCGTTGCCAGCATGCAGGTGCATCCGGGCCAGGTATATTCCACGGTGTTCAAGGCACGCAATCCGACATCGCGAGACATGATCGGGCAGGCGGTGCCGAGTGTTGCGCCCGGCAAGGCCAGCCGATACTTCAACAAGACCGAATGCTTTTGTTTTTCGCAGCAGCCGCTGGCTGCCGGTGAGACCAAAGACATGCCACTGCGCTTCATCGTCGATCCGAATCTGCCCAAGGATGTCGGCACCCTGACGCTTGCATACACCGTGTTCGACGTGACACAGGCGGCGGTAAACTGAAGTTGATCGGTCTGGCGCAGACCGGCATGCTGGAATAGATCTTGAAATCAGACGAAACAGGAAAACCCAGGGGGAGATATGGCGCACGCGAGTGATCATTACTATGTGCCGCATGGCAGTCATTGGCCCATCGTGGCCAGCGTGGCGCTGACCGTCGGCGTCGTCGGCGCGGCGAACTGGTTCAATGGCAATGCCTCGGGCGAAATAATGCTCTTCGTGGGGCTGGGCCTAATTGCCTTCATGATGTTCGGCTGGTTCGGCACCGTCATCAACGAGGGCCTGAAGGGCATGTACAACGAGCAGGTCGATCGCTCGTTCCGCCAGGGCATGATGTGGTTCATTTTCTCCGAGGTCATGTTCTTCGCCGCGTTTTTCGGCGCATTGTTCTACGCGCGCGTGCTCTCGGTGCCCTGGTTGCTCGGTGAGGACTTCTCCACCCACGAGTACCTCTGGCGCGGCTTCGGCGAGTCCTGGCCGACCAATGGCCCGGGCAATGTCGGCGGCGAGTTCCAGACTATGGGCGCCTGGGGCATCCCGGCGATCAACACGCTGCTGCTGTTGACCTCCGGCGTGACCATTACGCTATCGCACTGGGCGTTGAAGGCCAATGACAAGGGCAAGACCGTACTCTGGCTGATAGCGACCGTAATCCTCGGCTCTGTCTTCCTTTCCCTGCAGGCCTACGAGTACATCCATGCCTACAGCGATCTGAACCTCAAGCTGTCGTCCGGTATCTACGGCTCGACGTTCTTTATGCTGACCGGATTTCACGGCATGCATGTGACCATCGGGACCATCATGCTTATCGTCATCACCCTGCGAGCGGCCAGAGGGCACTTCTCGCCAGAGCGCCACTTTGCGTTCGAAGGCGTCGCCTGGTACTGGCACTTCGTGGACGTCGTCTGGTTGGGACTATTTATTTTCGTTTACGTGCTATAGCCGCATGGCCGGGCCAGCCGAGTGGCTGGCCCGGCCATGGCGCGACCGCCTCAGGGATTGGCTACTGCTGATTCGACTCGACTGCGGGCCTTTCCGGATACAGGCCGTGCGGCTCGATGACACCGAAACCGATCATGATCATCAAGAAGACGAACAGGCCGACCGACAGGCCGATGCGCACGGTCAGCGCGCGCAGCGTGCGGCGTGAATCCCCTTTGTCGTTGACCAGATAGAACAGCCCGGACGCGAGGCTGGCGACGATACCGATGAACACGAGTGCAATGACGACCTTGATCCACACGACGATGCTTTCCTCTCTTTAGATTCCGCAGTATATCAGTACCCCTCAGATGCAGATCCCGACGCTGACCTTTGGCCCCTATCGCTTCGCGCCGTCGCTGTGGCCGACGCTGGCCTTCATGGCGGTGTTTCCGGCATTACTGGCGCTTGGGGTTTGGCAGACGGAGCGGGCGGGCGCGAAACAGTCCCTGGTCGATCGGCGTGCCGCGAGCGAAGCGACGGCGCCGCTGGACCTGCGTGGGCAGGCGCTGTTGGCAGAGTCCGATCGATACCGGCCGGCGCAGGTCCAGGGTCAGTATGTCGCCGAACAGCAGTGGCTACTCGATAACCGAGTGTATCGGGGGCAGCCTGGCTACCATGTCTTCACCCCCTTTAAGCTGGCCGGTGATAATCGGCCGCGTCTGCTGATCAACCGTGGCTGGGTCGCCGTTGGGGCATCGCGCGAGTTCCTGCCGATATTGCCGGTCCCGGAGGGCCCGGTGACCCTGGCGGGTCGACTCGACACGCCCGCCTCGGTCGGCCTGGTGATCGGTGAAGTGCCCCTGCAAAGCGTCGCAGACAAGGTGTTGGTGCAGAGTCTCGACATCGCTGCGCTGAGCGCGGCGCGCAACATGGATCTGCTGCGCTATGCGCTGGTGATCGACGATGGGCAACCCGGCGGCCTGCAATACGACTGGTCTCCAATCCCCGAGATGGGCCCGGAAAAACACCTCGGTTACGCCGTGCAGTGGTTCGGCCTTGCGGTTGCCCTGCTGATCATCTACATCGGCGTGAACACACGCAGACGGGACAATGATGGAGGCAGGCATGCTCGCACCTGATCCGGTCCTGGTGCGCCGCAACCGGCTCAAGCTGCTGGGGATCTTTGCGCTGTTTCTGCTGGCGCCGCTGTCGGCATTGTTCGCCTGGCTCTACGTCGGGGATGCCGGCGTCGATACGACGACCAACGCCGGCACCCTGGTGTCGCCGGCGCGACCATTGGCGGTCAGCGGGTTGGTGAACGCCGATGGGACGCCCCTGACGGATGCCGATCTGCGCGGCCATTGGACGTTCGTGTTGTTCGCGCCCGGGGCCTCCTGCGGTGAGCGCTGCCAGCAGCAGCTGTACTTGACCCGGCAGACCCGCCTGGCGATGAACAAAGACGTATCGCGCGTCCAACGCCTGCTGGTGTTTGGAAAGCGCCCCGATGCGGCGCTGAGCGACAGACTCGCCCAAGAGCATGCCGATCTGCGCTGGGTGGTTGGCGATAATCGGGCCGAGACGCTGCGCGCGCGTTTTCGCGGCGAGGGTTTCGGCGCCGAGGGTGAACAGTACTTCCTGGTCGATCCCCTGGGTAATCTGATGATGTTCTACGATCTCTCGGTGCCGACCAAGGGGATGATGAACGATCTGCGAAAGCTGTTGAAGGTCTCGCAGATCGGTTGAATAAAACGTTATGGCCTACCACCGCACCGTCATCTTTGCCTCTTTCCTCGCCTTCGTGGTCATCGTGCTGGGCGCCTATACGCGCCTGACGAATGCCGGCCTGGGCTGCCCGGACTGGCCGGGGTGCTATGGACACCTGACAGTACCGCAAAGCGAGGAGCAGGTGGTCGACAAGACCTACCTCGAACAGCGCGCACTGGAACCGGAGAAGGGCTGGATGGAGATGATCCATCGCTATTTCGCCGGTACGCTGGGCCTGTTCATCCTGGCGATCGCCATCTGGTCCTGGGTGCGCCGGCGTCGCGATCCCGCGCAGCCGGTGTGGCTGCCGACGTTTCTGCTGGCGTTGGTGATTTTTCAGGCGGCACTCGGGATGTGGACCGTCACGCTGCTGCTCAAACCGGTGGTCGTCATGGGGCACCTGCTGGGCGGCTTCGCGACTTTCGGTCTACTGGTGCTGTTGGCGCTGCGAACGGCGCGCAAAATGCCGCCCGCCGGCAGCGTGCGGCAGTGGCGCCTGGCCGGTGCCATCGGCATCGTGATTCTTACCGCGCAGATTGCACTGGGCGGATGGACGAGTTCCAATTACGCCGCGCTGGCGTGCCTGGATTTCCCCACCTGCCACGGCAGCTGGATCCCGGAGATGGACTTCGATGAGGCCTTTGTCATGTGGCGGGGCCTGGGCATAGACTACGAATACGGCGTGCTCGAGCACCCGGCACGTACGGCAATACACGTCACCCACCGCATTGGTGCCTTGGTCACCTTCGCTTATCTTGCCTGGCTGGTGGTCGCCGTGGCGCGCAGCGGAGCGGCGATGACGGGGGCGGCGCTGCTGGTCGGCGGCCTGTTGCTGGTGCAGGTTGCCCTCGGCATCGGCAATGTGCTGCTGCATTTGCCCCTGGGCGTGGCGACGGCGCACAATGGCGTTGCGGCGCTGCTGCTGGTCTCAATGATTTATCTGAATTACCGACTATGGCGACAACAGCACTAAAGACAACAACCGCCGATTGGCGCGACTATCTGGCGCTGTGCAAGCCCAACGTCGTTGCGCTCATCGTGTTTACCGCCGTCGTCGGCATGCTCCTGGCCTCACCCGGCATGGTGCCGCTGGACGTTTTCGTCTTCGGTACCCTGGGGATCGGACTGGCATCTGCGTCTGCCGCAGCGATCAATCATGTCGTCGATCAGAAGATCGATGCGGTCATGGGGCGCACCCGTGGCCGTCCGCTGCCTCAGGGCGCGGTGAATGGTCGCGAGGCCCTGATTTTCGCCGTCACCCTGGGTGTCGTCGCGATGTTGGTCCTGGTGCTACTGGTCAATCCGCTGACGGCGCTGCTGACCTTTGGATCCCTTATCGGCTATGCCGTCGTCTATACCATGTACCTGAAGCGAGCGACGCCGCAGAACATCGTGATCGGGGGCGCGGCGGGGGCGGCACCGCCGGTGTTGGGCTGGGCCGCGGTGACCGGCAGTGTCGATCCCGGGGCGCTGCTGTTGTTCCTGATCATTTTTGCCTGGACCCCGCCGCATTTCTGGGCCCTGGCGATTCACCGCGAGGAAGAATACCGCAAGGTCGACATGCCGATGCTGCCGGTGACGCACGGCAAAGATTTCACCCGGCTGCAGATCCTGTTCTATACCGTGCTGTTGCTGGTGGTGACGCTGTTGCCCTATGGCTACGGAATGAGCGGGGGCTTCTATCTGGGCGGCGCCATGGTGCTCGGCCTCGGATTTTTGTACTACGCGGTGCGCCTCTATCGCGGCGATGACGATCGCATGCCGATGCGGACGTTCGGCTTCTCCATAACCTATCTGATGGCGCTCTTCGCACTGCTTCTCGTCGATCACTACGTGCCAAATCTGATGGCGCTGATCGGCTGACCTCTGCGCGCATGTCTTGTGTTGGGCTTCGCAACGGCAGGCCCTGTGCAATCGATCCGGTGTACTGCGCAACCCCCGGGATGCGGCCACAGCGGCTCTGGCAATTGGTGCCGCAGATTCGTCGCGCTGACGCGGTGCATGAGATCGGCGCCGAGACCGCGGTCGATCCTCAGCGGGATTCGGGTTGACCCGGGTGGCGGCTGTGGCACCTTGTTTTCACTGCGGCCTGCCGGTGCCTCATGGCGCCGATTATTCGGTCACCATCGATGGTGAAAAGCGCCCGATGTGTTGCCATGGCTGCCAGGCGGTCGCCCAGGCGATCGTCGATGGCGGACTGACCTCATTCTATGAACACCGCGAGACCCCCTCGCGCAAACCACAGGACTTGATCCCCGAGGCGCTCCGACGTCTCGAACTCTACGATCAGCCTGCGCTACAGCGCAGCTTCGTGCAGGACGACGGGCCGTCGACCAAGACCGCCTCGCTGATCCTGGAGGGCATCACCTGCGCCGCCTGCATATGGCTGAACGAACGCCATGTCAACGCGCTGCCCGGGGTGCTCGATTTTTCGGTCAACTACAGCACCCATCGTGCGCGCGTGCGCTGGGATGACGGCCAGATCCATCTGTCGGACATCCTCAAGGCGATTGGCGAGATCGGCTATGTCGCACACCCCTTCGATCCAGGCCGCCAGGAGACGCTGTACAAGAAGGAAAAGTCGGCCGCACTGCGGCGCCTAGCGGTCGCCGGTCTCGGGGCGATGCAGGTGATGATGCTGGCGATCGCCATGTACTCCGGCGACTACAGCGGTATGGACGACGACATGCGCACCTTCATGCGCTGGGTCAGTCTGCTGCTGACGCTGCCGGTGGTTTTTTATTCCGCCGCCGGTTTCTTCACCACCGCCTGGCGGGACCTGGGACATCGCCAACTCAGCATGGAGGTGCCGGTGTCGCTGGCGATCGGGGGCGCCTTCGCTGCCAGCGTATGGTCGACCATCAGCCATGGCAGCGAGGTCTACTTCGACTCGGTCTGTATGTTTGCCTTCTTTCTGTTGACCAGCCGTTACCTCGAGATGGGGGCCCGTCACAGGGCCGGCGAGGCGGCCGAGGCCTTGGTCAAACTGCTGCCGGCGACTGCGACCCGGCTGACCGCCGCGGGTGAGCAGGTCGTCGCGGTCTCCGAGCTGGCACCCGGCGACCGGGTGCTGGTTAGACCGGGCGAGACCATTCCGGCCGACGGCCGGGTCGTCGATGGACGCAGCTCTGTCGATGAGTCGCTGCTCACCGGCGAGAGTCTGCCGCGACCGCGTGCGATCGGCGACGAGCTGGTCGGCGGCAGTGTGAACGTCGAAAGTCCGCTGCAGCTAACCGTCGACAAGGTCGGCGAGGACACCCTGGTATCCGCCATTGTGCGGCTGCTGGATCGCGCGCAGTCGGAGAAGCCGAGGGTCGCACGGCTGGCCGACCGCGTGGCCGGCTGGTTCGTCGGCGCGCTGTTGATCGTCGCCACTGCCGTTGCGCTCTGGTGGTGGCTGCATGCACCGCAGCAGGCCTTTGCGGTCACGCTGTCGGTGCTCGTGGTGACCTGCCCCTGTGCGCTGTCGCTGGCCAC
>JBATKF010000279.1:0-25503 GCA_049669185.1 Sedimenticolaceae bacterium | reverse complement strand
CGTGGGGAATAGCCGCGCGCCTCGTCACTGGCCAGGACCGGGCCCACGCAGGCCGGACAGCCGTAGCGACAGTCACAACGTTCGACCAGCGCCAGCGCGCCTTCGATCACTGCTGCCTGCCGGCGGTAGAGTGGCTCGGACAGACCTATGCCGCCGGGATAGTTGTCGTACAGGAATACCGCGGGACGAAACACGCCCTGATGATCGGGGGCCAGCTCCTCTCCGGAGACGTCTCGCATCTGCCCGCGTCCGGTAGCACCCTGGGTGGCAAACCAGCGCCCGTCACCGTCGCCGACCGCGCGCCCCAGGTCGCTGGTCTCGCTCATCATCTGCAGCGCCGCGACGTGATGCATGGCATAGGCGGCGCCGAGAAAGCCGTCCAGCGCCATCTGCCGAGAGGGCAGAACCCGCTCCAGCTCACCCGGCTTCAGCTCCCACCATACCGACGTGGTGTGCATCTCCTGGTCGGGCAAGCTGATATTGCCGTAGCCGATGTTTTCGTGGGTGTAGTAACGGATCTTCTTGTAGCCCGCAAAACGCCGCACCAGATGCACCTCGCCATGCGCGGTCCGCGCCCTCGCCGAGAGCTGCTCGGCGAAGCGCTCGAGGATCCGCAGGCGCGTGTAGACCACGGCGTCGGTGTAGTAGTCGGCCCGCGTCGGCCGCACATAGGCCTTGCGACCCTCCCAGTCGAGCGACTCCACCTGGTAAGGTGCGGCCTGGACCATGTAGATCGCACCTTCGTACAGGGTCTCCGGCGCGGAACTGTAGTCGACCTCGGCAATCACCTGCCGACCGTCGTTGTCCCGGTCAATAACCAGAAAATTGCCCTCGGCCACCGAGCGCAGCGACACGGAATTCGCCGGGTAGGCCTCGTTGGCCCAATGCCAGGTATCGCCCTCCCGATGCAGTAGGCCCTGATCCGCGAGATACTGCAGGAACTCGCCGAGCGGGGCCTTGGTGCCGAACGACTCCCCCACACGAAACGGCAGCTCGAAGGCTGCACAGCGCACATGATCGAGCAACACCAGCAGTTGATCCGGATCGATGCGGGCATGCTCGGGCGAAGCGCCAAGAAAAAACTCCGGATTCCGCACGATGTATTGATCGAGCGGCTCGCTACCGGCCACCAGGACACCCAGCGAGGTCCGATTACGCCGCCCGGCTCGACCGAGCCGCTGCCAAGTCGCCGCGATACTGCCCGGGTAGCCGTTGAGCACGCATACATCGAGGCTGCCGATATCGACGCCGAGCTCCAGCGCCGACGTGCTTATTACGCAATCGACACTGCCTTCACGCAGGCGCTTCTCGGTCGCACGACGCTGGGTGGGCAGATAACCACCGCGGTAGGCAAATACCCTAGGTGGCCGCCGCGGGTCCTTGTCGAACACGTCCTTCAGGTACTTGGTAAGCACCTCGACCATCAGCCGCGAGCGTGCAAAGACAATGCTCTTCAGCCCGCCGCGTGTGGCCAGGCGTGCGATCCGATTGGTCTGCGAGCGCGCCGACGCACGGATGCCGAGATCGGGATTGATCACTGGCGGATTCCACAACAGCAGGCGGCGTTCGCCACGCGGCGCACCACTGCGCGTCACCGCCGCCACCTCCTCACCCAGCAACGCCGTCGCCAGCTCCACCGGATTGGCAATCGTCGCCGAGCAGAAAATGAACTGCGGCGACGCGCCATAGAACGCCAGAATACGTTTCAAGCGGCGGATCAAGTTCGCCACATGCGCCCCGAACACGCCGCGGTAGGTGTGCATTTCGTCAAGCACAATGTACCGCAGGCCCTCGAAAAATTGCGCCCATTTGGTGTGATGCGGCAGTATCGCCTGATGCAGCATATCGGGATTGCTGACCACGATATCGCCGCGCGTACGCACCGCCTTGCGCGCATCCCCCGGGGTGTCGCCGTCAAAGGTATACGCACGTACCCCGAGTCCGCCGGCCTGGTTCAAGGCAAGCAGCTCGGCGACCTGATCCTGCGCCAACGCCTTGGTCGGGAACAGATACAGGGACTTGCCCTGAGCCTGACAGACGGCCTGCAGCACCGGCAGGTTGTAACAGAGGGTCTTGCCCGAGGCCGTCGGCGTGACCACCACGAAATGCCGCCCCTGTTCCGCTAGTCGCCAGGCCTCGGCCTGGTGCGAATACAGACGCTCGATGGCGCGTCCGTGCAGTGCCCTGCGCAGGCGCTCATCCAGACTCTGAGGCAATGCCTCCAACCGCGCCTCGGTCGCCGACAGCGTCAGTTCGGCGCAGATCCTGTCGGCATACTTGGCCTGCAGGCGCCGGGCGAGGCGATCGACCGGGTCGGTCGGCAGGGTCTGCGCAGGTTGGGGGAACGCGGCCATGGCAAAGTTCTCTTGATGTTCTATAATCACGCCCAGTATAGAACAGATAAAGAACTTCACGACAACACCTGGAGAACAGCATGGTCCCGCCGACATTGACCAGGCGTCAGCAAGAGATTTTTGACTACCTGCAGGCTCACCTGGCCGACTTCCCCCATCCGCCGACGCTGGATGAGCTGTGTGACGCCCTGGGCCTGAGATCGCGCGGCTCTCTACACAAACAGATCCAGGCATTGATCGACGCGGGACTGGTCGAACCAATGAACAATCTGCGGCGCGGCATACGCCTGGCAGAAGAGCAGCCGGAGGTGATCGACGATGGTGACGCGCTGCCCCTCTACGGCTACATTGCCGCCGGGCAGCCGATTGAGGCCATCGCCAACCCGGAGACTATCCACGTGCCGACACAGCTGCGCACGGCCAACCCCTGCTACGTGCTCGAGGTGCGCGGCGATTCCATGATCGAGGAAGGCATCCTCGACGGTGACTGGGTCGTGATCGAACATCGGGACCATGCGCGCAATGGCGAGATCGTGGTCGCACTGGTGGACGGCGAGGAAGCCACGCTCAAGCGCCTCGAGCAGCGTGCGAGTGAGGTGGTGCTCCACCCGGCCAACAACAGCCTTTCAGCGATGCACTTCAGCCCCGACAGGGTGCAGATCCAGGGGGTCCTGGTCGGTCAGATGCGGCGTTATCACTGAATGGATCGACAGCCGCTTGACGCGAGAGCGGCGAGGCCGATCGCGCTGGTTTGACCGCACGCTCACTTTGCTAAATGGCGCATCTCGCTGAATATCAAGTCCGGGGATCGTGGCTGCTTTCGTCCTTCGCTGCCGATCACTATGTTCCGAATTGGGCAGCGAATTTCAACAACCTGCCAAAACCGCACAGTTGATCATTGGCTACAATTTATCCGGTGCGCAAGGAGACACGATGCAGGGTCTCGCTCGAATCGTCATTCTGGCAGCCGCTTTCGGGCTGATGCTGTGGTTTGCGCTGGCGCAAAGCCCCGAGGACCCCGCGTCCAAGGAGACTACCTCGCGTCCAGCAGATACGGCCGATGACGCGCCGCCCGGGCAACGCCAGGACTGGTCCCGGGAAGAACGTGTTTTATGGCGAGACACGGTGAATCAACGGCTGGGACGCTGACCTGCATATCGCTTTCTTAGGCGACGCAGCACCTAGCCTGCCGGGATCCCCCATCCCGCGCGTCTTTTATGCCTCACAGCCTGTCAATGCGTCTGGTGTTGGTACACGCCGTCCCGATAGCCGGTGAACAGTTCGGCCAGCGCAGGATTGGATACCGGCGCCGTATCCGGTGCGGCCTCGAGGTTGCGCTCGGCGACATAGGTCTGGTGATCGCCGCCGTCGACCACGACGCGGTACCAGGGTTGGTCTTTCGGCGGGCGCGAGCGAGCAACTTGGTCATACCATGCCTGGGACCCTTGGAAGCTGGCGTCCACGTCCACCACCACGCCACGGTAATTAAAGCGATTGTGAAAAATGATCTGTCCGACAAAAAACTTCGGTTTCGCCGTCATTGTGCCTTCCTCCTCGGCAGATAGGTCAGGCCTCCGCAATCAGGACTGCTCGCCGTGGTGCAGGGTACCCCTCGACCGTAAATCGCTTATCGGCGGGATCGAGAAAATCTGCAAGAGACTCGAACGTCATCCACGCCGTCGTCCGTTGCTCGTCTACCGTCGTAGCGGTGACGTCAACCAGTTGGACAGCGCGGAATCCGCATCGTTTCAGCCAAGTCTGCAGCATCCCCGCGGTAGGGATGAACGAGACGTTGCGCATCTTGCCGTAGCGGCCGGCCGGCACCAGGAGCTGATCATCCCCACCCTCGATCACCAGGGTCTCGAGTACCAGTTGGCCGCCTGGCCGGAGTGCGCCCCGCAGCTCGAGCAGATGATCAATCGGCGAGCGCCGATGATACAGAATCCCCATCGACAGCACCGTGTCGAAGCGGGCCATACCGGCCGGTAAGGCCTCGATACCCAGCGGCAACAAATGCACCCGTCCTGCAAGGTCGGGAGACATCGGCGCCAGCAGCCTGTGGATGGCGAGGAACTGGGCCAGAAACAGCGCCATGGGATCGATTCCGATTACCCGCCGCGCACCGGCGTCGGCAATTCGCCAACAATGGTAGCCGTTGCCGCATCCCACATCGAGCACCAGCCGCCCGGACAACGGCGCGAGGCTCGAGCGTACACGTTCCCACTTCCAGTCGGACCGCCATTCGGTGTCGAGTACGACGTCAGCGATCCGGTATGGCCCTTTTCGCCACGGACGCAATGCACGCAAGGCCTGCAACAGGGCTTCGCGCGCATCTGCCGACATCACCGCATCAGGGTTGAGGCCTATCGCGCCATCGTGGCAGTCGACCGTCCCCTTGCCCAGGCTTGGCAATCCGTTCAGCGCCCTGTTCCACCGCGCCCAGTCACCGTGCGGCGCAAGATTCAAGGCCAGATCCAACTGATGCGCAATCTGTTCCGCCCAGGGATCCAGTCTCTCCGTCAGCAGCATCTGCCGGAGCGACTCGGCGTCGATCATTTCCGCGCCACCAGCGACACAAAATTGAAGCACTGAAACCATAGATCGATGCGCGCAAAGCCGGCTTGGCGTAGGCGTTTCTCATGGATGCACAACGTCTCAGGTATCAGGACATTCTCCAACGCATTGCGCTTTCGACTTATCTCGAGATCGCTGTAGCCGTTGGCGCTCTTGAAGGCATGATGCATCTCTGTCAGAAGCCGGTCGGCAGATTCATCGGCGCCGGCAATCTTCTCCGACAAGATCAGGATGCCACCCTCGGTCAGGCCCGCATGGACGCGCTCGAATAGCGCAAGCCGATCGCCTGGCGGCAGGAACTGCAGTGTGAAGTTCGATACCACCACCGATGCCCGTTCGATCGTCACCTCGCGCACATCTGCGCACAACCACTGTATCTGCGGATACCGCGCAGACAACATAGACTGGGCACGTGACAACATCGCGGGCGCATTATCGACGCCCACCACCTGGCAGTTCCTGCCCGCACTACCCGCGGCGAGGGCAACTGTCGAAGCGCCCAGCGAACACCCGAGATCGAGCAGGGCGCTGCCCGGATGTGCATAACGCTCGGCCAGTAACTGGATCATCTGGATGATCGCCGCATACCCGGGTACCGAGCGTTTGATCATGTCGGGGAATACCGCTGCGACGGCGTCATCGAAGACAAAACCGCCCGCCGGTGAAGTATCACCGGCATACAGGCGGTCGCTGGAATCGCTATCAGCCAAGGTTAGGCCCCCGATGGACCGAAGGCGCCGGGATTGTTCGCCGATCGGCCACCGAAAGCAGCGCGACAACCACCTTGAGGCCTCATTGCGCCTCACCATAGTCAATGGTGATCTCGGCGTCATGGGCAATCGCGCGCCGGGCATACAGGTCGAAACCATCGAACACCGCATTGCATGGCGATGAATGATTGAGGTAGCGCAGCATGTTCCTCCCGCTACGACCGACCGGATCCGCGTCGCCACCCTGTTCGTATACCCAAAGGACATACATGCCATCGCGGCGCACCGCAGGTCCGTGGAAGGTGCCGATGTATTCGCCTTTCGCGAGCTTGCGCGCCGCGAATACGCCTGTCCCATGGATCGACGATGCTGCGACATAGACCGTACCGCGTAACTGGGCGTTGGTGCTGCGCGGCTGTCGATTCATGCCGGCACCTGGATACTCTGCATCGCCACCTGACCCTGGCCCCCCGCGACGGCACCCCAACCCGCCTGGTGATGGGGCAGACTATCCGTATCGACGCCGCCGAGGGCATCGCCCAGGGTGCGGATCGAGCCCCCCTGTCCGCGCCACATCACCAGCAACTTCTCCATCAACGGCAGCAAATCCAGCCCCTCGCGTTCGGCGCTGACCGCATACACATGCCCGGCCGGCAACAAATGCCGGCTTTCCGCATACAGATACTCGTGGACATTGTCGCTCGAGACCCCTGGCTGGCACAGCAATTCATCGGCCGTCGGCAGCGTCGTCGGAATCTCCGGAATCGCCGAACGGACACCCTGCAGGACCGGATAGTACGGATAGCGACCCCGCGTCAGCGTCGAGTAGCGATATCTGCTGGCCGACAATCCGCGCAGCAGGCCCGGATGGACCTGCCAGTTCGGTGTCGCCAGCGCGCACGGCGTCTCACCGCCGAGGCCGAGATAACGCGTCCACAGGGCTTCGCCCTGCTGCTCGACCCAAGGGTCATCGGCGTAGGCCAGCTGGTCGGCCCAGCGTTGTGGCGACAGGCCGCACAAGCCCACCTCATGGCCCTCGCCGCGCGCCGACACCATCAGGCCTGCGGCTACCATGCTCAACGACGGGGCTGCCAATAGGGTCCCATAGGCGAGCGCGGGCCAGCCCAGCAGTTGCCTCTCGCGCCAGGTCTTTCGCAGATGCCGACCCGACAGATCGCGCCCGAGCGGAAAGAAAAAGCTCGCTCGCACTTGGTACTCGCCGAATAGCCGTAATAGGTTCGGTATACCCTCGCGCAGTCCGCGCAAAGATCGGGCCTGGACACGCAAAGCGACACGCATGGGACGGGAAATTACGCTCGGTCAAACCCCGAGTCTGAACGGGCCCGGAAGGCGTGACAAGTCAGTTGCCGGGCCGCAAGGCGGCTCGGCGGAGTTGTATTCCGTGGCGTTCAACGATCCCGCGCTGGTTGGCTGTGGGATGACACGACGCTCGATCGGGCGTCAGATCGGGGTCGCTCGACGTCGCGGTCCTGCGTCGGCCTGCAATGCCCCTCGTAAACGGACATCACCGCTTTCAATTCAGAGATTACGGCCGTTCGCTCTGAGCTCGAGAGACCCTCGACCTCAGACAATGCCTCGCCCGCTTCCAATGCCCTTATGTCAGACCAGACCGCCTGGCAGCCCTTCTCACACAGATTCTCCACGCACTGGTCGACGAGTTTGCGATTCACGAGTAATCCCCTTGATCGGTTGCGGGATTAGTATAAAACCATGCAATGACATAATCACGTACTAATATAAAAACATCGATTAGCCGAGATTACGTTCTTGCTTTGTTCTCTATCGCTGCTACTATTCTGGAGAACCAAAAGAAAACCTCTTGGAGGATCCAGGGATGCAACCCAGCCGGTATTTCATGCGTGACCTGAACGGTCCCAAGATAGACAGTATTATGGATTTCAACGTGGCGCTGCGCCGCAGCCGCTCACGGTCCCTGTTCGAGATCAGCGTATTCTTTGCGGCCTTGACCGCTTATCTGTGTGCCCTGGCATTCAGTGCATGAAGTTCGCCCGCCCTCTAATGTCGGGTTCGGATACCCCCACCCGGGTGGAGCTGAATTCGCCTCCCTGGGGTGCTGTTTAGCACGCTGAGAGTGGCGGTGAAGTCCGCCCGGGACGCGAGCAAAAAACCGGCGCGGGTCGGTCGACAACACGAATTCTGAACAAGGCGCTGCGCTGCAAGGCGTTTGTTTATACTCCTTAGCCTGGTTCGCCAATCGGGGCCGCTGCCGGTCATGACCCGCTGCGCCGGCGCTTACCGCGCCTTTTATCGCTGGCTGATATTCTTCGGCATCGTCGTATTCGGCGGCTTCGTTGCTTACCGCAATGGACTGGTCGACCAGCTGCTGCGCACTGACGAAAGCTATCTTTCAGGCGTCATCCTCGCGCTGTTCTTACTCACGAGTCTCGACGCCGGACGGCGCGCGCGGTTTCTAGGCAGACAGTTATGCATCGCTATGGACATGTCGCTGCGTGCGCGCCAAGACCAGCCACTGTTTGTCAACGACCCTGCGACGGGTCTGCGCTTTTGCACCGAAGACCACGCCGATTCTTACGCGCATCACCACCTGCTGCTGTTGGCCAACAAGACGATTCAGCACGGAACACTGTGCCGTCAGGAACTGCTTCTGGAGCGGTTGGAGCAGGTACTGGGTCGCGGCCACGAGACGGGCTGGTTCCTCGCTGATCTGATGATCCGTCTGGGGCTGTTGGGGACCGTGATCGGTTTTATTTTTATGCTCAGCTCGGTGGCTCAGGTGCCTAGCGTCGATGTCCAGGTGTTGCAGCAGTTACTTACCGATATGAGCGGCGGAATGCGTGTGGCGCTCTACACCACACTGACGGGTCTGGGCGCAGGTATTCTGCTGGGGTTTCAGTATCGACTACTCGACGGCGCGGTCGATCACCTGATGGCCGAGATCATCGAGCTGTCCGAGGTTCACTTCACGGCCGAGCTGCGCCGCTTGACCGAGGCTTGAGGTCTGGCATGCGTCGCCGAGGCTCGAGGCATTCCCGGTCAACCGATCCTTTCATCGACCTCTTGTTCAACGCCCTGCTCGGATTCACGTTTCTGTTCCTGGTCTCGGTGATGTTCATGAACCCGGAGGCGCGCAAGGGACGGATCAACCTCAAAGCGGAATACATCATCTCTGTGACCTGGCCGGAGCTGCTGGCAGACGACATCGATCTCTGGGTAGAGGACCCCATCGGCGAGACCGTGTCCTACCTTCGCAAGGACGCCGGCTGGCTGCACCTCGATCGCGATGATCGCGGCGAAATCAACGACACCATCATCGTCGACGGCAGAGAGCTCGTTTACCCGATCAACCAGGAAGTGGTCACGATTCGCGGCGTGATCCCCGGCGAGTACACCGTCAATCTCTATTACTACACGGCGGCCCAACCCAACGGCGTGGAGGCCTTGGTGAAAGTGGAGAAGGTCAATCCGACGCTGCAGACGGTCTTCGTGCGCAAGGTCCTGTTGGCCGCTCAGGACATCGAACAAACGGTGGTTCGTTTTACCCTGGATCAAAAAGGCCACATACAGGGCTTGAATCAACTCCAAAAAAGGCTCACACCCTATGCACTCGAGCCCGGCCCCTAGCCTGTGGAATCCCTGATTTCGCTGCTCTACGTCGTCCCGTTGGCGCTAGTCGGTCTATTCGTTGCAGCCGAGGGCCGGCGACCGCGCTGGCTGATCATCGTGATTCTGGTTGCACTGCCGTTTTTTTACGTAGGTCATTACGTGCTGCTGAAGGGCATGCAGGGCTGGCCGACGGAGGCACCGCTACCTAAGCGTTTCGAGCTGGTCGCCTTTGATGTCAGCGAGCCAAGACCGATGACTGAGCAGCGCGGCGATATCCTGCTGTGGGTGCGGACGACGCAGGCGCAGCAGCCGCGAGTCCATCGGCTGGACTATAGCCGGGATCTCCACCAATCTCTGCTTGCGGCCGGCGAACGTCTGTCAGAGGGCAAAACACAGGTCGGTGAGCGTCGCCCCCAGCACGGTGGCACGCGTGGAGAATCCGGCGACCGCCCGCCCGCAGACAATATTGTGTTTCGCGATCAGTTACGCCCCAGACTCCCCGCGAAGCAGGCCGGTGATTAGCCCATGGAGACATATGGCGGGAATCCCGCGCAAAACAAAGCCGGCAAACGCCGGCGTTGATGCAAAGTTGCAAGGCGCGCAGGCCAGATCAACCATGGCCCTCGCGCTGTGTCGCCAATTCGATCTCGAACTTCTCGTTTACGCGTTCACGCAGTTCCTTACCCGGTTTGAAGTGCGGCACATATTTGCCGCTCAGCTCAACCGAGTCTCCAGTCTTGGGATTGCGGCCCATCCGCGGCGGCCGAAAATGCAGCGAGAAGCTACCGAAACCGCGGATTTCAATGCGTTCACCAGAGGCCAGCGCCTGGCTCATCTGCTCGATCATGCACTTGACCGCGAGCTCGACGTCACGATAGGCCAGATGGCTCTGCTCCCGCGCAATGACTTCGATCAGTTCCGATTTGGTCATTTGAACCCTGCCAGTCTCAAATGAATCGGGCGGCCGCGGCCGCCGTCATCGATTATGCGATCCCGCGACCGCTTATTCTTTGTTGGCGTCAAGGTGGTCTTTCAACAGATCACCAAACGCCGTAGTGCCCGCACTGGCGGCATCGCTCGAATAGGTGGCGATCGCTGCTTTCTCTTCTTCGTAGTCCTTGGCCTTGATCGACAGGCTGATCGTGCGGTTCTTGCGATCGACGCCCATGAACTTTGCGTCTATGCTGTCGCCTTCCTTCAGCACGACACGGGCATCCTCTACCCGATCGCGTGACAACTCGGATGCGCGTAGGTAGCCCTCGACACCATCGGCCAGCGCAATGACGGCCCCCTTGGCATCGACTTCCTGAACCGTACCTTTGACGATGGTGCCCTTCTCATGGGTTGCCAGAAAGCTCGAGATCGGATCTTTGTCCAGCTGCTTGATGCCCAGGGAGATGCGCTCGCGCTCTGGATCTACCGCCAGAACTACTGTCTCGAGCTCCTGACCCTTCTTGTAGTTTCGGATCATTGCCTCGCCGGTATCGTCCCAAGAGATATCGGACAGGTGCACCAGGCCGTCGATGCCGCCGTCCAGGCCAATGAAGATCCCGAAATCGGTGATTGACTTGATGACACCACTGACATGATCGCCTTTGTTGAACTTCTGCGAGAAGTCGTCCCATGGGTTGGCCTGACACTGCTTCATGCCAAGCGATATGCGACGACGCTCTTCATCGATATCCAGCACCACGACTTCCACCTCGTCGCCGAGCTGTACTACCTTGCTTGGGTGCACATTCTTGTTGGTCCAATCCATCTCTGAGACATGCACCAGGCCTTCGACGCCGTCCTCGATTTCGACGAAGGCGCCATAGTCGGCGATGTTGGTGACTTTGCCGAACAGACGCGTGCTCTCCGGGTAGCGACGTGTGATGTTCTCCCACGGATCTTCGCCCATCTGTTTAAGGCCGAGCGAGACGCGCATCTTCTCGCGGTCGAACTTGAGCACTTTGACGTCGATCTCGTCGCCGATCTCAACTACCTCCGAGGGATGCTTCACACGCTTCCAGGCCATATCGGTGATGTGCAGCAGGCCGTCGATACCGCCGAGGTCGACGAACGCGCCATAGTCAGTGAGGTTCTTGACCACACCCTTGACCTCCTGCCCTTCCTGCAGGTTCTCCAGTAACTTCTCGCGGTCTTCGCTGTACTCCTGCTCGACCACCGCGCGTCGTGACACCACGACGTTGTTGCGTTTCTGATCGAGTTTGATCACCTTGAATTCGAGGTCCTTGCCTTCCAGGTAGGACGTGTCCCGCACCGGGCGGACATCGACCAGCGAGCCGGGTAAGAACGCGCGAATCTGGTCGAGTTCGACGGTGAAGCCCCCTTTGACCTTGCCGTTGATGCGGCCGACCACGATTTCCTCTGCCTCGAACGCCTTTTCAAGCTTGTGCCAGGCGTGGTGGCGCTTGGCCTTCTCGCGCGACAGCCGGGTGGACCCAAAACCGTCTTCGACGGCGTCCAGGGCGACCTCCACCTGGTCACCGACCGCGCACTCTACGTTTCCGTCGAAGTCCGTGAACTGGCTCTTTGGAATGACACCCTCGGATTTCAGGCCCGCGTTGACGATCACGACGTCGTTCTCGATGGCGACAACGGTGCCAATGACGATGGCGCCGGGCTGGAGGTTGGTGTTGTTGAGGCTCTGTTCAAAGAGCTCGGCAAAGCTTTCAGACATTTAATGATTCCCGATCCACACTGAGCGGACCCTAGTACCGGTGGCTAAACCAATCCGGATTTGTCAAGTTTCGGTCAGACCACCCGGCCATTCCGGGCAACCCAGTTAACTGACGGCAGTCCGTCAGGTCAGTGTCGCGAAGCAGCGACGAGCCTGCCGCAACACCCGTTCCACCACGTCGTCGATACGCAGCGCCGTCGAATCGATTTCGACGGCATCGGCGGCCGCCACCAGCGGCGACACCGCTCGTCCGCGATCCCGTGCATCGCGTTCTTTCAAATCTGCCGTAAGGGCGGCGAGGTTAGCAGGCAATCCTTTTTCTTTCAACTGCTTATAGCGCCTTTGGGCCCGTTCTTCCGCGCTGGCGGTCAAGAAAATCTTTACCTCGGCCGCGGGAAAGACCGTGGTTCCCATGTCACGGCCGTCGGCAACCAGGCCGGGCGGCTGCGCATACCCGCGCTGCCAGTCGAGCAAGGCGGCGCGCACCCCTGGCATAGCCGCCACCTTCGAGGCGTTGCTTCCGGCCGTCTCGGTGCGGATGAGGTCGGTCACCTCGATAGCGTCCAGCCATACCCTTCCGTCCTTGAATTCGACATTAAGTTTTGACGCTATTTCACTGATTTTATTTTCGTTCGAAAATCCTATGCCGGCCTGTGCCACGGCACGACCGACCAGCCGATAAAGGGCGCCGGAGTCGAGCAACCGCCAGCCCAGCCGATCGGCAACGCGTCGGGAAACCGTCCCTTTGCCGGATCCACTTGGTCCGTCGATGGTGATAATCGGCACCCGATCAGCCATGCGCGGCCGCCACGCGCAGACCGGCCTCGCACGCCAGCTCGACGAAACCGGGAAACGAGGTATTCACATTCGCACAATCGGTGATTGCGATCTCCCGATCGGCGCGCAAGGCGGCGATGGCAAAGGCCATCGCAATGCGGTGATCGCCGTGGCTGTGCACGGTTCCACCGCTGATCTTCGAATCGCCCTGAATCACAATGCCGTCTGGCGTCGGGTGTGCGGCGACGCCGAGCGTCTGCAATCCGTCGGCCATCGCCTGAATTCGATCCGACTCCTTGATCCGGAGCTCTTCGGCCCCGGTCAACACCGTCTCACCCTCCGCGCAGGCGGCAGCGACAAATAGCGCCGGGAATTCATCGATCGCCAGCGGGACCTGATCGCGCGGGATACGAACGCCGTGCAACGCCGCCGAACGCACGCGCAGGTCTGCCACCGGCTCGCCGCCTATCTCGCGCAGATTCAGTACCTGAATATCGGCACCCATCAGGCGCAAGATGTTGATCACACCGTCGCGCGTCGGGTTCATCCCTAAATGCTCGAGCAACAGATCCGAATCCCTGGCAATGCTGGCGCCCACCAGGAAGAACGCCGCCGATGAGATATCGGCCGGCACATCGATATCGCAGGCCCGCAGACGGCCACCGCCAGACAGGCAGACGGTTTGGCCTTTGCGCCGCAGCGGGTAACCGCATCCCTGCAACATGCGCTCGGTATGGTCGCGGGTCGGTGCCGGCTCGCGGACACAGGTATCACCCTGCGCATACATGCCCGCCAACAACAGGCATGACTTTACCTGGGCACTGGCTACCGGCATGCGATAGTCGATCCCCTGCAGCCGCTCGACCGGCCGTATATGCAACGGCGCAGTGCCACCCTCGGCCGTCTCGATCCGCGCGCCCATGGCCACCAGGGGGTCGATGACCCGGCGCATCGGTCGTCGCGACAAAGAGGCATCACCGACCAGCGTGACGTCCAGGCCCTGCCCCGCCAGCAACCCCGACATCAAACGCATAGATGTCCCCGAGTTGCCAAGATCCAACGGCGCGGCCGGTGCCTGCAACCCATGCATGCCTACGCCATGGACGGTGACGCGGCCATCCTCTGGTCCCTCGATCGCAACCCCCAAGGCACGAAAGGCATGCAGTGTCGCGAGACTATCCTCGCCCTCCAGGAAACCACGGATTCGGGTAACGCCTTCGGCGAGCGCGCCGAGCATGATGGAACGATGTGATATCGACTTGTCGCCTGGGACACGTAGCGTGCCGTGCAGCCGGCCACCAGGGCTGGCCAGGAAATGGAGGTCGCTGGAGGCCAATATCGAATCCTTCTCAGATAACGGGCGGAAAGGCTAATCGCAGGCGTTCAAAAAGACAAGTATTTGCTGAAAAAACATGTGCTTAAATGAACTTCGCGTGCAGCTTAAAGGCCATCGACATAACGGTCTCGCGCCGCCTTTGCGCGCTCGAAAATCGCCAGCAGGGCATCGGCATCCGCGGAATTGATGCGCAATGCGAGTTCATTCATCTCTTCGGCGAAGCCGGCCAACATTGGTCCGAGCGCCTTGCGGTTGGCGATGCAGATGTCTCGCCACATCACGGGATTGCTCGAGGCGATTCGGGTGAAATCACGGAACCCACCGGCGGCATAACGAAATATCTCGTCGTTCGCCTTCAACCTCGCCAGCATATCCACCAGGCCAAAGGCCAGCATATGCGGCAGATGGCTGGTCGCAGCCAGGACCTCATCGTGATGCGCCACGGACATCTCGCTGACCTCGGCGCCACAGACCTGCCACATCTCTCGCACGCGCGCCACGGCCTCCGGACTATTGCCCTCGAGCGGCGTCAGGATTACGCGTCGCTGCTGGTAGAGGTCTGCCAAGGAGGCCGCCACGCCGTTCTTTTCGGTACCGGCGATCGGATGGCCGGGAATGAAGCGCGGCAGCAACGCCGGCGCCGCCGCCCGACAATCGGCAACCACACTGCCCTTGGCGCTCCCGGCATCGGTAACCAGCGCATGCGCAGGCAGGGTGTTGAATATTGCGGCAAAGGCCTCACGCATCGCGCCGAGCGGCACGGCAAGAAAGACCACATCCGCATCGGCCGCGGCGGCGGCGGCATCATGCGTGTAACGATCGATCACACCGAGCGCCACGGCCTCCTCGAGGTTGGCCTTGCTGCGGCCGCAGCCAATGACTTCCTCCACATAGTCTGCGGCGCGCAACGCGCGCGCCAGTGAACCGCCGATCAATCCGACGCCTATTACCGCCAAGGTGCCGATCCCTACGCTCAAAGCACCTGCTCCAGCGCATCGAGGAAGCGCGCGTTTTCATCGCCGATTCCGACGCTCACGCGCAAATGGTTAGGCAGTCCATAGGTGGCGATGGGACGGGTCACCACGCCCAGGCGCAGCAGCGCCTGATCCACCGGTCCGGCATCACGACCGAGGTCTATGGCGAGAAAGTTCCCCGACGATGGGATGTAATTCAGACCAAGACTTTCGACACCTTCCACCAGCTGGTGCATCCCGGCGTCATTGAGGGCCACCGATCGCTGGATATAGTCATGATCGCCTAACGCGGCCAGGGCCGCCGCCTGGGCAAAGCTGTTGGCATTGAACGGTTGGCGCACACGATTCAACAGATCCGCAATGTCTGGATGCGACACGCCATAACCGATGCGCAACGCGGCCAGCCCGTAGGTCTTGGAGAACGTCCGTGTGACGACCAAGTTGGAAAAATCACCCAACCACTGGCTGACATCGGGGTGGTCTTCAGCGTGCACATACTCGAAGTAGGCCTCGTCTACCACGACGATCGCATTCGCCGGGACGGCCTCGATAAACGCCCGCAGCGGCGCGGCCGTCAACCGGGTACCGGTCGGGTTGTTCGGGTTGGCGATCCAGACAACGGCCGTCTTATCGGTAATCATTGCCTGCATCGCGGCAAGGTCATGACCGAAGTTCGCGGCGGGAGCGACCCGCAGCGTGGCACCGACAGCAGTGCTGCTGAGCGGGTATACCGCGAAGGCATATTGTGAAAACAGACTTTCGCGCCCTGGCCACAGAAATACGCGCGCAATCATGTCCAGTACGTCGTTGGAGCCGTTGCCGACCGTCACGCAGGCCGGAGAAACGCCGTGATGGTCCGCCAGCGCAGTGCGCAAGACATAGGTGCCACCGTCCGGATAGCGCGTCAGGGCATCCATCTCAGCGGCCAGCGCCGCCCGCACACGCGGACTGGGGCCAAGCGGATTCTCATTGGACGCCAACTTGATGGAGCCGGTAATACCCAGTTCCCGCTCGAGCTCGGCGAGTGGCTTGCCCGGCACATAGGGTCGGAGTTGGGCGAGCCCAGGAGCTGCGATATCGAGAAAACGATTAGCCAATCAAACCACCGCCTTGGGATAAGAGCCCAGCTCTTTGTACATCCCCGCCTGCTGCCTGAGCGTTTGCAGTGCAGGAGCGAGCTGTTCGTCCGCCCGATGGCCTTTGATGTCGACGAAGAAGACGTAATCCCAATTGCCGCGGCGCGACGGCCGCGATTCAATCCGCGTCATGCTGATGCCGTGCTCAGCGAGCGGGGCCAGCAGCCGGTACAGCCCTCCTGCCTCGTTGCGCGTCGACAGCAACAGGCTGGTCTTGTCGTCACCCGAGCGAGGCACCGACTGTTGGCCGATGACCAAGAAACGCGTCGTGTTGCCGGCATCATCCTCGATGTTCGGCGCCATCACCTGGAGGCCATACAATTCGGCCGCCATCGCGCTGGCGATCGCCGCGCTGTGCTCCGCCTGCTTGGCACGCTTGGCTGCTTCGGCGTTGCTGCCGACGGGCACGCGTTCGACAAATGGCAGATGACGATCGAGCCAGCCACGACACTGTGCCAATGACTGCTGATGCGAATATACGGTTTTCAGGTTGCTGAGATCGGACGTCTGGCCCAGCAGATTGTGGTGAATGCGCAGACTCACTTCCCCGCATATCTGCAATGGCGAGTTCAGGAACATATCGAGGGTATGGCTGACCACACCCTCACTCGAATTCTCGACCGGCACTACCCCGTAGTGACAGCCGCCGCTCTCCACCTCTTGGAAGACATCCGATATCGCGGCCAGTGGTAACGTGCTGACCGCATGACCAAAGTGCTTCAGCGCGGCCGCCTGAGTGAAGGTGCCCTCGGGTCCGAGAAAGCCAATCTTCAGCGGCAGCTCCAGCGCCAGACATTCCGACATGATCTCGCGGAACAACCGTGCCACCGCTTCGCTGTCCAAGGGCCCCTGATTGCGCGCCTTGATGGCGCGCAGCACTTGCGCCTCGCGCTCGGGACGGTAGAACAAGACCTCGGTATCGGCGGCCAGCTTGATTTTCGCCACCTCCTGCGCGGCCAGCGCACGCGCGTTCAGCAGATCGTGAAGCTGCCGGTCGATATCGTCGATACGATCGCGTATCGCGGCCAGTTGCTGTTCTTCGCTCATTCCAGACCTTCAACCCGCCTATTGCGTCAGACCGGAAACTGCATCATACCTGCTAGCGCCGCCGCCCTCATATCAGCACCTATGAGCGACAATCCCTATTCGCAACCCAGGCATCGCACCGACAGGACGCCGTCTATCTCGGTAATCCGTTGAATGGCCTGGTCCGACGGCGCGCGGTCGACATCGATCAGCGTCACCGCGATCTCCCCGCGCGATTTGTTCAGCATGTCGATGATATTTAGACTCGCTTCGGCCAGATCGGTCGAGACTTGGCCGAGCATGTTTGGCACGTTGCTGTTGACCACTGCGATGCGGAAGCCGTCTTCGGTCCGTGGCAGAGAGATCTCGGGAAAATTCACCGAGTTGGAGACGTTTCCATTTTCCAGCCAGTCCCGCACCTGATCGGCCACCATGACCGCACAGTTCTCTTCAGCCTCTGCCGTGGATGCACCAAGGTGTGGCAGGGTGATAACTCGCGGGTGACACTTCAGCAGATTACTCGGGAAATCGCAGACGTAGGCATACAGATGACCGCTGTCCAAAGCGGCCACTACCGCCTCATCGTCAATGATGCCGTTACGCGCAAAGTTCAATAAGACCGAGTGCCGCTTCATCAACCTTATTCGATCGGCATTGATCATGCTCTGCGTCGCGTCGGTCAGGGGCACATGAAAGGTGATGAAGTCCGAGCGCGCTACCAGATCGTCGACGGATAGCGCCTGTTCGACATCCGATTCCAGCGCCCAGGCGGCACGCACGGTGATGGTCGGATCGTAGCCGAGCACCCTCATGCCCAATGCGCGCGCGGCATTGGCCACTTTGACGCCGATAGCACCGAGACCAATGACGCCCAGCCTACGTCCGGGAAGCTCGAAACCCACGAAGTTCTTTTTGCCCGCCTCCACCGCTTTGTGGATTTCCGCGTCATCACCGTCCAGGTCTATCGCGAAACGCCAAGCCTGACCGATGTTGCGCGCCGCCATCAGCATGCCGGCAATCACCAACTCTTTGACCGCGTTGGCATTCGCCCCCGGCGCATTGAACACGGGGATACCCGCATGCGTCATCACATCGACCGGGATATTATTGACGCCCGCCCCCGCACGCCCTATCGCTTTGACGGACTCGGGCAGCGGCAGACCATGCATTTTTGCGGAGCGCACGAGGATGGCGTCCGGATGGCTCAGCTCGGAGGCGATTTCGTACTTATCCCGCGGCAGACGGTCGAGTCCGGCTACCGAGATATTGTTCAACGTCTGTATCTTGTACATCTTGTTGGCTATCCGTCGTCGACTATCGAAAATCAGGATCCCGGCGCTTCGAAACCTGCAGGCCCATGCGAATCCGACGCCTCGCGACCCGAGCGGCTGACGCTGCCCGCCTGGCGCGACGAGAAACTCAACCCCTTGCGCGTTCGAATTCGGCCATGAAGTCGACCAGAGCGCGAACCCCCTGCTCGGGCATGGCATTGTAGATGCTGGCACGCATCCCGCCGACAGAACGGTGTCCCTTGAGCGTTTTCAGACCGGCCTCTCCGGCCTGCTTGAGAAACTCGGCATCCAGCTCGGCATCGGCCAGCGTGAAGGGCACGTTCATCCAGGAGCGGCAGCGCGGATCGACTGGGTTGCTGTAGAAGCTGGAGGCATCGATGGCGTCGTACAACAACTGCGCCTTCCGGCGATTGACCTCGGCCATCTCCGCCAGTCCACCGTTGGCTAGCAACCACTTGAATACCAACCCGGCCAGGTACCAGCCGTAGGTCGGTGGCGTGTTGTACATTGATCCACTCTCGGCATGCGTCGCATAGCTGAACATGGTAGGCGTACCATCCACTGGGGCATGAATCAGGTCTTCGCGCAGGATAACGATGGTCAGGCCCGCCGGACCGATGTTCTTTTGCGCGCCGGCATAGATCAGGCCGAAGCGCGACACATCGAGCGGCCGCGAAAGGATGGTCGATGACATGTCGGCGACCAGCGGCACGTCGCCTGTCTCCGGGACATAAGGGAACTCGACGCCTTCAATGGTCTCGTTGGGCGTGTAGTGCAGATAGGCGGCATCGGGCGATACGCCGACTGCATCGGATGCCGGCACGCTGGTGAACTTGCCTTCCACCTCTGTGTCGGCGCTGATCCGCACGCTACCATAGCGACTCGCCTCGTTAATGGCCTTCTTCGACCAGGATCCGGTCCGAAAGTAATCGGCCTTGCCCGTGCGGCCAATCAGGTTCATCGGGACCATCGCGAACTGGCTCGTGGCGCCGCCCTGCAGAAACAGCACCTTGAAGTTGGAAGGAATTCGCAATAGTTCGCGCAGATCCGCCTCCGCCTGCTCGGCGATCGACATAAATTCCTTGCCCCGATGGCTCATCTCCATGACCGACAAACCAGCGCCATGCCAGTCGAGCATTTCAGCCTGCGCCTGGGCGAGCACCTCTTCGGGCAGTGCCGCGGGTCCGGCGCTGAAGTTGTATATCCGGGTCATAGTGTTTCTCGTCTGGAATTGGGTAGTTCGGTACAGGACCTAGGAGCCTGCGGGGCAGAACGTAGCGGTCCTGCGGCTTCTCCACTTCGGCCCGCTCCGGCGCTCGCTCTCGTCGCGTAGTACCCACTATGCTCCTCAAACGACCACCAGACCGGCCTCGAACTGGACAACCCTCGGTATCCGCCAGTTCTGCCGCGCAGACTCCTAGCGGACACAGCAGGGACCGTGCGTGGCGATCGGTTGGATTTTCCTCGGCAGCGCGCTGCGGCCGCCGCTGCGCCGAGCGGCCGGATCACTCGGCGCTGGCATCTTCACCCTCTTCGTCCTGTTCCCCTTCTAATGCCGCGATACGCTCTATACCGATCAGTTTTTCGTCGTTGGACAGCCGGATCATCGTCACCCCCTGGGTGTCGCGACCCATTCTCGAGACGTCGGCGACCCGGGTACGTACCAGGGTGCCACCGTCGGTGATCAACATGATCTCGTCGTCCTCATCGACCCTCACCGCACCTATCTGCTCACCATTGCGCGCCGAGGTCTTGATAGAGATGACGCCCATTCCGCCGCGCCCCTTGATCGGGAACTGATCGATAGGGGTACGCTTACCGAAGCCGTTTTCGGTCACCGTCATAACGTCGCCGTCGTTGCCGATGATCAACGAAATCACCCGCTGATCCTTGCCCAACTTCACGCCGCGCACGCCGCAGGCCGTTCGTCCCATCGCGCGTACATCCGATTCCTGATAGCGAATCGCCTTGCCGGCGGAGGTGAACAACATGACGCGCTGATGCCCGTCGGTGAGGTCGACACCAATCAGGCGGTCGTCTTCGCGCAGATCGACGGCAATAATGCCGCTGGTTCGCGGCCGCGAGAAGTCGACCAACGGCGTCTTCTTCACCGTGCCGTGCGCCGTCGCCATGAACACGAAGCGATCCTCGGCATACTCACGCACCGGGAGCACCGCATTGATGCGCTCACCCTGCTGCAGCGGCAGCAGGTTGACCATCGGACGCCCCCGTGCATTCCGTCCGGCCTGCGGCAGTTCGTAAACCTTCAGCCAATAACACTTGCCGTGGCTGGAAAAGCACAGCACGGTGTCGTGAGTACTGGCGACAAACAGCTTTTCTATAAAGTCTTCGTCCTTGGTGGTAGTGGCCATCTTGCCGCGGCCGCCGCGACGCTGCGCACGATAGGCATCTATCGGCTGCGACTTCGCATACCCCTGATGCGACAGCGTCACGACCACGTCCTCTTCGGTAATCAGATCCTCGAGTGTGAGGTCCATCTGGTTGACTACGATCTCGCTGCGCCGCTCGTCGCCGAACTGGGCGCGGATATCAGACAGCTCGTCCTTGATCACCTGCATCAGCCGATCAGGGCTTGAAAGAATCTCAAGTAAACTCGCAATTTTATCGAGTATCTCTTCGAATTCATTGATAATTTTATCCTGCTCCAAGCCAGTCAGCTTCTGCAGGCGCAGATCGAGGATGGCCTGTGCCTGGGTCTCCGTCAGGCGGTAGCCCTGATCGGTCAGGCCGAAGCTGCGCGAGAGATCTTCCGGCCGCGAGGCATCCGCACCCGCCCTGGCCAGCATCGCCTCCACAGTGCCGGACTGCCAGGCGCGATCGACCAGCTGTTTCTTCGCCTCGGCCGGACTGGGCGCCGCCTTGATCAGTGCAATGACTTCATCGATGTTCGCCAGCGCGACTGCCAGGCCCTCGAGGGTGTGGGCGCGCTCACGCGCCTTGCGCAGTTCGAACAGGGTTCGGCGGGTGACCACCTCACGGCGGTGGCGCAGAAAGTAGGCCAGCAGCTGCTTCAGGTTGAGCGTTCGGGGCTGACCGTCGACCAGTGCCACGATATTGATGCCGAACACGTTCTGCATCTGTGTCTGCTGGAACAGATTGTTCAGCACCACCTCGGCGACCTCGCCGCGCCGCAGTTCGATGACCATGCGCATGCCGTCCTTGTCGGACTCATCGCGCAATTCGCTGATGCCCTCGAGCTTCTTGTCCTTCACCAGCTCGGCGATCTTCTCCAGCAGACGCGCCTTGTTGACCTGATATGGCAGCTCATTCACCACGATGCGCTGCCGGCCGCTGTCCATTTCTTCGATCAGAGTGCGGGCGCGGATGTAGACCTTGCCACGGCCTGTACGGTAGGCCTCACGCACCCCGTGCACCCCGTTAATGATACCCGCGGTGGGAAAATCCGGTCCGGGGATGATCTCCATCAGCTCCTCGGCGGTGACATCGGGTTGCTCAATCAGGCGCACGCAGCCATCGATGACCTCGGTGAGATTGTGCGGCGGGATATTGGTCGCCATTCCGACTGCGATACCCGACGAACCGTTGACCAACAGGTTAGGGAACTTGGCCGGCAGCACCTGCGGCTCGTGCTCGGACTCGTCATAGTTCGGGCTGAAGTCGACCGTCTCTTTGTCGATGTCGGCGAGGAGCTCGTGCGCGATCTTGGACATCCGCACTTCGGTGTACCGCATCGCCGCTGGCGCATCGCCGTCGACCGACCCAAAGTTGCCTTGCCCGTCGACCAGCATGTAACGCAGTGAGAACGGCTGCGCCATGCGCACGATCGTGTCATAGACCGCGGTGTCGCCGTGCGGGTGATATTTACCGATGACGTCGCCGACCACGCGCGCGGATTTCTTGTAGGGCTTGTTCCAGTCGTTGCCCAGCTCCCCCATCGCAAACAGCACCCGGCGGTGCACGGGCTTCAAGCCGTCACGCACATCGGGTAGCGCGCGTCCGACGATGACGCTCATCGCATAGTCCAGATAGGACTGCTGCATCTCGTCTTCGAGATTGACGGGGAGGATTTCTTTGGCGAACTCGCTCATAGATGGTTTTCCCGATGATTGCCGGAGCCCACGCTACGGGGCCGCCATCGGGACCTGATTTCCGGACGAATTAAGCCTAGGAGCGTACCATAATGCCCGCACCGCGGCCTAACATAAAAACGTCAGAGATCGGCTTACAGGGCGCGAGAGGAAGATTGCGCGTGAGAATAGGGGCGTTTTCTCGCTTAGCCAAATGAGGTTCTGAAGAGAACCGCCGGCGTTCCGACGCATTGCTGCATTTCACGCGCTCATTCGAGTGGCAGTGCCGTGTTGTCGACCACCCGACGCATAACGAAACTGGAGTGCACCCCGCTCACGCCCTCGATACGGGTAATCTTGTTCAGCAGCAGCGCCTGGTAGGCATCCATGTCGCGCACGATCACCTTGAGTTGGTAATCGGCATCCTGGCCCGTAATCAACAGGCATTCGAGAATCTCAGGCAAGGCCTTGATCCTGTCCTCGAAATTGGCGAAGCGCTCCGGGGTATGGCGATCCATGGAGATATGGACCAGGGCCAACAGACTCAGACCCAGGCGCTTGGCATCCAGCACTGCGCGGTAGGCGGTGATGATACCGCTCTGTTCAAGGGCACGGACCCGCCGCAGACAGGGCGAGGGCGATAGACCGATGCGATCGGCGAGGTCTTGATTGCTGATCCGCCCATCCTGCTGCAGCACCTGCAGAATGTGCCGGTCGAAACGATCGATCTGCATGTCTTGCTCCTCTTCCGGGTATCATAAGCAGAAAATGCTTCAATTATCTCGGTGACGATATTTTATTGCTTATTGGCCTTAATTCAAGGCGGAATTCGCAATTTCACGCGGACCCTTTCACCCTATTATTCCCCTGTCGACCACGAGTCGGCAGACCTCGCCCGACGATCAACAGATCGCGCGCAGCGTGCAGACGCCTCACGAGGGCGGCACGAGACCCGTCCCCTCCCCCGCGCGGGGGAGGGTCTAGCGGCCTTATCGACAACCCTGGAGTTCGACCCCGTGAGCAGCTTCGATCATCGCAAGTACCGCCCGACGCCGGCCCCGAGAATGGACGACCGCCGTTGGCCTGATAACACCATCGAAAAGGCCCCGATCTGGGCCAGTGTAGATCTGCGCGATGGTAACCAGGCCCTGCTGGAGCCGATGAACGTGGCCCAAAAGCGTCGTCTGTGGGACCTGCTGTTGAAAATCGGCATAAAGCAGATCGAGGTAGGATTTCCGGCCGCAAGCCGACCCGATTACGCGTTCGTGCGTTGGCTGATCGATCAGGATGCCATCCCCGCGGATGTGACCATCCAGGTCTTGGTGCAGGCTCGAGAGGACCTGATCCGGCGGACCTTCGAGGCGCTGCGCGGCGTCCGACGCGCGATCGTGCACGTCTACAACTCGACCTCGAGGGTGCAGCGGGAACGCGTCTTCGGCCGCGATCGCGACGGCATCATCGACATCGCTGCCGAGGGTGCGCGGCTGTTGCGTCGCGAGGCCGAGCGCTATCCCGACACCGAATGGGTCTTCCAGTATTCGCCGGAGAGCTTTTCCAATACCGAGTGGGACTATGCCGTCGAGGTTTGCGATGCCGTGATCGCAGAATGGCGGCCGACCCCGGAACGGCCTTGCATCATCAATCTGCCGGCCACGGTCGAGAGCAGCACACCGAATGTGTTCGCCGACCAGGTCGAATATTTTTGCCGACAGGTCACGCACCGCGACGCGCTGATCGTCTCGGTGCACACCCACAACGACCGTGGCAGCGCGGTCGCGGCCGCCGAGCTCGCGCTGATGGCGGGTGCCGACCGCGTCGAGGGCACCCTGCTCGGCAACGGTGAGCGAACCGGCAACATGGACATCGTGACCCTGGCGATGAATCTCTACAGCCAGGGCGTCGACCCAAGGCTCGACCTGTCCAATCCCGACGAAATCATCCAGGTGTATCAGCAGAGCACTGGCCTGCCAGTGCATCCGCGCCACCCATGGATCGGCGAACTGGTCTACACCGCGTTCTCCGGCAGCCATCAGGATGCGATCCGCAAGTGTCTGCTTCGGCAGGCGCCGGATGAGCCCTGGCAGGTGGCCTATCTGCCCATCGATCCTCGCGACCTCGGCCGGGACTATCAGGCGGTGATTCGGGTCAACAGCCAGTCTGGCAAAGGTGGCGTCGCGTTCGTACTCGAACGCGACTATGGCCTGACGCTGCCGCGCTGGCTCCAGGTGGAGTTGGCCCAGATTGTCCAGCGTGAGACCGAGGCCGGCAGCGGAGAAATGCCCAGCGAACGCATCCACGCCTTGTTCATGCAGCACTTCGCCGACACCGATCACCCGAGTGCATTGCGCAATTATCGTCTGCAACGTGACGACGGCGTCGACCTGATCCAGGCCGACGTCGCACAGGGTCGAAAGGTGATCAGCGTCCAGGGTTCGGGCCAGGGCGCCATCGAGGCCTTCGTCAACGCCTGGCAGGACACTTGCGGCAACCGGATCCACATCGTCGACTACAGTGAACACGCGCTGGGCGAGGGCGCAGACGCCGAGGCCGTAGCCTACGTACAGCTGAACATCGACGGCCAACGGGCGGCCGGCGCCGCATTCGACCGCGACACCGTCAGTGCCTCGCTGCGTGCGCTACTCGCCGCCATCAATCGCGCCCAGCATGCCCGGGCGGCAGCCTAAGTTAGGCCTTGGCCAGATGGCGCGCGATCTTTTCGACATTCGGGTGCTCGACAATGCCCGATTCAGTGACGATCGCATCGACCAGCGCGGCCGGCGTCACGTCGAATACAGGATTCCAGGCACCGGCGCCCGCAGCGGCTATTGGGTGACCGGCACACTGCAAAATCTCCTCGGCAGGGCGCTGTTCGATCGGGATCGCTGCGCCGTCCGGCGCAGCCAGATCGATCGTCGACGTGGGTGCGGCGACCATGAATCTCACGCCGTGATGCCGCGCCGCAACCGCCAAGCCATAGGTGCCGATC
>JBATKF010000278.1:0-3494 GCA_049669185.1 Sedimenticolaceae bacterium | reverse complement strand
GCCCAAGGCCAGCCTGGTGTTCGACGACGCGCCTGCCTGGCCCGCGTCGCTGCCGTCTGGTCCGCTCCGGGACGAGCTGCAGCTTCTGCTGCAGATGCGGGTCCTACTCCCGCTGGTCAACGTAAAGGGCAAGGCGACCGAGTTGCGCCTGATGAACGACGACCAGAAGACGGTGGTACGTCTGCAGTTGCTGCACATGCACTGTCTGGGTTCGGGGGTCGCAGAGCCGCGCAATCTGTGGCCGCGTGTGCGGCTGGTACCCGTCAGAGGTTATACGAAGGATTTGCGGCAGCTGACGGCCTATCTGGGTGACGAGTTGGAGTGGCCGCGTGCCTCGGCCTGTCTCTTCGAGGAGGCGATCACCGCCATCGGGCGTGAGGCCGGGGACTACTCGTCCAAGCTCAATGTCCTACTGACACCGGATATGACCGCGCTGGACGCGATTCGCAAGGTATTGTCGTCCCTGCTCGATACGCTGGAGCGCAATATCCCGGGTACTCGCGCGGACCTCGATTCTGAATTTCTGCACGACCTGCGGGTCGCCACCCGACGTACGCGCTCTGCGCTCTCGCAGGTAAAACGTGTGCTGCCGGATGCCGTCGTGGAGGACTTCAAGCAGCGTTTCGGCTGGCTCGGCCAGATCACCGGCCCGACACGGGATCTGGATGTCTTTTTGTTCGAGATGCCGCGCTATCGGGCGACGCTGCCGGCCGCCATGGCCGGGGGCCTGGATGCGTTCGAGGAGCGTCTGCGGGCGGCGCAACAGCGCGAGCAGGCAAAGCTGAGGCGCGAACTCGGCTCACCCGAGATGCAGGTCCTGCTCGATGACTGGCATCGTATCCTCGAGGCCGAGGTGCCGCCGGGTGAGCCCGGTTGGTTCGCCGACCTGCCGATCGAGCCCGTCGCATCAGCACGTATCTGGCGCATGTATAAAAAGGTCCTCAAGGCCGGGCGCAAGATCACCTGGGATGGCCCGCCGGAGGCGATGCATGAACTGCGCAAGGACTGCAAAAAGCTTCGCTACCTGATTGAATTCTTCCGCGCCCTGTATCCGGATGGGGAACTCAAGGGCTTGATTAGTACGCTGAAGGTGCTGCTGGACAATCTCGGTGAGTTCCAGGACCTCGAGGTTCAGGCCGAAAAGTTGAAGGCCTTTGCGAGCGAGTTTGCGGCGGACGGGCTCCAAGGTCTTCCGACAGTGATGGCCATTGGCGCGCTGGTCGCCGACCTGCTGCGAAATCAACAGGCCGCACACACGCGTTTTGCCGACTGTTTCGCGCAGTTCGACTCCGCCGAGAACCGCGCGATCTACAAAGGTCTTTTCAAGACCAGGGGCGAGAAGATCGAATGAAGATCCTTGGCGTCTACAACATCAAAGGTGGGGTCGGCAAGACAGCGACCGCGGTCAACATCGGGCACCTTGCGGCCGGCAGCGGGCTGCGCACCCTGATCTGGGACCTCGACCCGCAGGCGGCGGCGACCTTTTACCTGCGGGTCAAGCCCAAGGTGAAGAAAAGCACCAAGATGCTGCGCGGCAAGCTTGACCTGGATGGGGTGTTGAAGGGCTCGGACTATCCCAATCTCGATCTGCTGCCGTCAGACTTCTCCTATCGGAACATGGATCTGCTGCTGGGCGAAAACAAGAAACCCGTGATGCAGCTGCTGAGGCTGCTCCGTCCGTTAGCGGAGCAATACGACCTGGTCGTGCTGGATTGCCCGCCTAGCATCTCTTTGGTGTCGGAGAATATCTTTCGTGCCGCAGATGCCCTATTGCTACCGACGATCCCGACGACGCTGTCGCTCCGCACCATGCAGCAGCTGCTCGATTTCATGGAAGGGCATGAATTGAAGACGCCAGTGTATGGGTTTTACTCGATGGTCGATCGGCGCAAGCGTATGCATCAAGACATCGTGGCGACACCAGTCGACCCGCGCTGCACTATGCTGGAGACCCAAATACCCTACGCCAGCGAGGTGGAGCGTATGGGGCTGGAGCGCCGCCCAGTGACGGCCTTTGCGCGCAGCTCGCCCGCCGGCCGTGCCTATCAGGCGCTCTGGGACGAAACAAGAAACCACGTCGCCGGGCTGGTGCCGCTGCCACCGAGCTTCGATTTGAGCGCACCTTTCTGAGGACGGCAGCCCTGACACATGGTCGCAGCCGCCGCCGATTGTCAGCCGATCTGCTGTAGCAGCTCTTCGATCTGCCGCCGGTGCTCGGGGTCGCGTGCGCCCGACAGGGCCTGCTTGAGCATGTCGCGGGCGCCCTCCTGATCGCCAATCTCCAGATAGGCGCGGGCCAGATCCAGGCTCATATTGAAGGCGTCACTCTCACTGACCACCCCGTCCAAGGGGGCCAGCTTGATGCCGCTTGACGGCGGGCTTTCTTCGGGCTGCGATCTGGTCAGCTCGTCATCGAGTTCAGTGAGGATGCTGGGGATATCCTCGTCGGTCTCGACCTGGTCGTCGTTGGCGCTACGTGCCCCGCCGCGATCGGCCTCGGCATCAAGCTCCGCGACCCAGGAGGCGATATCCTCGTCGGTGAAGTCCCCGACCCTGGCCGGCGTTGCAGGCGAATCGGCGGATTGCTTGCGTTCCTGTAGCATCTCGTCGAGCAGTGAATCTGTAATGCCGTTCTGGATATCGCCCTCTTTGCCGCCGCGCTTGGGTATCTCCAGTTCCGGGAGTTCTTCTTCCGGCAGCTCGTCAGGGAATGCCTCGGCCACGGGCTCTTCCGCGATCTCGCGCAGATCTGCTGCGGCCTGTTTGAAGTCCTCGTCGGTCAGCGCGGGTTCGCGCGGATAAACGCGAGTCGGCGCGGTCCGGGCGCTCGGAAGATCCGCCATTGGGACCTCCGCAGCAGCCGGTTGCGGGCGGCGCAGCATCATCGTGATCGCGGTCAGTCCGAGTAATCCGAGCAGCGCCCACACTACCCAGAGGTATTGCTCGTACCACGCGCTGGACTGCACTTGTTCAGCGACCAGCGGCGGCGCATCGATACTGGGCAATGGGGTGACGGCGCGAGCGGGCGGGGTTGCAGCCGTCGGCCCCGCGGCGTCGATCGCGGACCCGGTCATTTCCTGGGGTGCGTCGGGACGTTGCTGTTCAGCGGGCGCGGTCGGAGCCACTTCCGCCGCCTCGCGCGCGGAGAGTTCAGACTGCAGCTGCGCGATCTGGGCGTCCTTGAGATCCACCAATTCCTGCATCCGGTTGAGTTCGCCCTCGAGACGCGCCAGGCGCGACTCGATCGCACCGGTCGTGATCCGGTTGCTCTCGATCTCTTCCATGGTGAGCAGCAGCTGCTCTTTGAGTTCCTGCTCGCTGGCCGACGCCACGTCCAATTTTTCTTTTTCGGTGACGATGCGCAATTGGCCCTGCTCGTCGGTCGCGACTTCAGCGCCATCATCAGCGGCCTTGCTCTGGCTTTCTGTGGCCGTTGGCGCTGACGCCGCGGCACGCGGTGGCGCCTCGACCGCGCGTTGCGAGGTGGCTACCGA
>JBATKF010000277.1:0-2175 GCA_049669185.1 Sedimenticolaceae bacterium | reverse complement strand
CGACGTCATAGTCCTTCAGGTCGCGCAGGGCATAGCGCATGCGCACCCGCCCGTCGGGCGTATGCAGGATCCAGTTCTCGATACTGCCTTCAGGGTCGTCGGAGATAACGATATCGAGCCCGGGGATCTGCGTATGGCTGATCGCGCCCTGGATGCTGCCGGTGGTGATGAGCTGGAGCAGGCCACCGTCGGCTTGCTGTGCCAACGGGTAATAACTGCTGAGCGTCGGTTGGATATCGGCGTCGACCAGCAGGACCTGCTGGCCTGCGTCGGCGAGAAATCCGGCCAGATTGGCGGTCAGGGTGGTTTTCCCCACACCGCCTTTGGTTGAGCAAATCGTTAAAATGATCAATTCTTCCCCCTAACTTGGTTGTTAGACGAGGGAGGAATTGCCGCGGGCTTGGGTACGCCCTATCTGTCGGTACAGACTAAAGAAGATGGAGCCAATGGGCGGAATCGAACCGCCGACCTACTGATTACGAATCAGTTGCTCTACCGACTGAGCTACATTGGCCTTGGGGCGGCGCATTATAGGGACAGGTGCGTCCCGGACTCAACCGCGCGCGGCAGTCCAGGCATAAGGCGCCGGGTCGACGATGGGCTTCCGCTCGAGTACGAGATCGGCGAGTAGGCGCGCCGATGCGGGACCGAGCACGATGCCGTTGCGGAAATGCCCCGCATTGATGAACAGGCCGTCGATCTGCGGATGGCGCCCGATGTAGGGCACCCCGGCGGGCGATGAGGGACGCAGTCCGGCCCAGTGCGCCTCGATCGGGTACTGTTCGAGGATCGGAAAGCGTTCGGTCGCGATGCGGTAGAGTTCATCGCGCGCCTCCTGCGTGGTCTGCTTGTCGAACCCGACGTCCTCGATGGTACTGCCGAACAGCGTGCGGCCGTCGCGCCGCGGGATCACATAGCGATTGGACTCCAGGACCATGCGCGAGATCGTGCCGGGCTCGGCCTTGAACATCAGCATCTGACCGCGCATCGGTGCAATCGCGGGCGGCACCGGCAGATCGGCCAGCAGTCTGGCGCTCCATGCCCCCGCGCAGACGACCACGACATCGGCCGAAAAACGACCGGCGCTGCTGTCGACGCCGTGACACCGGCCATTAGTCTGCAGGATTGCGCGTACTTCGCTATCGGTGCGAATTTCTACGCCGAGCTGCTCCAGACGACGGCGCAGCGCGCGCGCCAGGCGCGGGTTGCGCACCTGACCGACAGCCGGCATCCACAGGGCGTCTGTGGGTTCGGCGGCCTGCGGTTCGAGCCGATAGAATTCCTCAGCATCGATCACCTCCATCTGCCGATGGTGTTGCTCGGCCCATTTTCTCGCCGCCTCGGTCTCGTCCGGCGCCACCAGGATAAGCCCGCACTCGGTGTATTCGGGATCGACCCCGGTATGCTGCGCGAGCGTCGTCGCCAGGTGCGCGTAGTGACTCTGACCCCAGCTGGCGAGATGGGTTACGCTATCGAGGTAACGCCAGGGGAAAAGCGGCGAGATGATGCCGCCACCGGCCCATGAAGACTCCCGCCCGGTGTCGGCGCGATCGAACAGCAGCACTGATTGCCCGGCCTGCGCGAGTTCGAGGGCACTGAGCATGCCGGCCACACCACCACCGACAATGACGATTTGCTTCATCAGGATTGAAAATCTGCGACTTAAATTACCGGATGTCGGCGCATGAGACCGTTCGTCGGGGAATCCCGGCATTCTATCATCGAGCGCCCCGGGCCCAGAGAACCTCGTGCTATATGACCACTATGAGTAGTAAACAGCAGGGCCTGACCTTGGTTGAGCTGATGGTAACGCTGGCAGTCGCCATTATCCTGATCGCCGTCGGGATGCCCTTGTTCACCGGCCTGGCCGGCAGCAATCGCGCGACCACGCAGGCCAACAGCCTGGTCTCCGCACTGAAGCTGGCGCGTAGCGAGGCGGTGAAGCGTGCGGATTCGGTGACCGTCTGCGCGGACAACGGCGCCGGGGCCTGTGGTGACGAGACCGATTGGGTAAACGGCTGGCTGGTGCACACCGACGTGAACGACAGCGGTGGATTCGATGCAGGTGACGTGTTACGCACATGGGATCCGCTCGCGGCGTCATCATCGATCACGGTAGCAGGCGGTACCGAAGTCACGTTCTTTGCCACCGGTGAGGCGAACAATACCTTCAGC
>JBATKF010000276.1:0-8541 GCA_049669185.1 Sedimenticolaceae bacterium | reverse complement strand
CACAACTGGATGCGTGCAACCGGCCATGAACTGCCGTTAGCCGCAGGATGTCACTTGTCAGCTTCAGGGCCAAGCGGTCGCCTTGCTGATGTGTCGCCCAGCGGTGCTACCTACGAAAAGCTGCCTTTAAGCTTTAGCTAATGGAGACTAACTCCGCTGGCCATCAGGAACGGCAGCAGACAACAAAAAAGCCAGAAAACCGACAGGCATGCCCGGTTCTCTCGCTGCGGGGCAAACAGCTAGATCATCAGCGCGATCGGAGAAAGCCCCAGTACACCATTGTCGCGATCGTCACTGTGATGCCAAGCTACTATATTGGTTGTTCGGAACCAAGCTGGAATAACATGGCCATGCGGCCAATCAAATAGCGCAACGATGTTCAGATTGTGGGGACTCACCGCCAACGTGGAAAGCGGCAGCAGGCTTGGGTGGCCTCTTTGGGCGGTGCTTTACTGTTCGACGTTATGGAACATAAGCAACGCGGGTGGTAGCAGCGAGACGACGCTAGTCGTCGTAAATGCTGCCTCACCATTATCTCAACTCGTGGCGAACGAGTACATGAGATTGCGCGAGATTCCTCAGACCCACCTGCTGCACCTCGAAAACGTTCCCTCGGTAGGCGCCCTTCCCATTGAAGAGTTTCGTAGAAAGATCTGGCAACCGATCCAAGACTACTTGGTAGAGCATCGTATGGATACGACGATAGACCTGATAGCCTACTCAGCGGACTTCCCATACGGCGTCGATTTCAGTAGCGACGTAAAAGCCCACAAGCTGCCACGCAACCGTTACCGTGGACGGGTCGCCTCACTGACCAGTCTCACTTTTTTCTCTCGTCGTGTGATGGCAGGCGACGTTGGCTATCTGGGCATTAGCCACTATTTCAACGAGTTCGCCGGGCCGATGCGCCGGGCGACCGCATCAAGCGCCAAAGAAGTACGCTCGATTCAGAAGGAAATCAAGCGATTGACGAAGAAGGCTGCTGCGGAACTTCGGGAGAAGAAATATTCGCAGGCACTCAAGAGCTATCAGGAGTTGGTCGATTATGAGCCCCGCGAAGCAGAGCACTGGTATCAGCTTGCAGGCGCCGAGGCCATAGCGGGTCAGCCAGACCAGGCACTGAGAAGCCTGAATGAGGCCATGGATCGAGGATGGGCTAACAGTCTCCGCACTCGACGAGATCGAAAGCTAGCATCATTGCGCGGTCGGCCCGAATTTGAGGCGTTGCTTGAGCGAATGGAAAAGGCTTTTGGTCCGTTCGAAATCACCCATGGATTCCGGCATCGCTACGTTTGGTCAAATAGCGATCTGGCTTTCTGGAAGCCGGACGATGTGCTGGATCAATACTACCTCTCGACTTTTCTCGCCTACACAGGGGTGCGCGGCAATTCGATACCGGAGATCCGCAACTACCTAGGTCGCGCTGTTGCAAGTGACGGCACGGCACCAGATGGTACCGTGTACCTATTGGAAAACCGTAACGTTCGCTCAGACACCCGGCAGCCGCTGTTTCCGACCACGGTGGAGGAACTTGCCCGTCGTAGCCGCAAGGCGGTCATTTTGGGTCCTAGGGATAAGGGCCAGAATGGCATCCTCCCGATAGATCATGATGATGTCATCGGGGCTGTCGTTGGGACAAAGCAATTCAAATGGAAAAAGTCGCGAAGCCAGATGTTACCTGGGGCCATCGCCGAATCTTTAACCAGCTTCGGTGGTCACTTCGATAAGGCTAGCCAGACCAAATTGACCGCCTTCTTGCGCCACGGCGCAGCGGGCTCGAGCGGTGCCGTTGCCGAACCCTTCGCGTTCCAGGAGAAGTTCCCGGTCCCGATGCTGCATGCCTATTACGCTGATGGTAGTTCGTTGGCCGAGGCATTCTATCAAAGCGTCCAGATGCCCTATCAGTTGATCATCGTTGGTGACCCCTTGACCCGGCCATTCGCGAAGTTCGCCCGAATCGGCCTGCGGACGCCCGATCCCGCAAGGCCGTGGTCCGGGATCGTTAGTATCGAACCGGAGTTACAGCCAGCGCACGGCACTCGGCTGGGGGAAGTCGAGCTTTGGATTGATGGGCAGCATTTGGCGACTGTCGAAGCTGGTGATCCAATCGTCTGGGACAGTCGCGAGGTGGAGGACGGCGGCCATGAACTGCGAATCGTTACAGTTGAAAACAGTCCGATTGAAACACGTTCGGTCTATCGTACTGTCATTTCTGTGCTCAACGAAGAAAGGCGAATCGACATTGAGAAAACTCCCGGTGACGTAGCCTATGAAAAAAGGCTCGTTGTCAGCGGTCATGCAGCTGGCGCGCATATGGTTGAGTTGCGCCGCGGCCATCAGTTGCTTGCATCATCAGACGTCGACGAAGGCCGCTGGCGCTTGTCCATGCCTGCCAATGCACTCGGTATCGGCGAGGTAAATGTCTATGTCCGAGCCGTTTTCCCCGACGGGAAAGCTGTGCGTTCTGTCCCGTTGCCGATCAGTATCAGCCCACCAGAACGCCTGCCTGCATCCACCCTGTCGCCGTCATGGGCGGCGGGTCTGTTGGCGTCAGTCCATGACGCTCAGGGAGGGGTAACCGAGCTACCAATCGAAAAGCTAGGCGGACGTCTTAAGGCATTAGATGGTGATGGGCCGCCTCCCGTCAGGATACGATTGAGCGGTTATTTGAAGGTTGAAGAACCAGGCACTTATCAATTGATGCTTCGCAGCCAAGGCCGTTTGCAGGTACGGGTACATGATCGGTTACTTCTGGATCAAGAAATACGACCCAGCGATTCTGAAGCATTCATGGCGTTGGGCCTCGAGCCGGGCTGGCATCCCTTCCACATTGAACTTGAGCCGAGCGGGCGCAAACCAATGCTACGTGCAGTGCTCGCCGGGCAGACCGCTCCCATGCTGCTATCAGCTTCGAACCTCGCGCACGACGCTGTTGCCAAATCAGACTGACTGCACCGCGGGCGAACCGAGTTGATAGTTAAAACCACATCTTTCGCGACTGAGGTTGAAAATAAACACACGGTAGGCCGCCAAGTGGCCCGTCAATTATCGGGCTTTTGGCCGCCTATGGCCGCTTGGAGGAAGTCACGGGTACAGGGCCACTAGCCTGTTGTGCGCCCGAAGCAGACGTGATCAGCTACCCCTGCTTTGTCGGCTCTGTGTTGTTTGCTGACGGCCATCGAATCAAAAAGCTGCCCTTCAGCGAGCTTTCACAGTCTAGGACCGGTAACCAGTCCATTGCAGTCACTGCCAGGTCGGGTCTTGAACGGCCGGTTCGGCCGAACAGCAGACCGCGGTCGCGCCGGGGCTGCGGCCTGAGCCGTCTGCTCTGCGTCGATCTTGTTCGTAGGCTGAGCAAGGCCCCGTCCACTTTGTTAACACTCAGCCAAGGATTCGAGGATGCTCGATCATCCATGTCCTCACGACTTCGGATCATTGCAGGCAGCACTTCTTGTACTTTTTGCCGCTCCCACAGGGACATGGGTCGTTGCGGCCCACCTTGGGCGTGCCGACGATTGTCGTTGGAGAAGGTGGTACTCGGCTCTCGCTGGGTGTCCTCTTCGAAAGCCAATACAAATGAATCCTGCGGATTCTGTCAGGTATGGTCTGCTGAAGGACGCGGACCTCTTCATCATCGTAAAGGTCGTGGGTCTGCAAGACTTGCTCACCCTGAAACGCCATGATTGGAGCTAACAACTCCGGCATGTCCCTTTCGTCCAACTCCCACTGATCGGCTGCCAGCGCAACGCCACGCATGTAGCCTTCGCACCATTCATCGACGATGGTGTGGGTCTTTCCTTCAAATTGGCGCTCCAGAAAGATGGGCTCGAAGTCCTCGGGCTGCTCCATGAGCATCACCGCGATAGCGTTCATATGGCGCATCAACAGCGTCATTACCTTCTGAACGTCCTGCTCACGCTCCCAAACTGGTTCGAAGTCGCCCCAGACCTGCGGGATCCACTGGGACGGCAGTACGGTGACCGGGCCACTGACAACGGCAGTAAGAAATCCATCCAGCTCCGAGATGTCCAGGATGCCTTCGTCCCTGTCCCCGGTATCGGCATCGTCGTCGATGCGATCCAGAAGAAACTCGCCCAGCCAGGCTATTTCGTCGTCGTCGAGCGGTTGATAGAGATTATTCATTTGGCTGGTCATCTGGTTTTAGAAGCAGACCCCGGAGCGGCAAATCATGGGCCGCGCGGGAATCTAACCATTAATCGACCTCAACGTGATGAGAGCGCCAGTCGGGCCCTGAGCGCGGCAAGTTCACTACCAGAAAGGGTAAAGCAAACGGCGCGTATATCCATTTATTGTCATTTATACGGGGCATAGCGTATAAATTCCTATAAATCACTTTCGTCTTGTGCTCAATGGACAGAATCAGAAATCCCTTCTCACCGGGCGCAGGCTCGCCGCCGCCCGAGCTGGCCGGCCGCGAGAACATCCTGGAGCAGGCACGCGTGCTCCTTGGCCGGGTCCGGGCGGGGCGGCCGGAAAAGAGCCTGCTGCTGACTGGACTGCGCGGGGTGGGCAAGACCGTCCTGCTAAACGAAATCGAGCGCCTGGCGCAAGGCGAAGGCTATCGGACCATCCTGGTCGAGGCCCATGAGGGCAAATCACTGGCTGTTCTTCTGGCTCCTCACTTGCGTCGCCTCCTGTTCGAACTCGATCGGCTCGCTGGCGCCGGCAACAAGGTGCGACGAGGCCTCGCGGTGTTGAAGAGTTTTGTCGGGGCGATCCGGATCAAGGTCGGCGAGATCGATATCGGGGTCGATATCGAACCCGAGGCCGGCACTGCGGACAGCGGCGATCTGGAGGTCGATCTCCCGAGCCTGTTTACCGCTGTGGCCGACGCGGCGGAGGAGCGCGGCGTCGCAGTGGCGATTCTGATCGACGAGATCCAGTATTTCGTTGCTGCCGAATTGAGTGCCCTGATCATGGCGATGCACAAGATGCAGCAGCGCCAGCTGCCGCTGGTACTGATTGGCGCGGGTCTGCCGATCCTGCCCGGATTGGCGGGTGAGTCGAAATCCTATGCCGAGCGGCTGTTCAGCTTTCCGGACGTCGGACCGCTGAGCGAGGCGGACGCGGCCAAAGCCATTCATGAGCCGATAGAAGAGGCCGGCGAATCGATTGCAGACGATGCCCTCGGAGAGATCTGCCGACTCACCAAGGGGTACCCGTACTTTCTTCAGGAAGGAGGGTATCAGGCCTGGAACCATGCACAGGCCTCGCCCATCTCGCTCGAGGTGGTCCGGGAGACCACCGATATCGTCACCACGCGATTAGACGAGAACTTCTTTCGCGTACGTTTCGATCGGCTCACGCCACGCGAGCGGCAGTATCTGCGTGCGATGGCGGAACTGGGCGGCGGTCCTTATCGCACGGGGGATATCGCGGACACGCTCGGGGTGAAGATCACTACACTCGGTCCCGTTCGGGCCAATCTGATCAAAAAGGGAATGGTGTTTAGCCCGTCCCACGGCGAAATGGCGTTTACCGTCCCGCTGTTCGACGAGTTCATGCGGCGTGCCATGCCGGATTTTCAAACATAACGAAGGCCGACGAGGCGCGTCCCTTGGAGACTGTTGATAGAACTTTTTTATGGGTTCTCGGCGAATCCTCGGTACATCTGCGGTACACCGCCGAAATTCCGCTGTTTTGGCCGAACTAACACAAGCTATTCAATCAAAGTGATTTTGCCTAACTGTTTCGCGGATTGCCTGTTCAACAAAATCAGTAAGTTATTGATTTTATTGGCACTGAAAAACCCCGGGTACGACCGTTACGGTGATCCGGCTCTTCGAGCAGTTGCCCAAGCATCCGATCGTGACGATGCCGTCGGTGACGCGCCTGCTATCGACCAGTAAACCGACCGCCGGTAAGGCGATTGAGGTGCTGATCAAGGCCGGCATACTCGCAGAAGTGGGTGAGCGCAAGCGCGACCGGCTGTACCGATACGAGGGTTATTTGGGGCTGCTTGATTGACTGTTCTGCTGCGGCAGTGGCCACCCGCATCGGTCGCTGGCAGGTCGTTCTCGGCAATATCCTGCATGACATTGGCATTGCCGAACGCGGTGTGCCTGAGCCCCATTTCCGGACGGTCAGTGGATCAAAGAATTCACGCGTCGGGTGTCGGCTCTCTGTTTTAAGAGAGACAGCAGAGAGAATGTCCTGGTGGGCCGGTATTCGGTGCCGAAGCGGTCATTCAGGATCCCGCCCGGCTATGACCGCAGTGGGCTGGTTACCGGGCACAGGTCAGGAAAGCTCGCTGAGCATCAGCGTTCTGAATTAATGACAAGCAGGGAAAAACAGGGTGTGTTCATAGTTCGGCAACCCGAAGCTGTTACAAGCAAGGCTTTTGGGGTTGCCGAACCCTACCGCAGGATGTTGATGAAATCGGTGAGACAGTGTGATACATCGGCAGCGCTCCGGAAAGTCGAAAGGGCTGTTCGATCCATGAGTAGACCCCCAACCAGTATCGTGCGTTTTGTGTTTCCCGTCCGCTATAAACGATTAGTTCTAGGTTTCGCCTTTCCGACTGTGCTGTTGGTTTTTGGCTGTAGCCATGTCCAAAGGCAGCCGGCCGGAGCGGCAAATGGTGATCCTATGTTGAACGAGGATCATGTTTTAACCGCGGACGGTTATCGCTTGCCGTTACGTCGCTGGTTACCTCGTGGAGAGATCAAGGCCGTGGTGTTGGGTCTGCACGGCTTCAACGATTACGGCAACGCCTTTCACTACTTGCAAGAAGCAATCGTAGATGCCGGAAATGTCGCGATATACGCTTATGACCAGCGTGGTTTCGGCGCGACGAAAAGACGTGGCATCTGGGCAGGACAGGAAACCTTGGTAAATGATGCGCGTACCGTGACGACCTTGCTACGTGCCCGCTATCCGTGCCGTCCGCTTTTTCTGATGGGCGAGAGCATGGGAGCAGCCGTCGTCCTGTTGGCATTGGCCAAAGGGAGCTCCTTGCCGGCCGATGGAGCGGTGTTGATTGCGCCCGCGGTATGGGGCACTGATGCCATGCCCTGGTATCAGCGTCTAGGTCTATGGTTGGCGGTGCGTATGATGCCGGGCAAGTATTTCTCTTCCGAAACGGTCAGACGAATGGGCAAACGCGCCACCGATGATTCCGAGGTCGTCCGGGAATTGAGTAACGATCCTCTAGTGTTAAAAGGTGCTCGGGTCGATGCGCTGCACGGCGTGAGCGAACTGATGCTGGAGGCATCCCGGGTTGTCTCAGTAGGGATGCCATCGCAAACCCTGTATGGTCTGAACGATCAAATCATTCCAAGCGAACCGGTTTGCAACTGGCTGCGGCGATTGACGCAATCCCCGCCGCCCAAGATGCGAATCGCGCTGTATCCAGGCGGCCTCCATATGCTCACACGTTATAGCGGCCGCGCCGAAGTGATTGCCGACATTGCCGCCTGGTTGCGGAGTCCGCAATCGACTCTACCGTCCGGATACGAGAGCAGTCTCGACGAGGCTCGGGCAATAGTGTGTGCCAAGGCCTAGCTAGCCTGAAAATCTCAGCGTTTTTCATCACAATATCGACATACTCTCAGAGCGAGAGTTAACAAACTACTACGCGCGCTGGACAACATCGGTGTTTATTATGCACCTGACTCCTTTTGATGGTTGAGTGGCCGTATGCCAGTAATAACCATCAAAAATAACCACACGCCCCTGTTTTGGTGTAACTCTAGCTTTTTCTCTCAGCTCCTTCGGCTCGGGCGGCTTTGGATTCTCCTTACTATACATATTCTCGAAAATCACAGTGTCTCCATCTGAATCGCAGACGTAGTACAGCAACGCAAAGTGTTCATCGGCACGATCGATGTGGTGGGCATCGTATTCACCGACGCGCACATTTCGTAGGGGCAATTGCAGGAAAGTTCGTGCTTGGACAAAAGCGTAGTTTCCCACCACATTTGTTTCTCGCTTTATTTTTTCCATGCAGCTTCCCCACAATGGCTCCAGCAGCCTTATATAGTCTTCGCGCGATTGTAGCATTCCATCTCTTACGAACGTATGCCCGAATGCAGGTAGATTTTCTTTTAATACACCGCTGGTTATGTTGTCGATAAAACCCCAGCTGAAATCATATGCCAATAATGTGCTTTTGATTTTTTCTTGCTGCTCTTTCGATATTATGTCGTCAACGATCCAGACCTGCTTCTTCCATTTCACCTCTTTCTTCCTCGAATCGTTCTTTTGCTGACTAATTCCCGGTAGATTTCTGGATAATACCAGACATTTTCGGCGGCAATTCGTAAGCTGATGCACTGTTCGGCTAATGGTGAGCCCGAGAGGTGCACGGTTCATTTGCAGGGAATAGAAATAGAGTGAGCGGGGGAGTGTTCTGATTTCCTTCCGCGCTACCCAGTAAACTCTTGTGGTGTGTTCCCGATCGCATTCACGAAAATCGCGACTGTTTAGGTTCTGCAGGACCGGCCGTGTGTCTGCAATGGCCGACTGCTGTCCTAAGCCCTGCCACGGCGACCGCAGCTCCCGTTTCGCCCGAGCCAACGT
>JBATKF010000275.1:0-1619 GCA_049669185.1 Sedimenticolaceae bacterium | reverse complement strand
CCGCCCCCATGAGCTCGTCGGTGTGCAGCGAGCCCTTCATCAAGGACTCGACCTCGCCGGCCCGGTCCATGGCCACGGCCTGCGCCGCCGCCGCGTGACTGTGCTCGACCGCGACGATGCGATAGGGCGAGAGATCGACCCCCTCGGCCTCCGCCACGGCGCGGATCCTGTCTTCGGGGCCAACCAATACCGGGTCGATCAGGCCCCGCTTCGCCGCCTCGACGGGACCCAACAACGAGTCACGGTCGCAGGGGTGGACAACGGCGCAGATGACCGGGGTCGCACCCTGGCAGCGCTTGAAAAGCTCGCTGAACCCGTCGTTGCGGCGCAGGATGATCTCGGGCGTGGCGAGGTCGGTGTAACTGATGCGTTTGGTCGGCGCGGCCACGGTGATAGTGCCGGCCAGCAGTTCGTCATCCCCGCGTCTTATGCGGCAGTCGAAAACGATCTGGTGGCCCTGCGGACGCTTCTCCAGTGCAGTCACCGTGCCCGTCAACTCGTCGCCCACGTGCAAGACACCCGAGAACGTCAGATTCTGCGCCAGGATGTTGGTACCTGGCCCGGGCAGGCGCCGGTTGAGCATGCTGGACACCAGGGCTTCCGCACCCACCGCGTCCGAGACCATCTGCTGCGGCGGCGCCTCGCTGTCGATGTGGAAGGGATCGATCTCGCCGGAGACCATGGCGAGCGCCTCTACATCGACCTCGGTAAGGACGTGCGAAAGCGTCAGGGACGAACCGACTTCGATCTCGTCGTAGGTCTGGTTGGTAAAGGATCTCATGTTCGGCTCTTGGTTTCTGGACCGGGGGCCTTGCGCGCCCGTCTTGTGGGTTGGGTCGGTAGGCGCTTGGCGGGTTCCTCGTCGAGCACACCATGGATTCGCGTGAGCATCTGACGCTGGCCGTCGGTGATCCCCGCAGCCTGAATGCGCGGGTCAGCGAGCAGACGCTCGAGCAGGGTAATCAGGCGCTGACGGTCTGCCGGATCGCGCAGCAGTGTCGGTAGCGAGGAGACGGCCTGCTCCGGTTCGTAGCGGCAGATGATCTCCTGCTCCCCGCGGATGCGTCGGGCCTCGTGCCCGGCGATGTCCGGCAACAGGTCCTTGTACTCGTCAAGCAGCTCCGCCCTGAGCTGCAGTCGTTCAAGGGGCAGCGGCTCGCCGTGGCGGCCAAGCAGGTGAGCGGCGCGGGTGACAGCCTCCGTGTAACCACCCTCGGCGATCGATGCCAATGCATCGCGGACGAACGGCAGCTCGCGCGGGTCGCTCGGGGGCGCCAGACGACGTTCCTTTGCTTCGTGGCTGTCGGCCAGATAGAGCGAGAAGAGGTTGCCATAGGTCTGGAAGAACATGGCCTCGGAGTTTGCGTCGCGGATGTCACGGTAATAGTCCAGCGAGGCGCTTACCAGCTCCGAGACCATGGCCTCGACCTGGCGATACGGCTGCTCCTGGCTGACGGCCTCCCGCTGGGACCTGACCATGTCAGCCGCCGGGCCGAGCCACTGCAGCCAGGGGTTGAGGTCCGAAATAGCCCAGCGCTGGAAGCGCAGCGGGTGGAAATCGCGCCCGAGTTTGGCGCTGAATTCGTTGGACATCGACTGCACCAGCGGACGGGCGAACA
>JBATKF010000274.1:0-3328 GCA_049669185.1 Sedimenticolaceae bacterium | reverse complement strand
GCTCCCGGCAGCGCGCGAACGCCGTCGCGTCGCGCACGGCCCAGGCATCGTCGAGAAAGGCGCGGTCGAACGCGAGTTCGAGCAGTTCATCCAACAGGTCGGCATCTGCTGCGGCGTTGCCGTCGGGATTCGGCGCCACCTTGGCATAGTGCAGCCGCATGGTCTGCAGGTCGCGAACGTTCTTGCGCAGACCTCGCGCCGTCTTGGCCTCACGCAGCAGCAGCAGGCGGCGCAGACCCGCTCTATGGGCGCGCTGTGCGGCCGGCAGACTGTCGAGCACCCGCCGCTGCACATAATCACCGCGATCAATCAGCGCCGGATAGCCTTTGATCTGCAGACGACCGGCCGTCTGAGTGATCTCTCTTGGCAACTCGCCGCAGGTCCAGTCGACCAGCCTTTCCTCGCGGTCGCCTTGCGGGTCAATCGGCAGGGCCCGCGCACTGCCCGAAAACTCCCGCTGCAACGCGGCCAAGTCGCGCGATACTGCTAGCTCTTCGCGGCCTTGTTCATCCATCAGCCGGATGCGCAGCTTGAGGTGCTCGGGCAGCTGCTCCAGTTGCCAGGCGTCCTCGGGGATGTGCAGACCTGTCAACCGCTTGAGCGTCGCCCCCAGGGTCTGCACCAGCGGGGCATCGGAGACCGGCAGTGCGGCCAGACAGCGCTCGGCATACTCAGGGACGGGAACCAGCTGGCGGCGCAGCGCCTTGGGCAGACTCTTCAGCAGCAGGGTCACTTTCTCGCGCAGCAGACCCGGCACCAGGCGGTCGACCAGGCCCGGCGAGAGCTGACCCAGCACGCTGACCGGAACTTTCAGGGTCACGCCGTCATTCGCCTCGCCAGGCGCGAAGTGATAACGCAAGGGCAGGCGCGTACCGTTCAGATCGAGGCGATCCGGAAACGCGGCGACCCAGTCGGCGTCGATATCGGCACGTTGCAGGTCGTCCATCCGCATGTGCAGGATCTTGGCGCGCTCGCGCGGCAGGCTGCGCAGCCAGGACTCCAGCTGGGCGACGCTGTACACGCCGTCGGGGACACGGTTTGCATAGAAGCCGTAGATCACCTCTTCGTCGACCAGGACGTCGCGCCGCCGTGACTTGGCCTCGATGTCGCGGAGCGTGTTGATCAGCTCGCGATTGTGGCGCCAGAACGGCGCGCGGGTGTTCATGTCGCCCTCGGTCAGACCGAAGCGGAGAAAGATCGCGCGCGCCTCTTCGGGCGCGATCGGCCCATAGTTGACCCGCCGGCGAGGCACGATCGGCAGGCCATACAGGGTGACCTTTTCGTCGGCCCCCACTTGACCCCGTCGGCCCTGCCAGCGCGGGGACGAGTAGCTGTGCTTGACCAGGTGTTTGGCCAGCGGCTCCACCCAGTCCGGCTCGATCGCTGCCACGCCGCGCGCATAGAGTCTGGTAGTCTCGACCAGTTCGGCGGCCATCACCCACTTGGGCTGCCGAGCGAACAGTCCGGAACCGGGGAAGATGAAGAAATGGCGGTTGCGTGCGCCCAGGTAGTCGCGCTTGTCGCCCTGCGTGCGCACGCCGATGTGGCTCAGCAGACCGCTGAGCAAGGCGCGATGCAGCGTAGCGTAGTCGGCCTCCTGCTCGTTGTCATGATAGCCGAGCTCGTGCATCTGCACACGGATCTGCACCTGCACGTCATGCCACTCGCGCACCCGGCTCGCCGACAGGAAATGAAGTCGACATAGGCGCTCGAATTTGCGCCGGGTGAGGTGTCGACGGTTGTCTTCGAGGAATGTCCAGAGCTTCAGCCAGGCGAGGAAATCCGAACGCTCGTGGGCGAACGGGGCGTGTGCCTCATCGGCCTCTGCACGCCTGTCGGCGGGGCGCTCGCGCGGGTCCTGCACCGAGAGCGCGGCGGCGATGACGACCGTCTCTCGCAGGCAGCCCGTCTCGGCGGCGGTGATCAGCATGCGCCCGATCCGCGGATCGACAGGCAGGCGTGCCAGGCGTTGGCCGAGCGGGGTCACCTTGTACCTCCGGTCGACCGCGGCCAGTTCTTCCAACAGCTTGTAGCCGTCGCGGACCAGGCGTGAATCCGGCGGATCGACAAACGGGAACGCCGCGATATCGCCGAAGCCGAGGGTCGCCATCTGCAGGATTACCGCAGCCAGATTTGTACGCTGGATCTCCGGCTCGGTGAAGGCCGCGCGGGCCGCGAAGTCGTCCTCGTCGTACAGGCGGATACAGACACCCTCGGCGACGCGACCGCAGCGCCCCTTGCGCTGTTCGGCACTGGCCTGCGAGATGCGCTCTACCGGCAGGCGCTGGATCTTGCTGCGTGCACTGTAGCGGCTGACACGGGCGAACCCGGCGTCGATCACGTAGCGAATGCCCGGCACCGTCAGCGACGTCTCGGCGACATTCGTCGCCAACACAATGTGACGCCGCCCGCTCGGCGCGAATACCCGCCCCTGCTCGCTCGGACTCAAGCGGGCATAGAGCGGGATGACTTCGCTGTGCAACATCTTGTGCTTGCGCAGCGTCTCGGCGGTCTCGCGGATCTCGCGCTCGCCCGATAGGAACACCAGGATGTCGCCCCTGCCCTCGAGCGACAATTCGTCGATGGCATCCACGATCGCCTGCTGCATCGCTTCGTCGCGCTCGCCGGCGCCGGGCTCCTGCGGTGGCCGATAGCGCACCTCGACCGGATAGGTGCGGCCCGAGACCTCGATCACCGGGGCATCATTGAAATGACGCGAAAATCGCGCAGGATCGATGGTCGCCGAGGTGATGACCAGCTTCAGGTCGGGCCGCCGCTGCAGCAGCTTGTGCAGATAGCCCAGCAGAAAGTCGACATTGAGGCTGCGCTCGTGCGCCTCATCGATGATCAGGGTGTCGTACTCGGTCAGGTCAGGGTCGTGACGGATCTCGGCGAGCAGGATCCCATCGGTCATCAGCTTGACCCGGGTCTCGTCGCCGACACGATCGCGAAAACGTACCTTGTAGCCAATGCTCTGCCCAACCTCCTGACCGAGCTCGCTGGCGATGCGCGAGGCCAGACTGCGCGCGGCGATACGGCGCGGCTGGGTATGGCCGATGCGGCCGAACACCCCGCGGCCCAGGCTGAGGCAGATCTTCGGCAGCTGGGTCGACTTGCCCGAGCCTGTCTCACCGCACAGCACGATCACCTGATGATCACGGATCAGGTCACGGATCTCGTCCAGTCGTTCGGTAATCGGCAGGTCCGACGGGAATTCCGGCCGAGGCGATGTCTCGGCACGCCGCAGCGCGATCGCGGCCGAGTGCTGGATCGCCTGGTCGAGCCCGAGCCAGGCCGCCGCGTCGGCCGAGGTCTGCTCGAGGCGGAC
>JBATKF010000273.1:0-3640 GCA_049669185.1 Sedimenticolaceae bacterium | reverse complement strand
GCGATGCGGGTGCCGAAGCGCATACGCGGGCCCATGTCGACCAGCAGCCAGACCGGCCGCTCGCGCTCTTCCCGGAACAGCTTGACGTGCGGCTGCGCGGCGCGCGCGGTCACCCGCCAATCCATGTTTCGCGGGTCGTCACCCGGCATGTAGACACGCGACTCATCGAACTCCATACCGCGCCCGCGAAAACGCGACAGGTGTCCGCCGCTGCGCGTGGCCAGCACCTTGCCGCGCGGTGCGATCGGCAGTCGACCCGCCTCCTGACGCAGCGCGATCAGCGTTGCGAGATCGACAGAGGTTGCGTTGTCAGTGGACGGCAGCGAACTTACGACCATTCGATGTCTGCGAATCGGGGCCCGCGGTAGCGTGCAGGAAGACAATCCCGGCACATCTGCATGGACAATCTGCGCATCGCTTTGTTCAAGGCACCGCTACCCGGCCGAGCAGTTCGTCGATAAAGCCCTGGGCGGTCCGCCCTTCCGCCTCGGCCTGGTAAGACAGCAGGATCCGGTGACGCAACACATCCGGGGCCACGGCCTGGATGTCCTCCGGCGACACATAATCGCGACCGGCCAGCCAGGCGCGCGCCCGGGCACAGCGGTCCAGGGCCAGGGTGGCGCGCGGACTGGCCCCGTAGCGCAGCCAATCGGCCAGATCGCTGCCATAGGGCGCCGGTTCACGGGTCGCCAACACCAGGTGCAGCAGATAATCTTCCACGTCCGGCGACATAAACAGTTCCAATATCGCGCGCCGTGCGGCGAACACCTCCTGTTGACTGACCCGCTGCGCGGCGTCAACACGGCTGCCGGACTTGGCCTCCTCGTGATCCAGCGCGAGGATCGCCTTCTCGGTCGCCAGGTCGGGATAGTCGACCCGCACATGCATCAGAAAACGGTCGAGCTGCGCCTCGGGTAGCGGGTAGGTGCCTTCCTGTTCGATCGGGTTCTGGGTCGCCATGACCAGGAACAGGTCGGGCAGCCTGAAGGTCTCGCGGCCCACGGTCACCTGGCGTTCGCCCATGGCCTCGAGCAGCGCCGACTGCACCTTGGCGGGGGCACGGTTGACTTCGTCCGCCAACACCATGTTGTGGAATATCGGTCCCTCGTCGAAACGGAAGCTGCCGTCCTGCGGGCGGTAGATCTCGGTACCGGTGAGGTCGGCGGGAAGCAGGTCGGGGGTGAACTGGATGCGGTGGAAGTCGCCCTCGAGGCCCGAGGCCAATGCCTTTACCGCCTTGGTCTTGGCCAGGCCCGGCGCGCCCTCGACCAGTAGATGGCCATCGGCCAGCAGCGCCATCAACAGGCGCTCGACCAGTTCGGGCTGGCCAAGGATCTGCCGACCAACATGTCGGCGCAACTTGTCGAAGGCCGCCTGCAGCGGCCCCTGCTGTGCGGTGCCGTCGTCACTCGAGCCCGGTTGTACGCGGCTTTCCGGACTGCTCATTCAGCGATCTCCCTGTGTTTTGGCGCAATAAGTCGCGGATTCGAAGGAATCCCTGGCTTTCAGTGTGGGGACTGCACATGATACCGCGAATCGCGGGTCATCATCGATTTTGGGGCGGACCGCCGCTGGCCGGCGGCTGGGATCAGTGGGTCACTCCATGGCCCGAAACAGCAGGAACAGGCGTTTCACCTGGGTGAATTCTTCGAGGAAGCGGCGCGGCTCGGCGTCATCGGACAGAAAGTCGCTGAAACCGGGGAGGTTTTTCAGGTCGACACCGTCGAGATCGACGAAACCCATACGCCAGTCGGCAAACTCCCGCGCCTCGATCGGGCCCTCGAACAGCACCTTGATGCGCTCGTGGCGCGGGTCGCGCTCTATCCTCTCGAACACCTGTCGCACAGTGTCTTCCTCGCCCTCCAGGACCTGGAAGAAGGAGTCCTCGCGGTGCAGCAGCAGCCCGGTAATCTCTGCTGCCTCGTTGGTTTGGCGCGCGCCCTTGAGAATCCCCAAGAGCTCCTTGCCATCCATCGGGCGGCTCTGGGTGCTCACGTATCCAAGGTGGTAAAGCATGGCGTTGGCTTCTCCCGAAGAGGGTCCGTCAGGCCTTCGGGACCGATTGCGACGCGGGCTTGTTGTCCACTTGATTCTAGTCAACTATACTTGACATCACAATTGTTAAGCTAGGTTGACAGTCGAGTCTGGCCGCGGACGGGTAGATGGTGCCTGACTCGACGAAGACGGCAGCAGAAACACAGGCGGCGATGCGCCGGCCCCAGACACAAGTCACCGCCCGGTGACCCGAACAGGAGGAACGCATGACCAACGTCAGCGAGACCAACGCCCTAAACAGCGCGACCGAACAGGCCAAAGAGAACACCCTGCTGGCGCCCCGCTTCTATCGCACCGATTATGCCGCGCTGGATCGCCTGGACATCGCGCCGGTGCGCAAGGAATGGGATGTGATGATGGAGGAGTTCCGCCGCGACAAGAACCGCGAACACTTCCGCAAGGAGATCGACTACGACGCCGAGATGCACGACATCTCGGATGAACTGCGCGAGGAGTTCCTGGACTTCATGATCAGTTCGGTCACCGCCGAGTTCTCCGGCTGTGTGCTCTACAAGGAGATTGAGAAACACGTCAAGAATCCGGATATCGCCGAACTCATGGGCGCCATGGCGCGCGACGAGTCACGCCATGCCGGCTTCATCAACCGGGCGCTGAAGCACCTCGGCGTCGCGGTCGACCTGGGCTTTCTCAAGCGCGCCAAGAAGTACACCTACTTCCGGCCAAAGTTCATCTATTACGCGACCTATTTGTCGGAAAAGATCGGTTATGCGCGCTATATCACGATCTACCGCCACCTGGAACGCCACCCGGAGCATCGCTTCCATCCGATCTTCAAGTGGTTCATGGAATGGTGTGACGACGAGTTTCGCCACGGCGAGGCCTTCGCGCTGATCATGCGTGCCAACCCCCATCTGCTGCGCGGCGTGAATGTCTGGTGGATTCGGTTCTTCCTGCTCGCGGTGTACTCCACCATGTATGTGCGCGACCACACCCGTCCCCAGCTGTACGAGGCGCTCGGCATGGACCCGACCGAGTTCGACTTCAAGGTGTTCGATATCACCACCGCGATCAGCCGCCAGATATTTCCGCTGACGCTGGATACCGACAACCCGAAGTTTCGCCGCGGGCTGGAGAAACTGCGCGAAATCAATCTCGCGACGCAGGCGGCCAAACAGCGTGGCGGCGTGCTCGGCACCCTGAAACAGGCCGGCCTGTCGGTAAATGCCGCCCTGGTCTTCGCCCGCCTCTACATCTTGCCGACGAAGCCGAACGAGCTGCCGGAAAACGTGCGTATGGCGCCCGCCTGGTAGTGCACTGACCCGCTGCTGGCCGCGGCCTGCGGCCTGCGGCGGCTTGGTGTAACCTCGAGTGGCACTGGATACGCGGGCTCGAAACTTTCTATGGCTTGGCGCAATCGCAGCGTTGGCATCGGCGCACCGGAGACGTCCGATGCCGTCGCCACACAGGCCTCGGCGCAGAGTCTGTCCGAGCAGCTCAGGCACCACACCCGCGACCGTCACCGTCGCGCCGAGCAGGCCGGCGTCATCCGCGAGATCATGCGGGGCACCCTATCGTGCGCCGCCTATGTGCTGTATCTGCGCAATCTCCACCCGGTGTACCAAAC
>JBATKF010000272.1:0-2079 GCA_049669185.1 Sedimenticolaceae bacterium | reverse complement strand
GGCGCACATCGCGGGGGCACGCGGCGTGCCTACCGCGGCGGCTCGAGCCGCCGGCGGACCGGAGTCTGCGCGGGTCGGGCAGATCTTGGAAGACCCGAGCCGCGACCTGGCATGGCAGTCCCTGAGGCCGGGTATCGAGCATTACCCGTTGACCGGAGATAGCGAACCCGGTGGCTGGGCACGCTTGTTCCGCTTCCAACCGGGCGTCAGGTTGCCACGCCACAGCCATGGCGGCGAGGAATACGCGTTGGTCCTGCAGGGCTCCTATGTCGACGAATCGGGTCGCTTCTCCCTCGGGGACTTCTCGGAGGCCGACGCCTCGTTGACCCATGAACCGATTGTCGACAGCAGGGTCGCGTGTATTGCGCTGATCGCGGCGACCGGGGGGATCCGCTTTGAGAACCCGATGTACCGCGCGGCCTCGCGCCTGTTCGGGTTATGACACATCGACTCGACCATTACGACCGCAGGCGTGAGGTACGGGAAGGCCAATCCATAGCAAAGGTAACAGCTAGCGCTGAGAACTTATTCGACCAGGCAGGTAGTTTGGGCAGGACTTCGGCGCGGTTGCTCTTTATGGTTTTTCAATTGATTTATGGTTAGAGCTACGAAAGTCGCAATTGCCGCTGACTCGCCCGATACCGTTTTGGCTGGCTCCATGATTGCTGAGCGAGGCGGCAATGTTGTCGATATCGCTGTGGGCTGTGCAATCGCCGCTGCGCACACAGAAGTGTTGATGTGCTCTCTGGGCGATTCCGCCTTCATAAACGTGAAGATACCCTCGCAAGCGGCGGAAGTAATCGACGGCGGCGATGCGATGCCGCGCGCCGCTGCTGGCCTAAAACCGGACAATGCTTCCTGGCGCAAGGCGCATATTCCCTACGGTGACGGGATCGTCGTCAACGTTGGCCATGGCTCTATTGCGACGCCTGGGATGCTAAGCGCATTGGAATCAGCGTGGCAAAGACACGGGACTCTGTCATGGCAAGAAATCATGGCCCCGGCAATCCATTTCGCCAAGTATGGCGCTACAACGAATCAGACGCTGGCTTCCTGGCTCGACCTGGCTGGGGATGCCATATTTTCGGTGCAAAAGGAAAGCCGGGAATGTTTCTTTCCGGGTGGTAATCCGCTGCGAGCAGGCGATGTTTTCACCATACCGGATTACCTTGCTACGCTAGAACTCATCGCAGAAGAAGGCGCGCGCGCGTTCTACCAAGGAGAAATTGGCGCCCTGCTCGAGCAAGAACTGCAACCTAACGGTGGACTCGTGACACGCAATGATCTCGCGAGTTATCGCGCGGCGATCAGAAGCCCGATCCGGTTGCGTTCTGCGGGTTTTGCTATGGCGCTCACTCCGCCGCCCAGTATCGGCGGCGCAATGCTCGGCTCGATGATCCAGCTATGTGAATCGGCACTGGGAAACCTCGCCAGCGAAGCCGAAAAAGTGCTTCTGAAGAGCAAGATTCAGCGCATGATGTTCTCACTGCGACGGGATCTGTCGGAGACGGGAATATCGGAAGAAAGCGTCAACAAGATCCTGAACCGTGAATGGCTTGCGAAATACCTGGACAAGGTTTTTTCACCCCGCACCAATCATTTGAGTTTTGCAACTGAAGATGGTGCGGTCGCTGCTATCACCATGAGTAACGGCTACGGCTCTGGAATCACTGTCCCCGGCACCGGTATCACTTTCAACAACAGCCTTGGCGAACCGGAACTGAACCCTCAAGGTTTTTTAGGATGCCTCCTGGCGGTAGGTTCGTATCGAACATGTGCCCTGTTACCGCCTCGACCGATTCAGGCACGGCTGTCGCAATGGGTTCACCCGGTGCCAGCCGGATCACAACGGAGTATAGGTCGCATAAAGCCCATATTCCCGGATTTGCCCTTGTATCTTCAGTGCGCCCACCCGCCGCGAGATCGCCTTTGGGTGGGGGTTTCCACCTGAATCCCAGTTGCCAAGCCGCGTCACAGCGCGATTTTCTGGCACCTTCACCCCCACAGCCCGAGCGAATCCCCGCCGCGTCAATGAATGATGCAGCCTGGTGAATGGGTTCGTCATGGATTGGTCAGTCG
>JBATKF010000271.1:0-22324 GCA_049669185.1 Sedimenticolaceae bacterium | reverse complement strand
GTTTGACTTGGTGTCAGCTACGCCGGCACCGTCTTTCACTGCGTGCACCCCGTCACAACGGCCTCCCGGTGCCCTCGCCACGAAACCCGGTAAGGTATGCGGGCTGGGCGTTCGCACAGCTTTGAAGCGCTTGTTGCGCGCTGCTGGTGCGCGTAGCGCGCACTAGGCACCGCTTGGGTGGCCGTGCGCGCGACTTCGACGGGACGTCTTGTGGCTTTTTTATAACCCGCTGCGGACATCGGAATTCGCCAGAGATCATGGCCTTAGGTACTGCAGCCGAGTTTGCCCCAGATGCGTACCGCCAAGAAATGGCACGGGCTTTGCTCTAACTCAGCACAGACAACGGCTGCTGCATGTCTCGGGGGTCCCAACGGCGGGACGACCGGGCGGCCCTGATCAACCCAGGCCGAAGAAGGCCGAGACGGACAATGGCGTCCTGCCCCGCATAGCCCCTATGCAAGGCGGAACGCCATTTTTTTTGGTTTTTTGAGTCGGAGAGGTTTTACCTTATGAGCATCGAAACGAGCGGCATGACCCAGCGCGGGTTTTGCAGACGAGCGCTACTCGCCGGTGTCTTGGCACTGATTGCGGTCACCGCAAGCGGTGGTGCGCTGGCGTCAGTCGGCGCGCCCGAGAAAGAGGACCTCAAATTTGGCTTCATCAAGCTGACCGACATGGCGCCGCTCGCTATCGCCTACGAGAAGGGCTACTTCGAGGACGAGGGCCTGTACGTTGCCCTCGAAGCACAGGCGAACTGGAAGGTGTTGCTCGATGGCGTGATCGACGGCCAGCTCGATGGCGCCCATATGCTGGCCGGTCAGCCCCTGGCGGCGACGATCGGCTTTGGCACCAAGGCACATATCATCACGCCGTTTTCTATGGATCTGAATGGCAACGGTATTACGGTTTCCAACGAGATCTGGCAGAAGATGAAACCGCATGTGCCAAAGATGGCCGATGGTCGCCCACAGCACCCGATCAAGGCCGACTACCTGAAGCCGGTGGTCGAGGAATTCAAGGCTGAGGGCAAGCCGTTCAAAATGGGCATGGTCTTTCCGGTCTCGACGCACAACTACGAATTACGCTACTGGTTGGCGGCCGGTGGCATACATCCAGGCTACTACGCGCCCCACAAGGGCGATATAGCCGGCACGCTGCAGGCCGATGCGCTGCTATCGGTCACCCCGCCACCACAGATGCCGGCGACCCTCGAGGCTGGCACGATCCATGGCTATTGCGTCGGCGAGCCCTGGAATCAGCAGGCCGTCTTCAAGGGAATCGGCGTGCCGGTCATCACAGACTATGAGATCTGGAAGGACAATCCGGAGAAGGTCTTTGGCATGACCAAGGAATTCACCGAGGCCTACCCGAACACCACGGTGCGTATCGTAAAGGCGCTGCTGCGCGCTGCCAAGTGGCTCGACGACAACGGTAACGGCAATCGCCCCGAGGCGGTGAAGATCCTGTCGCAGCCGAATTATGTCGGCGCCGATTACGAGGTTATCGCTAATTCGATGACCGGCACCTTCGAATATGAGAAGGGCGACAAGCGGGCGGTGCCCGACTTCAATGTGTTCTTCCGCTATTACGCGACCTACCCCTATTACTCGGACGCGGTCTGGTATCTGACCCAGATGCGCCGCTGGGGCCAGATTGCCGAGCAGAAAGACGACAGCTGGTACGACGAGGTAGCGAAGTCGGTGTACCGCCCAGACATTTACATGACGGCGGCCAAGGAGCTGATCGCCGAGGGCCATATGACCGCCGCTGAGTTTCCGGATTTCGCCAGCGAGACCGGTTACCGCAAGCCACAGACCGAGTTCATTGACGGTGTGACCTTCGACGGCACCGAGCCGAACGCGTATCTGACGTCGTTTTCGATCGGCCTCAAGGGCTCAGATACGCTGTGAGCCTGTCCCGGCGTCGGGGCCAGCGCCCCGCCGCCGGGGATCGGCTCTTGTCCGCAGACGAGAGATGGGGATCGTGTCATGACGACCGCAGCCAAAACCCGCAAGACCTTCGAATCCGGCGCCCTCAATGCTGCGCTCGAATACCTGGCCGGCGACGGCCTGGTCAATATCAGCGGCAGCCTGGTGCGCAATGTCCTGGTGCCCTTTGCCGCGATCCTGGTATTCCTGATGCTGTGGAGCGCCGGGGCAAAACAGGTGCAGACGTCACTTGGCGAGCTTCCGGGACCGGCGCAGGTCTGGGACCAAGGCATTGCACTGTATCAAGAACATCGGGCGGAGCGCGAAAAGGCGTCTGCATTCAACGAACGCATGCAGGCGCGGGTCGAGAAGGCTATCGCCGCGGGCCAGCCGGCGGAGCGAATCGAAAAGATACAGGCGCGGCGCTACACCGGCCCGGCGACCTTCATTGACCAGATCTTCACCAGTCTCCTGACGGTAATGGCAGGTTTCATCATCGCGACCTTGATCGCAGTCCCGCTTGGCATCGTGATCGGCATGAGTCAGACCCTGTACCAGGCGCTCAATCCGATCATTCAGCTGTTCAAGCCGATCTCTCCGCTGGCCTGGCTGCCGCTGGTGACCATGGTGGTCTCGGCAGTCTACGTCTCGGAGGATCCCTGGTTCTCCAAGTCGTTCCTGAACTCGGCAATCACGGTGACCTTGTGTTGCCTGTGGCCCACCATCATCAACACCGCAGTGGGCGTCTCCGGGGTCAGCAAGGACCTGATCAATGTCAGTCGTGTGCTGCGTCTGAACTGGTTTACCAAGACGCTGAAGATCATCCTGCCGTCGTCACTGCCGATGATGTTCACCGGTATGCGGCTGTCACTCGGTATCGGCTGGATGGTCTTGATTGCCGCTGAAATGCTGGCGCAGAACCCCGGTCTCGGCAAGTTCGTCTGGGATGAATTCCAAAACGGCAGTTCCAATTCGCTTGCGCGGATCATGGTCGCGGTACTGGTTATTGGCTTCATCGGCTTCCTACTCGATCGCGGCATGCTGGCGATGCAGCGCCTGTTCAGCTGGGACAGGGATGCGGTGCTGCGTTGACAGGGGCAGGGACATAGCAAACACGAGGATCTGTGGAGCCGGCGGCTCGCGTCGACCGCCTCTTTGATGCCCCAGCGCAGCTGACTACTCGAATCCATGAGACAAAGATTATGCACAGCTATCTGACTATCGATCACGTCGGCGTTACCTTTCCGACCGACAAGGGACCGTTGAACGTACTCAAGGATATCCACCTGAAGGTGGACCAGGGTGAGTTCGTCTCGCTGATCGGTCACTCGGGCTGCGGCAAGTCAACCGTGCTCAATGTCGTTGCCGGCCTCCTCGAGGCGAGCGAGGGTGGGGTGCTGCTGGAGAACAGGGAAGTGGGCGAGCCCGGACCCGACCGCGCGGTGGTCTTCCAGAACCATTCGCTGCTGCCGTGGCTGTCGGTTTATGACAACGTGCGGCTGGCGGTCGACCAGGTTTTCAAGCGCAGCAAATCGAGGTCGGAACGCGATGAATGGACGCGCCACAATCTTGAAATGGTGCATATGTCTCATGCGCTGGATCGCAAGCCGGACGAGATCTCCGGCGGCATGAAGCAACGTGTTGGTATCGCGCGGGCCTTGTCGATGGAGCCCAAGGTCCTGCTGATGGACGAGCCGTTTGGTGCGCTCGATTCACTGACGCGAACGCACATGCAGGATTCCCTGATGGAGATTCAGGGGCGACTGAACAACACCGTGATAATGATTACGCATGATGTCGATGAAGCGGTGCTGTTATCGGACCGCATCGTGATGATGACCAATGGCCCGTCGGCAACGGTCGGAGAGATACTGCAGATCAACATGGAGCGACCGCGCGATCGGCTCGCCCTGGCTGAGGATCCGGCATACAACCACTATCGTGCCGAGGTCGTGAGGTTCCTGCATGAACGCCATGCAAATCCGGCAAAGCTCGGCGAGCAGACGGCCACGCAGGCTGCGCAGCCGGCCACAGCGAAGCTGTACAGGCTGCCGTCGAAGAAAGAGAGCGCGCCGGCGAAATCGTCTCCTTATCTCGAAAAACGCAATCTGACACTGGGCTTTATCCCGCTGACCGACTGCGCACCTCTCGTCGTGGCGAAGGAGAAAGGCCTATTCGCGAATCAGGGGCTGAATGTCGAGTTGTCGCGCGAGTCTTCTTGGGCAAACATCCGCGACAAAGTCGGTACTGGCATACTCGACGGCGCACAGATGCTGGCCGCGATGCCGATTGCCTCGATGCTGGATAAAGGCCGTTGTCAACCGATGGTCACGGCGTTGAGCCTCGACCTCAATGGCAATGCGGTCACGGTATCGAAAGAGCTGTACGGACGCCTGCTGGCTACCGGGGTCGCCGGTCTGGATACCGCGAGGGGATCCGCTAAGGCGCTGAAGAAGGTGATCCAACAGGACCAGGCGGCCAACCGTCCCAAGCTGACATTCGCTGTGGTTTTTCCGCAATCCTCGCACAATTATTTGCTCCGCTATTGGATGGCCGATGCCGGGATCGATCCGGATCGCGACGTGCGTCTGACAGTCGTCCCACCACCGCAGGTCGGTCACTATCTGAGGGCCGGGATGATCGCCGGTTGCTGTGTCGGTGAACCTTGGAATACCTATGCGGTGTCGGAGGGCCTGGGGCGGACGCTCATTACCAGCTACGACATCTGGAACAATCATCCGGAAAAGGTGTTTGCGGTGACCCGTAACTGGGCTCAAAGCAACCCGAATACACACCGTGCGGTGTTGACGGGGCTGATAGAGGCATGCATCTGGCTGGACACGCCGGCCAATCGTCGCGAGGCCTGCAGCCTCCTCAGCCTGGGGCGGTATGTCAATGCACCGCACGATGTGTTGGAGAAATCACTGACCGGCACACTGCAGTTCTCGTCCGACGAGAAACCACGGGCGGCGCCGGACTACAACGTTTTCCATCGCTATGCGGCGAACTTCCCATGGCGGTCACATGCCGTCTGGTTCCTTTCGCAGATGCAGCGCTGGGGTCAACTGGCCGAGCCGATAAACCCGCAGCGGATAGCGGAGGCCGTGTACCTTCCGGAGGTTTTCCGCGCCGCCGCGGATGCGCTGGGCCTGCCCCATCCCGCAAAGGACTACAAGGTGGAGGGCTGCAATCGCAGTGGTTGGTCTCTGGCCGCGGCCACCCAAGCCATCGAGATGGGACCGGATCGCTTCATGGACGATCGCTGTTTCGATGCAGCCCGGTTCGAGGAGTACGGCGATAGCTTTGCGATCCAGTTCAAGGGCCAGGACGAAACCCCACCAAGCGATGCCCTCATGGGTTCGGATGAGGTAATCACCGGGAGCGCCGGATAAAGCGGCCGGACGGGCACGCGGAGTCTTATGGCAGAAGATCGGGGTTTTGAGAGGCAGAGATGATGAAACAGAAACTGGTAATGATCGGCAACGGCATGGCGGGCGTGCGCACACTCGAGGAGCTCTTGAAGCTCGCGCCGGAGCGTTATGAGATCACCGTATTCGGCGCCGAACCCCATCCGAATTACAACCGCATCATGCTTTCGCCTGTACTTGCCGGCGAGAAGTCCATCGACGACATCATTCTGAACGGCCGCGATTGGTATGCCGAACAGGGGATAAAACTCATCACCGGAGACCCTGTCGTGCAGATCGATCGCGTTGAACAGCGCGTCGTTACACGCAATGCAGTAACGTCCAATTATGACCGCTTGCTGATCAGTACCGGGTCCAATCCGTTCATCGTCCCGGTGCCCGGGCATGACAAGCCGGGTGTCATGGGCTACCGCGATATCGCCGATGTCGAGGCAATGCTCATGGCGGCCGGGCAGTTCAAGCACGCCGTGGTCATCGGCGGCGGCCTGCTGGGTCTCGAAGCGGCCTATGGACTTGTAAAGCAGGGTATGCACGTGACTGTCGTGCACCTGCTCGATAGCCTGATGGAGCGCCAGTTGGACAAGCCGGCCGCGGCACTGCTCAAGTCATCGCTCGAGCAGCGTGGCATGACCTTCCTGATGGAGGCGCAGACCGCAGAGATTCTCGGCAATGAGCGCGTCAGCGGCGTGCGCTTCGCCGATGGTTCCGAGGTTCCGGCCGATCTGGTGGTGATGGCGGTCGGTATCCGGCCCAACATCGAATTGGCGAAGCAGACCGGTCTGCATTGCGAACGCGGGATCGTCGTCAATGACACGATGCAGACCTATGACCCCAAGATCTATGCAGTCGGTGAGTGCGTACAGCACCGCAGCCAGTGCTATGGCCTGGTGGCGCCGCTGTTCGAGCAGGCCAAGGTGGCCGCGAACCATCTGGCGCAGATGGGCATAGCCCGCTACGAAGGCTCGGTGACGTCGACCAAGCTCAAGGTCACGGGTATCGACCTCTTCTCGGCCGGCGAATTCAACGAGTCCGAGGGTGATGAAACACTGGTACTGCAGGATCCATCGCAGGGTATCTACAAGAAGCTGGTGATCCGCGAAAACAGGATCAAGGGCGCCGTGCTGTATGGGGACACCATGGACGGAACCTGGTATTTCACGCTGCTCCGCGAGGGCACTGATATTTCTGCGTTTCGCAGCACCATACTGTTTGGCCAGCATGATCTCGGTGATGCGGGCCACGGTGATGCCTCGGCCAGCGTCATGGCGTTACCGGAGAGCGCTGAGATCTGCGGCTGCAATGGGGTGTGCAAGGGCGAGATTGTTACGGCGATTGGCAAGAAGGGTCTGTTCACCCTGGAGGATGTGCGCGCGCATACCAAGGCCTCCAGTTCTTGCGGATCCTGCACCGGGCTTGTCGAGGCGATCTTGGCCAGTACGGTCGGTGAGGGCTACGACAAGGCACCGAGCAAGAAAGGGATGTGCGGCTGTACCGAGCACAGCCATGACGATGTGATTGCAGCGATTCAGCAGCGCGGCCTGAAGTCTATGCAGGCAGTGCGCGAGGCCATGGATTGGAAGACCGAGGACGGTTGCGCCAGTTGTCGACCGGCCCTCAACTATTATTTGCTGGCGAACTGGCCGGCCGAGTATCAGGACGACGCGCAGTCGCGGTTCATCAATGAACGCGCCCACGGCAATATCCAGAAGGATGGGACTTACTCTGTCGTGCCGCGGATGTTCGGTGGTCTTTGCACCGCGAACGACCTGCGTGCGATTGCGGACGTGTCGGACAAGTACAAGGTCCCGGAGATGAAAGTCACCGGCGGTCAGCGCATCGATCTTTTCGGTGTCAAGAAGGAAGATCTGCCGTCCGTGTGGAAGGATCTCTCTGATGCCGGCTTCGTCAGCGGCCATGCGTATGGCAAGGCACTGCGCACGGTAAAGACCTGTGCCGGCAAGACCTGGTGTCGCTTCGGCACCCAGAACTCCACCGGCCTTGGGGTCAGGCTGGAGCAGATGACCTGGGGTTCATGGATGCCGCACAAATTCAAACTGGCGGTGTCTGGCTGCCCGCGCAATTGCGCCGAGGCCACGATCAAGGACTTTGGCGTCGTGTGCGTCGATTCCGGCTATGAGCTGCACGTCGGTGGCAACGGCGGGATCAAGGTCCGTGTGACCGACCTGTTGTGTAAGGTCGATACCGAGGAAGAGGTGCTCGAGTACTGCGGAGCCTTCATTCAGCTGTATCGGGAAGAAGGGCACTACCTCGAGCGCACTGCGCCCTGGGTTGAGCGCGTTGGGCTCAATCATATCAAGCAGCATGTCGTCGAAGATGCTGCGCAGCGCAAGGCCCTTCATCAACGCTTTCTGTTCAGCCAGACCTTCGCCCAGATTGATCCATGGAAGGCGCGCGCCGAGGGCGAGCAGGCGCATGAATACCAGTCGCTCAAGATCGCGTGAGTTCCGCCAAAAAACTTGACCGGGAAGGCCTGGCATCCTTCGCGTTCTGCACCTGAGGTTAGAGTATGACTGACTGGATTGAAGTTGTGGCCCTCGAAGAGATCCCGAGACTCGGTTCGCGGGTGATCAAGACCGATACGATGGACATCGCGCTGTTCCGCACCCGAGATGACCAGGTATTTGCGCTGCGCGATGCCTGTCCGCACAAGGGCGGGCCGCTGTCACAAGGCATAGTGCACGGCACCTCGGTGACCTGCCCCCTACATAACTGGAAGATCGATCTTGCATCCGGGCAGGCCCTCGCGCCCGATGAGGGATGCGCTAAGGTGTTCGGCGTGAAGATCGAAGACGGCAGGGTCCTGCTTTCGATCAAGTCGGCGGAGGCTGCGGCGTGATTACTGCCGATCTCCCCGGCGGGGCGGCCGAGACCGGCCCTGCCGATTCGCCATGGTGGTGAAGACAACCTGCCCCTACTGCGGTGTTGGTTGCGGGGTTAGCGCGACATTCGGTGCGGAAGGTGGAGTGGAGATCCATGGCGACCGCGACCATCCGGCCAACTATGGGCGGCTGTGCTCGAAAGGGGCGGCGCTCGCCGAGACCCTGGATCTCGATGGCCGCCTGCTGCATCCGGTCGTGGATGGCGACCAAGTGGCCTGGGATGTCGCGCTGGATGCGGTGGCGGGGCGTTTTCGACGGGTGATCGACGAGCACGGGTCTGATGCCGTCGCCTTCTATGTCTCGGGTCAGCTGTTGACCGAAGACTACTACGTGGCAAACAAGCTGATGAAAGGCTTCATAGGTTCCGCCAACATCGATACGAATTCCCGCTTGTGTATGTCCTCGGCGGTGGCGGCGCACAAACGCGCCTTTGGCAGCGATAGCGTGCCGGGCTGTTACCAGGACCTCGAGCAGGCGGAGTTGGTGGTACTGGTCGGGTCGAATCTGGCCTGGTGTCACCCGGTCTTGTTTCAGCGGCTGCTCGTGGCCAGGAAGCGCCGACCGGAACTCAAGGTCGTGGTGATCGATCCGCGGCGCACAGCGAGCTGCGACGGCGCAGCGTTGCACCTTGCCCTGCGCAGTGGCACTGATGGGATTCTCTTCTGTGGGTTGCTCGCATGGCTGGATGAGCAAGGCCTGGTCGATAGCGCTTTCGTAGAAGAACACACCCAGGGGGTCGATGAGGCAGTCGGCATTGCGCGCTGGTATGCCCCCTCGGTGCACACAGTCGCCGAGCAATGTGGCCTGGTAGTGGACGACGTCGCGCGTTTCTTTCGAATGTTCGCGTCTACCGAACGAGTAGTGACGATGTTCTCGCAGGGCATCAATCAGTCCAGTAGCGGTACCGATAAGGGTAACGCGATCATCAATTGTCACCTCCTGACAGGGCGCCTCGGCAAACCGGGCGCCGGACCTTTCTCGGTTACCGGTCAACCGAATGCGATGGGGGGGCGCGAGGTCGGTGGATTGGCCAACCAGCTGGCGGCGCATATGGACATCGAAAATCCGCTGGACCGTGATCGGGTCGCCCGATTCTGGTCGGCGCCGGCGGTGGCTCCGCATGCGGGTCTGAAGGCCGTCGATCTGTTTGATGCGGTCGAGCGCGGCCAGGTGAAGGCCTTGTGGATCATGGCGACCAATCCGGCCGTGAGTCTTCCGGACAGCGCACGGGTTCGGCGCGCGCTGGCGAGCTGTGAATGTCTCGTCGTGTCCGACTGCATGGCTAGCACCGACACACAACAGTATGCCGACATCCGGCTACCGGCTCTGGCGTGGGGCGAGAAGGATGGGACCGTGACCAACTCCGAGCGCTGCATATCCCGGCAGCGTGCTTTCCTGCCGTCACCGGGAGAAGCGATGCCGGACTGGTGGATGCTGAGCGCCGTGGCAAAGCGCATGGGATATCAGGGCTTCGAGTACGCCGGGGTATCAGAAATCTTCGCCGAGCATGCTCGCCTGTCCGGTTTCGAGAACGACGGTGAGCGCGATTTCGATATCTCCGGACTGGCCGGTCTGTCGGTGGAGGAATACCGTGATCTGGCACCTGTGCAGTGGCCGATCGCCGCCGGGGGGACGACCACGCCGCGCCTTTTTTCCGACGGGCGTTTCTTCACGCCAAGCGGGCGGGCGAATTTTGTCCCGGTAACGCCAAGGCCGCCGGCCCGGCATGTCGATCGGGCCTATCCTCTGACACTGAACACCGGCAGGGTGCGTGATCAGTGGCACACCATGACGCGCACCGGCAAATCACCGCGCCTGTCAGGCCACGTCACCGAACCCTATGTGGCATTGCACCCGGAGGACGCCGCTGCGATCGGCCTGCGCGATGGCGAACTCGCGACCGTGATCAGTGAGCGGGGTGAAATGATCCTGCGTGGCCGCGTGAGCGATACCCAATTGCCCGGACAGGTATTCGTGCCAATTCACTGGAATGATCAGTTTGCCTCGGCGGCTGGCGTCGGTGCTCTGATCGATCCGGTCGTCGATCCCGTGTCCGGGCAACCCGAGTTCAAGCACACGCCGGTGCGCGTGATGCCCTATCGGCCCGAATGGAGCGGTTTCCTGCTGACGCGCTGCGAGCTCGCGCCAAGGCATGCCACCTACTGGTCCAAGGCGCGGCGGTATGGGCTCTGGCACTATGAGTTGGCCGGCGATCTGGCGCCGGATGACTGGGCCGCCTATGCGCGCGGGCAACTGTGTAACAGCCTCGATGAGGCAGAGTGGCTCGAGCTCTACGATTCCACACAGGTCAACTACCGTGCCGCGCGTGTCGTTGCGGGACGCCTGGACACAGTCATCATCATCGGCCCGGACTACCGGCTGCCACCACGTGACTGGCTGGTCAACCTGTTCGGCAAACAGCAACTCGACCCTGTCGAGCGTTCGCGTCTGCTGCACGGTACGCCGCCCAAGGGTGAGCAAGACGCCGGCAGTATCGTCTGCTCCTGCTTCAGCGTCGGGGTCAATACGCTTATCGATGCGATCCGCAATCGCGGCCTCATGACCGCTGAGGCCATCGGCGAGGCGCTGCATGCCGGTACCAACTGCGGCTCCTGTATACCGGAGCTGCGCCGTCTGATCGCAGACGCCGGACAGAGTCGCTGATATGCAGGCTAGAGCTAGAGCGCGCCCGGTCCCGATTGCGATGCTGCGCTGCACGAACAAGGGGCAGCGTGACAGGAATTTCGCACTAAGGCTGTTCAATCAGGCGCACCGCGGGTAGGTCCAACGGCGGTGCCAAAGAGATAACGCGCTGTTTGTGCAGCACAAAATGCCGATCAATGGAGATTGGCATTGCAGTTGCTAAATCAAGTCAGAGACAGCATCGCAGCTGCCAGCAACATTATCGTCAGTGGCCAATGGCGGCCCGACTGGACAAAGGCGTCCATGCCTATCGCTAACGTGCGGTAGGTATGGGCGCTTTTTCCTTTTGTGAACGTTGAAGAGGAACCGCATGACGTCGGCCGCTGCAAACCTGCAGATCTCGCCAACAAAGGCTTCGTCGGACCAAGAGCGCCCCTGTGTGATCGTCGGCAATGGCCCGATCGGTATGCGGGCCGCGCGTGAGTTGCTCGAGCGCCTGCCCGATCAGCCCGTCGTGATCTATGGTGATGAGCAGCATCAGCCCTACAACCGGGTCCGCCTGTCGTCCTGGTTGGCCGGTGAAGTGGATTGGGAGGGGTTGGCGCAACCCCTGCAGCGCCCCTTCGGCACGCGGATCGAAGAGCGAATTGGTTATCGCATCGAACACATCGACCGCGACGAGCGTTTCGTAGTGGACAACGTCGGCCAGGTGCAGCCCTACAGCAAACTGATCCTGGCAACCGGTTCTGCGCCTTTCGTGCCGAGTATTCCGGGTATCGATCTCACGGGTGTGTTCACCTTCCGCGATCTGGACGACACCAACAGACTCTTGGCGCGCCGCGCTCGCAGCCACCGGACGCTGGTCCTTGGCGGTGGATTGCTCGGCCTCGAGGCCGCGCGCGGCATGCAGCGGTGCAACACCCGGGTCACCGTGGTGGAGCATGCCGACCGGCTGCTGGGCCAGCAGCTCGATGAGGATGCATCGCAGAACTTGCAGCGCGCAGTCAACGCCCTTGGGATTCAAATCATCGTCGAAGACGGCGTCGCGGAGGTGCAGGGTGAGCAACGCGTTGAGGCCGTTCGGCTGAGATCCGGCCGCCTGATCGAATGCGATACCCTGGTGGTGGCGACCGGTATTCGCCCAAACATTGCGCTGGCGAGGGCATCTCATCTGGCCTACGGTCGTGGCATACAGGTCGACGATCGTATGCGCACCTCCGATCCGGATATCTATGCGATCGGTGAATGCGCGGAGCATCGCGGCCGCGTGTATGGCCTGGTGGCGCCCGGTCTCGAGCAGGCGGCCGTCGCCACTGCCGATATCGCCGGGCTCGAAGGCCACTATGCAGGGTCCGTCGCAGCATGTCGTCTCAAGGTGGTCGGGACTCAGGTCTTCAGTATGGGCCCTATGGGTGCCGGTGAGGACCCCCTGTACGGCAAGGCCTACGTCTTTCGCGACGAGGCCCAAGGCATCTACCGCAAGATACTGGTGCATCGTAACCGCCTGGTCGGTGCTATCGGCATGGGCCCTTGGAGCGAGACGGTTCGCCTGCAGACCTTGATCGGAAGCAGTCGACTGATCTGGCCCTGGCAGGTGCTACGCTTTGTCCGCACCGGCTTTATCTGGCCGGCCGAGCACAGCCAGGGCGTTGCTGCCTGGCCGGCTGCGACCATGGTGTGTCAGTGCACCGGGGTGAGTCGTGGCGCCATCAGCGAGGCGATCGCACTCGGCGCCTGTTCGCAGGAGGCTATCGCAAAGGCGACCGGCGCCAGCACAGTATGTGGCTCCTGCAAACCGCTGGTCTCCGACCTGCTCGGTGGTGGTGCGGTGCAGCCGGCCGCGAATCACCAGACCCTGCTGGGTCTGTCGGTGGCGATCCTGGCCACCACGCTGCTTTTCTTGTTTGCCCCCGCCGTACCCTATGCCGACAGCGTCCAGCACAGCTGGCATTGGGATGTGCTGTGGCGTGATGGCCTGTTCAAACAGATTACCGGGTTCAGCGTACTCGGCCTGTTCACCATCGGTCTGGCCGTGTCGCTGCGCAAACGCACCAGACTGCTGAATCGTCTGGGTCGGTTTGATGCCTGGCGGCTGTTTCATATTTTGTTGGGCGTGCTGGTGATCGTCGGCCTGGCCGCGCATACCGGCATGCGCCTTGGCAATGGCCTGAACTTCTTGTTGATGCTCAGCTTCAGCCTGATGCTGTTGTTGGGCGGGCTCTCCACGGGTGTAATCGCCCTCGAACATCGTATCGGCTCGTCCCTGGCCAGTCGCTTGCGGCGGCAGACCGTCTTTACCCATATCCTGCTGTTCTGGCCAGTGCCTGCATTGCTCGGCTGGCATGTCTTCAAGACCTATTGGTTCTGAGGGCTAAGAGCATGGCCGACGAAAAAACGACAACGCGTGGCTACTGGTTGCTTTGGATGATCGCCAGCCTCAGCGCGGCGGCAGCCATCGGCTACACCCTGTTCGAGGGTCACGACAAGACACTGTTCATGCCGGGCCCGCTGAGTGCCGGTCACCATCAACTGGCGGAGGCCTGCGACAGCTGCCACAGCGATGCGTTCGGCGGCGGTGAAGTGATGCAGCAGCGATGTGTGGACTGTCACGGGGCTGTGCGGGTGAAGCCGTTCGACTCGCATCCCAGGGCCAAGTTCACGGACCCCCGCAATGCAGACCGCCTGGATAAGATCGACGCATTGTATTGCGTCACCTGTCATAGCGAGCATCGGCCCGAGATCACCCGAAAGGATGGCGTTACCCAGCCGCGCGATGTCTGTTTCCATTGTCATTCAAAGATCGCCGATGACCGGCCATCGCATGCGGGCATGGCATTCGATAGCTGCACGAATGCAGGCTGCCATAACTTTCACAACAACCGCGCGCTCTACACCGACTTTTTGGTAAAGCACATGGATGCACCGGCCATGCAGAAACCCGGCCGTGTGCCACCGCGGGAATTCGCATCGTTGATAGACGAGATCATGGAGTACCCGCGCGACCAGTATCCGCTGGAGAAACTTGGCCTTGTTGATGCAGACGCCCCAGCAACGGTGAAGATCACCCCGGACATTCAGCGCGACTGGCTGGAGACCGCGCATGCCGAGGCCGGGGTGAACTGCAGTGCCTGCCATCAACCACCAGACGCCAGCGGCAAACCGGGGGCGTGGCGCGATAAACCGGGTATCGAAGGCTGTCAGCTTTGTCATGCGATCGAGGCCCAGCGGTTCACCCAGGGTAAACACGGTATGCGACTGGCCGCCGGCCTGTCACCCATGCAGCCGGCGATGGCGCGACTGCCGATGAAGGATGCGGCCGCACACCAGGAGTTGACCTGCAACAGCTGCCATACGGGGCACCGCTTCGACGTCGCCCAGGCCGCCGTTGAGGGGTGTTTGCAGTGTCATGCCGATGGACACTCTCTGGCCTACGAGGGCACACCACATCACCGCTTGTGGCTCGACGAGCAGCAGGGCGATGCACCACCCGGCAGCGGGGTCTCTTGTGCAAGCTGTCACATGCCGCGCGTCGACTACGACGTCAGCGATTGGATGAGCCGTAAGCTGGTCGACCACAACCAGAGCGCAAATCTCTCTCCGAACAGCAAGATGATCCGTTCCGCCTGTCTGCATTGTCACGGCCTGGGTTTCGCCATCGACGCACTCGCAGACCAGGCCCTGATCGACAACAACTTCATCGGTCAACCGTCAGTGCATGTTGCGAGTATCGATCTCGCTCGCGCCGACCAGGAGCGATACCTGCGCGAGAAGGCGGGCGCTGACAAGTAGACGATTTTTTTCACGGTCGGCGAGAGTCGGCAATCTGTTCCTCGGAACGTCAGCAGGAGAAGGAAGTGTCATGAAACAGCAAAGCAGCAAGACGTGGGGTGCCCTGGCACTCGCCGGTGGCCTGGCGACATCAGTGGGAATCGCTTTCGCGACCGAAGTGGCCGATAAGCCAATGATTACGCCGAAGGCCATGGCCGATGCACTCCATTTGGTGATGGACTCAGATCGTACGGTGTATACGCGAAAGATCGTCAACCGCCTGGTGAAGAAAGAGAAGGTCATTACCGCGAGTGAGCATTTTGAGGACGAGAAGGCCCTGGTCCTCCCGGCACAGATGTTCCGTTTCGGGTCTGAGTTGGTAGCCAAGCGTGCCGAGAAGCTGCCAGACGTGAAGTTCAGCTATTCCCTGCAATCGCTGTGGCCGGTGAATACCCAAAATGCGCCGAAGACCGAAGCGGAAAAGGCTGGTCTGAAGTTCGTAGCCGAGAACAAAGGCGAGAATTACTACACGGTCGAGGAACTGGGCGGCACAAAGTACTTCACTGCCGTCTACGCGGATACCGCAGTCGCGCCCGTCTGCGTATCTTGCCATAACGACCACAAGGACTCGCCCAGACGTGACTTCAAGATCGGCGAGGTGATGGGCGGCGTGGTGATCAGGATCCCGGTCGGGAGTTGAGGCCATGCACAGGCCCCGAAGCCTTTACTGCGCACTGTTGCTTGGGTTGGCAGGCGGTGTGATGGCAAAGGGAACGACCTATCCGGAGTTTGCAGGACCGGCGATGACGCAGGGACGCGTGATCTGGCTGCAGAACTGCGAGACCTGTCACGGCTACGGGGTCGCCGGCGCCCCGATCCCGATGCACGCCGAAGAATGGCGCGGTCGACTGAAACAGCAGCGTGCAACGCTTTATCAGCATGCGATAGAAGGTTTCTACGGCCCAGATGACACTTACATGCCGCCACGCGGAGGCAACAAGGCACTGAGTGACGCCGAAGTCCGTGCCGCGGTTGACTACATGGCGGCCTTGGCACATTCCTATATTCAACAAGCGGAGAACCCCCAATGACACCCGAACAAAAACAGCTCGTGAAAGGCTCCTGGGCCAAGGTATTACCCATCCAGGAGACCGCAGCCGAACTCTTTTATGGCCGCTTATTCGAGACCTATCCCGAGGTCAGGCCCTTATTCAAGGGCGACATGAAGGAACAGGGCAGAAAGCTGATGGCAATGCTCAACACGGCGGTAAGCGGTCTCGATAATCTCGAGGCCCTCATCGATCCACTGAAGCAATCCGGGATGGCCCACAAGGGCTATGGCGTAAAGGCCGAGGATTACGACAAGGTTGGCGCCGCCTTCTTGTGGACGCTCGAGAAAGGTCTCGGTGAGGCATTCACGCCCGAGGTGAAAGAGGCGTGGACGGTTACCTATGGCACCGTCGCCGGCGTCATGATCGAGGGTGCAGATTATGGTGCGGAAGCGGCGCCCGACGCGCCGAAACCGAAATGGTGGCAGTCGATCTTCGGTGCCAAGGCATCGGCCACCTGAGCGGACCGTTATTGCTCGAAGGCGCGTCGATCCCCTTTGAATGCGGATCCAGAACCCGGGGACCTGCGCGCAAGGGAGCATTCATGACGCACGACGTTACCTTGATCGCCACGATCGCGGTGAGTCTCGGCCTGGCCTTTGCCTTCGGGTTTCTGGCCCAGCGGCTGCGCCTGCCGCCTCTCGTGGGCTATCTCGTTGCCGGCGTGGTGGTCGGGCCCTTTCTGCCGGGCTACGTCGCCGATGGCTCCCTTGCCAGCCAGTTGGCCGAGATCGGCATCATGCTGATGATGTTCGGGGTCGGCCTGCACTTCTCCATCGCAGATCTGCTGGCCGTGCGGCGACTGGCGATCCCCGGCGCCGTTGGACAGATCGTCATCGCGACCGCAATCGGGGGGGCTCACACTCGCCTGGGGTTGGGAGCTTGGGGCCGGCCTGGTACTGGGGCTCAGCCTGTCGGTGGCCAGCACCGTGGTGTTACTCAGGGCCCTGGACAGTCGCAACGCCCTTACCTCCCCCAACGGCCGCATTGCCGTTGGCTGGCTGATCGTCGAGGACCTGGCCATGGTGCTGGCCCTGGTGCTGCTGCCGGCATTGGTCGGGGTCCTTGGCGGCGACGCCGACACTGCTGTGCATGCCGCACCGGACCAGGGCCTGCTGGTGACGCTGCTCATAACGCTGGCGAAGGTGTCGGCTTTCGTAGCCATCGCCCTGGTCGTCGGCCCGCGGGTGCTGCCATGGCTGCTGCGCGAGGTCGCGCGCACGGGCTCCCGCGAACTGTTCACCCTTGCCGTGCTGGCGATGGCCCTGGGGATCGCATTCGCCGCCGCCGCCACCTTATGATATCTCGTTTGCGCTGGGCGCCTTCTTCGCCGGCATGGTGTTGAACAAGTCCGAACTCAGCCACAAGGCGGCGACCAATTCACTGCCGCTGCAGGACGCCTTCGGCGTGCTGTTCTTTGTCTCGGTCGGCATGCTGTTCGATCCCTCGATCCTGGTCCGCGAGCCGGCCATGGTCGCGGGCGTCGTGAGACTGATTATGGTCGGCAAGTCCCTCGTGGCGCTCGCGATTGCGCTGTTGCTGAGGTATCCGCTCAGTACCGCCCTCACCGTCGCCGCCTCCCTGGCCCAGATCGGTGAGTTTTCTTTCATCCTTGGGGGCTTGGGCCTGGGCTACGGCCTGCTGGACACCGAGGGTTTCAATCTGATCCTTGCTGGCGCCCTGTTCTCGATCACGCTGAACCCGCTGGTGTTCGCCGGTGCGGACCGACTGATCGCCTGGGTCAGGAGCGATCCGCAGCTGAACCGGCGGTTCGAGGAGCGTGGGGCAGCCGCCCTAGGGCGGGTCGAGGCCGAGCTTGACGCGGCCCGCGAGCAGGCCGCGCAGCGTGCGGCCGCGCACAAGACGTTCACGCCCGAGGAACTCGCCGCGTCGTTCCCACTGTTCGCCAGCCTTACGCCCGAGCAGCGCGAGGTCCTGGTGCTGCATTTCCAGCCCTACAGCTCGGAACCGGGGGAGCGTATTATTCGGACTGGCGATCCAGCCGACGCGCTCTACCTGATCTCAGAGGGCGAGGTCGAGGTGACGGTCGACGGGCGGCGGATCAATACACGGGGCCCCGGCGAATTCTTCGGTGAGATGGCCCTGCTCAGTGGCGATCGCCGTTCGGCCGATGTCACGGCCCTCGACTACAGCCGGTTCGCGATGCTCAGCGGCCGCGACTTCCACAAGTTTCTGCGTCGTTACCCCGAGATCCGCGGCCATATCGCCGCCCTCGCTGCGGATCGCTCCCGGCAGATTGTTGGACAGGCGGCCACCGTCGCCGATGATGTGTCGTAGCCTGGCAATCTCACCGGCATTGTCGCGCATCCTAAAAAGCGCGTCATTTTTGCGTTTGCCGCAAAGATCCTTTTCGAAAAACCCTGTTTATTTTAACCGAGCGAATTACTAGGTTATGCACATCGAAAGCACAATCTGGAGAAACGACATGCTTGAACTGCGACGCGCACAAGAGCGCGGCCACGCCAACCACGGCTGGCTGAACAGTTATCACACCTTCTCCTTCGGCGGCTACCACGATCCCCGCCATATGGGGTTTTCAAACCTGCGGGTCGTCAATGACGACACCGTGGCACCTGGCGGCGGGTTTGGCACCCATGGCCATAGCGACATGGAGATCATCAGCTATGTGCTCGACGGCGCTCTGGAACACAAGGACAGCATGGGCAACGGTTCGGTGATTCGCCCCGGCGATGTGCAGCGCATGAGCGCCGGAACCGGTGTCACCCACAGCGAGTACAACCCATCGTCTGAGGAACCCGTGCATTTTCTGCAGATCTGGCTGCAGCCCAATAAACGCGGCGTGGCACCCGGCTACGACCAGAAGTACTTCTCGCCCGAGGAGCGGCGCGGCCGCCTGGTTCTGCTCGTGTCGCCCGACGGACGCGATGGATCGCTAGTCTCGCACCAGGACGCGCTGCTGTTCAGCACGCTGTTGGATGCCGAAGCCCAGGTGAGCCACTCGCTTGCACGGGGTCGCCGTGCCTACGCGCATGTCGCACGCGGCAGCGCAAGGGTCAACGGCGAGGTGCTTGGAGGTGGGGACGGCGCAGCTATCGAGGGCACGAGTGAGGTGCATCTCGAAGGGGTCGATGCGGCCGAGGTGCTGCTCTTCGACCTGCCATGAATTCACCGCCTGGCGGAAGGGTGGGCGAGGGGCGAAAGCCTTACCCTGGCCTGTCGAGGGTGGCCAGATAGCTCGCGAGATCTTCCAGGCCGGCGTCCTTTGCCAAGTCCGCAGCGATCTTGCCGCTGAAGCCTGGGGCCCCATTGCCGCGCATCGCAGTGTCGGCTCCGGCGGCCACCAGCATCTTGGCAATATCGGCCTGGTGGTTGATTACGGCCAGCATCAGCGCGCTCAGGCGATACTTCGCGGTAACATCCAGTGCGGCCTCCTTTTGGAGCAGCAGTTGCACCACCTGGTCTTGGCCATGCCGCGCCGCGAGCATCAGCGCGGTCTGCCCGTATTTATCCTTACTGTCGATGTCGATGCCCTCGCGAAGGAGGCTATCAATCACCGCGAGATTTCCCTCGACCGCGGCCTTGCGCCAGTCATTACGCATCGATCGACCTCAAAAAGCGTCGCTGGCGCACTGCCACCCGAGCGCCCTCAATTTCTCGACCAGTTCTTCGGCTTTCTGCTCGCAATAGTTCACTTCATTCTCTGCCTTCCACAGCACACGCGGCATGGCGTTTTCCGTTGTCTTGCTGTAGTACACTTTGCACGGCAGTTGGGCCGGCGCATTCGGATAGAAGACAGTCACCTGTCGAATAAGGTCGGAATTGCGGCAGGTCCAGGAGCTTGCCGTGCTTTCTGCAACAAACCCGAGGAAAGCCATTAGCAATAGCAAAGACCTGAAGTTTCGATGCCACATAGTCTCTGTCCTCTCCCCACGAACCTGTGATTCTGCGAAGTGCGACTCAGGTATCGTTCCCCGGCGGCCGGATGAGCCGGGTCCCCCTGGGGCCTGTTCAACGATCCCGGCGATCTGTCAGGCCTCGTGCATATGCGATTCATCGTGTTGTTCCGCAATCCGACCCAGCCTGTATGAGTCAAAGATGCCGACAAGCCATAAAACAAGAAATGCAATGGCGGCGACGCTCACAGAAGAATTATCGGCGCCGAGCGATTGCTCTGAAACGAGGCGGGCTATCGCATCGGCATCAAGCGGCACGCCTTCGCGCAGGATGCGTTCGGCAATTGGCAGTGCCTTGCTCACGGCGCTTGAGACAATAAAATAGAGTGCGAAAGCCGAAGCAGCGGCCAGTATGAGGCCGAGAGAGAAACGCTTTGCATAAAGGTGTCCGACGCCCGGGAAGACAAGGGCTGACAACAAGGCGGCTTTGGTTGATCGCTTCACAAAGTATGCTGCCTCAAATAGTGAGGGACGAAGCTGGGTAAACTCGCTGTGCTGAGAAACAGACGAAGTCTGCGCATGTCCCCATGCGATGCATTATGAGCCGAAAGGCATATAAAGATCTGCGTAGTCTAGCGAATTTGCGGGATGATGACCGGATGAAATGCAAACTGGCATCAACGGCTGAATCGTCGATTCCGCAGTGCTCGTCATCCAATGAACAGTGAGGCCATGAAAGCCCAAGCGGCCGTTGCCCTCGGCTTGATCGAGCGTGCGTTCGCGGATCGATCACCGCCGTCGGCAATGACCGATTCTCTGCAATTGTCGGATGCAGAGTACGCAGAGGTGATGTCGTTTCAAGGACTGCGCTGGCAGGATGTGACTTTCGAGCACGTGCAGCAGTTTTCCGATGCAGTGTTCTGGTTCTCACCGACTGCCTTTTGCTACTATCTGCCGGGCCTGCTGGCACCGGGTCTGAGGGAGCTGCGTTGGAATTGCAATGCCTATGACTCGCTCATTGGCTGCCTCGACCGCAGCCCTGAGCCTGACAGCTGGGATGACTTCTTTTTGCCGCGTTGGCCATTGTTGTCCGCTGACGAAGTTGAGGCCGTTGCGAGTTGGGTGCGGTGGCTGGAAACCGTTGAGCCCAACGGATTCTTCGATAACACCTATGAGAGGGTGCAAGATACCCTGACCCTACTCCAGTGGAAGGCCGAGGAGAGGGAAGCGCCAGCGGAGACGCCTTGACCACATCGATCGAACAAGATTGTTGCGCAGCTCAATATCCTTGAGAATGGCAAAGACCGCAGGAAAAGCCACCGTGATCGGCTAACCTTCAACGAGTAACAATGCCACCCCGCGCGTGATCGGCCTGTGCGGGAGCGGAAGGTTCTAAACGTCTGACAACGGTGGCTTCGATGAGTGATCTGAATCTGAAGGATCTGATGGTGCCAGTGGAAGATTACGCCTCAGTACCCCTTGGCGCATCGATCCTCGAGGGCATACTGGCGTTGAAGGAGGCTCAGCATCGAGAGTTTCGCGAGGATCCGGAACGACATCGCGATCGGGCGGTCCTCGTAAAGGACGCACAGGGCGAGGTGGTCGGCAAGCTCTCCATGTGGTCGATCATCGGTTGTCTCGAGCCGAGTTATGATCGCGTCAAGGGGGGTTCCGCATCGTCGATGGCGGCGTCACGGGTCGGCACCGCCCGGGCCATGGTGGCGGGGGTTATGGAATCGTCCCATCTGTGGCGCAGCCGCCTGCGCACGATAGCCCGTGATACGGCACACCTGAAGGTCCAGGATCTGCTGCATGAACCGCGCAAAAAAGAACTGATCGATGAGAATTCGTCCTTGGAGACGGCCGTTCATCAGTTATCGACCGGGCACCTCATGTCTCTGCTGGTGACCAGGAATAATCGAATTGTCGGGGTTGTGCGCCTGGTGGATGTCTTCGATGCCGTATGCCGCATAATCAGTCCTGAAGACGTTCGGGCGCCGGTCGATGGCGGCAATTCGAGCACTATCTGAGCTCGAGCGGGGCCGAATGCACCCGATCGCTCGCGTGGCTCGGTGGCGACCGCGTCTGCGGCGCGGCCGCTTGACGCAGTGCAGGGTTCGGCCGACGGCCGGTGGGTGTCTTTGTCCTGCAATTGAACGTTCATAATCTTGTAATAAACGATCTGCACACTCAGCCTCAGGTCAATCCCGGCCATCTGAGGCGCGCGTTGATGAGTAGCCCGCTAAATATCGAAAGTGCTGTTCAGCCTATCCTGGTCGCAGTGGATTTTGGCGAGGCCGCCCGCGCCGCGTTGATCTCTGCCGCTCGACTGGCGATCTCCACGGGGGCGCCGCTGAAGATCCTGCAGGTTGTGCACGATCCGGGCGACGAGCCTAACTGCTACGAGCGCAAAGACGACGGCGAGGCCATCATGCCTATCGCCGACCTGGCGGCGCGCAGGTTGCAGGAATTCGTGTTGGAGACCTATCTCGGCAACCCGGATCTGCACGTCCTGCAGACGCCGGACACCCTGCTGGTCTGCGGCCTGCCGGCGACGCGCATCCCTGAGGTGGCATCCCTGGTCGATGCTGACCGGGTAGTGATTGGGCATACCAGGGCCAAGGGGTTTTGGGACAAGCTCTTCGCGTCGCTGTCTGAGCGGGTTGTCCACAG
>JBATKF010000270.1:0-1732 GCA_049669185.1 Sedimenticolaceae bacterium | reverse complement strand
AAGTCGGCCTGAGCTCCCTGCCGATGGTATGGGGACGAATTCGCTACTTCAATGAAGACTTTCCCAACGGTACCGCCTGGGACGCCCTGATCAACAACTCCGATGCCCGTCCACCCGAGGCCAATTGGGGCGCACGCATCAATCTCCCAACCAATGCCAACCTGGATGTGACCAACCATACGGTCAATTTTCTCATCCCCGAGGCCCTCTGCCACGACACCCTCGACATCGAGGTGGAGTTGCGGGTCTACGATGCGGGCAGCAGCGATGGGATCGAGGGTTACAGCGAAACAGTCAGGGCGCGATTTGACGGTTTTCAATTCAGGGAACGCAAGCCGATACGCATCCGCTTCATACCGGTCATGGTTGAACAGGATGCGACGGGCACCGTCGATATGGCAGCCGGTGTCAGCAATCCTCCCACCGAGGAGGAGTGTCGTAGTCTGATCGAAGAGTCGTTGCAGCAGATACCCACCACGGCGGAATCGATCACCCGCCACGACAGCTATTCGATCCGCATCTCCCTGCAACGAACGATCATCGAAACCCCCTTTGGGGAGTTCTCCCGCTCCCTCGATTACGACATCTTCGGCAACACTCATCTCGAGTGGATACGGATCATCCGCATCTGTGCATTTCTCGACTTCACCGGACTGCTCTGTCCTGAGGACGATGATGCCTACTGGGCCATCATCGTACCCTCGGAAGGCGGTTGGGGGCGCGCCCATATCGGTGGCCTGGAGTACCTGACCCCTTATCGGGTCAGTACGGCTGCTCACGAGCTTGCCCACTGCCTCGATCAGCACCATCTTGGGGTTGAGTGCGCCAATGGCAAAACGGCCCCGGGGGGCACGGATCCGACCGATTTCGAAAACGGCGGCGTGGTCACCGGGGTACCCTTCGATATCCTCAACAACAGGGCGGGAAGCATCAACGATCTCGACCTGATGACCTACTGCAACAACCGCTGGACAAGCGCCCAGCGTTGGCAAGAGATGTTCGACTATGTGGGGCCGCCATGAGAGATAAGATAGCCAGCAAGACGCCCGAATGGCTCGTGCTCGAAGGGCTGATCAGCACGGATGGTCAATTCTCCCTGTTGAGCGGTGGCATCCAGACGTGGATACGGCAGGACACCAACAAGCAGGCCAGCCCAAGCAAGCAGCATAGCGTGCTGCTGCTCGACGAAGGCGGCGACATCCTGCTGGAAACAGCGGCGATGATTCGCTCGCCTACCATCTGCAATGAGCTGGCGCCCACGCATCAACGCCTGTCGGCAACTTTGCCCCTTCCGCCAGGAACAACAAGCCTGGCGATCAGGCGACAGGGACGCGAAATCTATCGCAGCAGGATCAATCAAGCACCCAAGCTGAAGGTGACCTGGCCCAAAGGACGTCTACAGCGGGGCAAGCGGCATAACCTGGAGTTGAAGCTGAGCGAGCCCGGCAATGCGGACGAAGCCCTGCTGATTCTGGCGATTCACTGGGGGGATGAACGCTATCGCATCATTGGCGTCAGTGACCCCGTGAACCAATTGAGCTTCGATCCCGCCAGGTTGCCGGGAGACAAATCCTGCCGCCTCTCCATTACCTACCAGGACGGATTTCGCAGCACCACAGCGTTCAGCCCGCGTCTCTCCCTGAGTCCCCTCCCCCCCAACCTCAGGATGCTGAAGCCTCGTGAGGGGGCGAGCTTTATGGCCGGCGCACCGATCTCGCTGGTGGCGGAGGTG
>JBATKF010000269.1:0-15472 GCA_049669185.1 Sedimenticolaceae bacterium | reverse complement strand
TCATTGGACTGGCCGATTCGCTGGGTCTCGACGTCGTGGCTGAGGGTGTCGAGAATGAACGCCAGGTGGACTTCCTCCGGCGTCACGGGTGTCGGACCGCTCAGGGGTTCCTGTTCAGCCCAGCGGTGCCATCCGTTGAATTTGTCAGCCTGTTCGGTTCCGATGGCAGCGAACAGGCCGCGTTGACCCTCTGACCGTTCTCCATCGGGCGACGCTACGCAGTCGCAATATCGTTCTGCTGCCGATGCATTGCGAAATGTCATTGCTTAAAGAATAAGAATACGCTTATAAAATAATGAATTACTGAGGAGCTGTAATCGCAGCGGAGGTGGAATCATGGCGCGGGTATTCTGGATTTTCGGAGCGGGTTTGTTCGTACTCGCGATGTTGCTCATGGCGTCTGACGGACCAGAGACGGGCGGGATCATTGATTATCGGGCGTGGTTACTCCTGGCGTTTGGCATCCTGGCCGTGGTGATCGGCAACTTCAGCCGGACCGCTGGGCGGGGGAGTTGAAGACCCCCCGTCGATCTCACGGGCCCAGGACGAAACCCGGCGGCGCCGTTTCCCAAGGATATCCCTGCACGGCCCTCTGGTAGCCATAGTCGAGTAACTTTTGCATGTACACCGGATCGAAACCTTCTGCGGGCTCATAGGTGAAGTCGGACGGGATGTACGCCAGGTGGAAATCATTGCCGTCGCGTTTGCACAGCGCATATATCTGGTAAAGGTCACCGACACCCTGTGTCCTGATGAGTGAATCGATGGTACGCACGGCGATGGGAAATACACTGCGTGTCATCCCGTTGTAATCGGGATCAAGAAAGGAATTTCGTATTACATAGACCTGAGGTTTACCGCGAACCTTCAGTTTCTCAGTGATAAGTTTCCAGTCTATCGCCGCCGGGTAGACGAATACCTGCGATCCTGTTCCTCCATCCACGTGCATCTCGTCGTATTGCCCACCCTCAGCTTCCACTGAAATCATCACGGGGGGGAAGGCGACGGGTATGGCTGCCGAGGCCCGGAGAATTTCGCGTATCAACGCCATTTTTTGCGGATAGTCACTGGCTGCGATGGCGCCGATATTCCAGATGACCGAACGCCCGGCATCAAGATTTACCGTGCCGATGAACAGGCGCCTGCCTTTCTCATGCTCCCGGGCGATCGCGTCGATCATTTCCGGGTCAATGTACTTTGCAATCAATTTTTGCAAAGGCGCGGTGTCTGTGACCGAATCGCCAAAGGCCGCATCCAACCAACTGCGTTTCACCGCAATATCTTCAGTGGTGGTGGTCGTGTACACCTCTCTCAGCTCATCGTCGTAGTCCGGGCCCAGAAAGGCGAATGGCGCAGTCAAGGCGCCGGTGCTGACCCCTGTCACCATGGTGAACTCGGGACGCTCTCCGGTCGCAGTCCACCCTAGCAGCAAGCCCGCACCGTAGGCCCCGTTGGCACCCCCGCCGGAGATCGCGAGGTAGTTGTGCGGTTCTTCATAGATGCCGCCGAACTCGCGACGGAAATCGGCCTCAGTGAATTCCTCGAACCGTTCTGCGGCAAAAGTTGGCCACTCGTCACCCCAGAATCTTGCCTCCGGAATACCCGGAACACCTGCCTTCAGAGTGTACTCGGCAGGAACCGACTGGCGTTCCGGCAAACCCGAGCACCCTGCCAGGATGAACACAAGGGCGGCAGCGCTCCAAAGACCGGCATGCCTTAAGGATAGGGCTGATAGGGGAGAGTGCAGCATTTCGATTCCTTCATCGCTGATCCGTCACATGGGACCAAGGCAGTTCGGGGTTGATTCTAGATGATGTTCTGAAGACAGAGGTACTCGATTTTCATGAGATGGCCATAGATTGCCATCCGTGGGTTACTATACAATGCGTCGTCGAAACGTCGGTCTATCGCAAAGTCGGGCCTCGGGACCGCTGGCGGCTGAAACCCTCGGACTCAAGAGCCGCGAGCGGCTCGCAATAAACCAATACCGATCCAAATCACCATGGGCCAAGGGGCCATAAGGATTGCAAGACAATGAACAGACGCTCATCTACCAGAATCGGCGCCCTGATGGCGGGCGCGCTGCTGATGCCGGGTCTCTGCGCTGCCGGCAGCGGGCTTATCGGGCTCGGCGCGGGTGCGGCCCCCGACTACGAGGGCTCCGACGACTATGAGGCAGTTCCGGTGTTGTTCGGCAACTACACCTGGGACAGTGGCCGCTCGGTGAGCCTCGGCGGGGCGCCCAGCACCGGCCAAGCGGCGCGGCTGAGCACCAACCTGCTGGCGTCCGGATCGGGTCCCAAGTGGGAGCTGGGGCCGCTGCTGCAGTTTCGGATGGAGCGCGATGACGTCGACAACAACAAGGTCGACAACATGAGCAAAGTCAAGAGCACCGTCGAGGCAGGGGCCTTGGTCGGCTTCCGTGACGGTCCCTGGGAGGCACAGCTGAGTTTCGCTACGGATGTCGGCGACGAGCACGACGGCTACCTGGTGTATCTCGGCGGCGCTTATACTGCGACCGTGAACAACGATTTCAAGCTCAAATTCGGTGTTCGGACGACCTACGCCAACGATGACTACATGGACACGTACTTCGGGGTGTCGAGCGCGGACGCCGCGCGCAGCGGCCTGAAGCAATACTCGGCCGACAGCGGCATGAAGGACGTCGGCGTGAGCGTCACCGCCATTTACGCCCTGAACAAGAGCTGGGGGATCACGGGTGGTATCGCTTACAGCAAGCTGCTGAACGACGCCGAAGACAGCCCGCTGGTCGACGACGAGGGTGACGACAACCAGCTGGGTGCGAGCCTGGCGATTACCTACAACTTCTGATTACACCCGACCGGGAGGATCGTTAGGGTCAGACTCGATCGATCCGATTGGTTTCTCTCGACGATCGCGAATCTTAACCCGTTGGCTCAGTCCGCCGTATTGGTCTGATAGAGTGCAGGGCCGTATGCCAGTTCGACGCCTGCTGACTGGGTTGAGCGTTTTCGCGATAACCGGCGTGCCGAGGCCGGTTCGGACGGGGCCTATCAGCGACAGTAATGGAGGATCGAGGGATGAAATGGGTCTCGGGTTTCCTGGTCGGGCTTTTTGCGACGACCGCGGTTTGGGCAGGCGCAGAGACCTACGACTACCCCATCGATGATCGATGGATAGCGACCGTTGTCGGCACGCCGGTTGAGTATCGCGCGGAGCTACCGAAAAAGATACCGCTCCGGCAGGCCAGGCTGACCGTCTTTGAAGATCGTGAGCTGCCCGAGTGGTTCTGGTATTATCGCGACGGTCTTCAATACTCTTATGCGCTGCAGCCAGGTCCTGCCCCGCTGGTGTTTCTGATTGCGGGCACCGGCGCCTCCCACACTTCTTCCAAGAACGTGATGATGGCGCACGCCTTTTACCAGGCCGGCTTTCACATCGTCTCCCTTTCCTCACCGACGTTCTCGAATTTCGTGGCGACGGCGTCGAAATCTTCCGTGCCCGGTCATGCGGTGGAAGACGCCGCTGATCTCTACCGTGTGATGGAAATCGTCTGGGATAGGCTCAAGGACGATATCGAGGTTACAGATTTTTACGTTACCGGTTACAGCCTGGGGGGATTCAACGCGGGTTTCGTGACCTGGCTGGACGAGCAGCGCAAGGTCTTCAATTTCCGCAAGGCCCTGATGATCAACCCGCCGGTCACCCTCTACAATTCCATCTCGCTACTGGACCGCATGTCCCAGAATATCCCTGGCGGGGTGGAGAATTTCGGTCGCTTCTTCAAGCAATTGGTCGAAGCCTTTACCCGGGCATACGAACGCTCGGACGATATCGAGTTCGGGCCGGAGCTCCTGTACAGCGCGTTCGAGGAGATGCAGCCCAAGGACGAAGAGCTGGCCGCCCTGATCGGCACCTCCTTTCGCATCTCCTCCGGCGACATGGTCTTTACCTCGGATTTGATGACGAACGCCGGTTTCGTCAAGCCGAAGAATGTGTCGCTGACGCGCAACAGCGACCCGACCCAGTTTCAGAAGATGGTCTACCGCATCGGCTTCACCGACTACTATCACCTGTTTTTTTACCCCTATTTCAAGGATCTGGACCCCTCGATAACCCGCGACCAGCTGATCGACGAGATGAGCCTGAAGAACATCGAGGGCTACCTGCGCTCCGCCGACAAGATCGAGGTCATGCACAACGAGAACGACATCATCCTCGAGCCTGGGGAGATAGACTTCTTCCGAGAGGTGTTCGGGCCCCGGGCGAAGATCTACCCGACCGGGGGGCACCTGGGCAACATGGCGTATCGCGACAACGTCGCCCATATGCTGAGCGTGTTCAAGGACTAGGCGGGATTTCAAGATGACGATTTCAAAAAGGCCAGTCCTCACCGTCTTGCTGTTGGGCGTAATCGGTCTGTTTTTGGGCGGCTGCAGCACCGCACCGGTGCAGCAGGGCGAGGCCGAGCCGGCGTTTTTCGACCCCGAGCGATTGCTCCTCGCGGATACCACTACGGCGATTCAGTCGATGGACGATCCCTGGCAGGGGTTCAACCGCACTGTCTACCGGTTCAATTACCATTTCGACCGCTATGTGTTTCTCCCGGTGGTTCGGGGTTATCAGTGGATCACGCCGGATTTCGTTGAAGCAGGAATCCACAACTTTTTCAATAACCTGCGTGAAGTGACGACGTTCATCAATTCGGTCCTGCAATTGAGTCCGCAGAAATCGCTGGAGACCGCCAGTCGGTTTGTGTGGAACTCGACTTTGGGCATATTCGGTTTCTTCGACGTGGCCAGCAACTGGATGGAGATCCCCAGACATCGGGAAGACTTTGGTCAGACCCTGGGCTACTGGGGCGTCGGCAGCGGTCCCTACCTGGTTCTCCCTATCTTGGGGCCCTCGTCTGCTCGGGATGCGGTCGGCCTGGGTGTGGATTGGTTTGTCAGGGCTGAGATCCAGGACAGGGCGACCGATCTGGAAACCTGGCAGGAGTACACGCTGACGGGACTGAATGCGGTGGACACGCGCGCGAATGTCCCGTTCCGCTACTTCGAGAACGGCACCCCCTTCGAGTACAACTGGGTGCGTCTGCTCTCTGTTACCAAGCGTGAGATGGACATCGCGAAGTAAACGGAAACGGCGCTGTCTTGCGATGCCCGTTCATGCCTTTCGACGGCACGGTAAACGGGCCCTTTCCGCTTCAGAATCCGAGGAGTGACACAGGGTGATATCGATACAAAGTAAGGCCTTCTGGACAACTTTGCTGGGGTCGCTCTGGCTGCTGTTCGCGCCGCTTACCCAGGCCGCCGACGAGATCAAGATCGGCCTTACCGTGTCGCTCAGCGGCGACCTGGCCGAACTGGGACAGCAACAGCTGCAGGGCATCCAGATGTGGGAAGAGGACGTCAATGCCCGGGGTGCCCTATTGGGTCGACCGGTCAAGCTGATCTACTATGACGACCGGTCAGATCCGGGGACCAGCGCCAGGCTGTACGAGCGCCTGATCAATGAGGACCGGGTGGATCTGTTGCTCGGACCCTATTCGTCGGATATCACCCTGGCGGCCAGCACCGTTGCCGAGGAAAACAATTTCCCGATGCTGACGGTGGGCGCCGCGGCGGAAAAGATCTGGCAACGGGGCTACAAGAATGTATTCGGGATCGACGTGCCGGCCCGCGCCTATATGGACAGTGTGCTGGAGATGCTGAAGGAGCGCGCCCCGCTGCGTATTGCACTGGTCTACGTGCATGACGCCGTTTTCACCAACGACATGGCCGAAGGCGTGCGTCGTCAAGCAGCGGCCTACGGTCTGCAGATGGTCTTCGACCAGGGTTTTTCGGAGCAGACCGCAAACTTCGCGAGCCTGGTTCAGGCCATGCGGAAGGCGAATCCCGACGTGGTCATCGGGGCCGTCTACTACAACGGAGCCCTGGGTATCATGCAGGAGTCCCGGCAGCAGGGCCTGAGCGCCGATCTGTTTGCGCTGAGCGTGGGGCCCGCCGCCGGTGCGTTTGGCGATGCCCTGGGTCCCGCGGTAGAGGGAGTGGCAGGCCCAGTGCCCTGGATGCGCAGCGATCGCAGGCCCTTCAGTTTCGATTTCTCGCATCGATACAGACAGCGGTTTGGATCGGACGCGGGTTATCACGCCACCTTTGGGTATGCCGCCGGGCAGATACTCGAGGCGGCGGTGCGATTGGCGGGCTCTCTGGATCGGGACCAGGTGCGTGCGCAGCTGGGTGAGATGCGGTTCCGCTCACTGCTGGGCAACTATCAGGTCGACGAGACCGGGAAACAGATTGGACATAGGACCGGCGTGCTGCAGTGGCAGGATAGAACCCGCCGCCTGGTATGGCCGCCGGAAGTCGCGGAGACCACGCTGAGGTTTCCAACGCCGCGCTGATCACCGCAGGAAGTTGGTGAGACAAGCCGGTTAAGTCAAACGTTCGGCCCCCGCCGGCTGCCCGATCCCGATAGCAGCGCAAATAGTGCATTTATCAAATGCAGCTGAAGACCGTCCAGACCGAGTGCGCGCTCGAGCAGACCGCTGCGAGCGCCTGAGCCCAACTGGGCCACTCGACGCGAGCCGACCTGCACCTCGAGCGTGACATCAACGTGCGTCAATAGGGCAGCGACGCGTGTCACCTGCCGTCGCGCGGCTCGCGAGGGCAAGTGCAGCGTGCGGGCCAGGCCTACCGCAGTGCTCGCCCGGTAAATTTGGGCCCTGACCAGGGGACCGCTGGCCTCGATCCGCATCGCCTCGACGCCGTTGCGTTCGAGGATCAGTTCCCCTTCGATATCCAGCAGCGCCGTCAAGGCGTCCGCCTTCAGCCCGTCGACATGTCGCGGGTGCGGATCTTGAGGATACCGTTAAGCTTCCATTCAGCGTGCTTGGCCGCGTCGCCGACGCCGCTGGGCACCCAGATTTGCATCTGCTCGAATTCGTATGTGACCTCTGCGCCACGCCCGGTGAGCTTGTCGTACAGCTCGATGGCGAGATCCGGCCAGGTCATGGTGTGCTCTTCTGACATCTTGTGCGCTCCTTGGTTTTCGCTCCCCCTAGGAAACTAGAGTATAGGCACAGCGCAGGACTTTTTTCCCCGGCCTGCCTGGGGTTCGCAGCGCGCCAGGCCGCGATCGGCCAGACACCTCCAGAAGCGCAATCCTGCATTGACCCGCGGGTAGCCGAAGCCGGCGCAAAATACGCTATGCTCAGCGCTAGGGATCAAACAGCAGATGGGTGGTGACTATGGCAATTAAAAAGAGATTGATGGCGTGCGCCATGGCGATGACGCTGGGCTTGTTTGTGCTCACGAGCAGCACGAGCATGGCAAGAGATTTCTACGACGATCGCTACGGGGACGAACCGTCCTCGGCCGAGATGTTCGTCGACGCGATAGCGGTTAGACCCCTGACCTTGGTGGGTTCAGCGGTTGGCCTCGTGGGCTGGGTGGTGACCCTGCCGTTTACCCTCTTTAGCGGCGATGCAGGTGAAGCAGGGCAGGCGTGGGTTCTGGATCCGCTGGCCTACACTTTCGTGCGCCCGCTGGGACAAATGGACGAAGACTTCTGAACGAGCCCCGCTAGCGCGGCTGGCGCTGCTGCCTCACGGCGGCGGCGATCTGTTGACTCAGGGTCTTGATCGCCTCTTGGTGCGCCGCTACCAGGGCACCGTAGTCGGGTCCTTCTACGGGGATCTGGATCTGGGAGCGAAAAAGATTCCTGGTCTTTTGTTCGCCGGTCGCATCCATGAGCACCCAACTGACGCTCAGCTCCAGTGTCCCCGCGAGGCGACCCAGCAGCTCCGCCACCTCTATCGTTACGCGATAAACGGGATCCGTATAAGACTTGCGATAGCCGGTTACCGCAAAATCCTCGAGCTCAGCCGACAGGTTCAAGACCAATACCGTCTCGATCTGACTCTTGAGCGATCCGGCCCAGCGTTCGAATTCCGCGATCTGGAGCTGGGCGTTCTCGGAACGCGTGACGATCTGCGGTCGTTGGAGATGCTCGGGTAGCAGCACAGGCCCGACCGCCAGGGCCGGGTTCACCTGCTGCTCGACGGCAATGGTGCGCTGCGTGACGCCGGTCTCGGGGACCAGCGTATAGAAGTTGGGGCGTTTCGTGGGACCCCCGACGCAGGCCGCCAGCGAGAGCAGACTCACGAGCGGGATCACTGTCGCCAGGTGGATGTTTCGAGAGCGCATCGCTAATTCTCCCCTTTGCCTTTGCCTCTGAGCAAGGCGTCCGGGTGCTGCTCCAGATAATCCAGCAGTATCTTCAACGAGCGTGCAGCCTGGGCGACGTCCTCCAGAGTCTGACCGAGATCCTGTCGCAGCGGCGAATCGGCGGCGATGGCCTTCTCTGCGGTGGCCAGCGTGCCTTTCGCCTGCTTGATCGCTGAAGTCGCCGCCGGTACCGTCTCGCCTTTAACACGGGTGAGCAGGGCCTGTGCCTCCGTGAGGGTAGCATCGAGACGCTTGACGGCCTGTGCCACGCCGGTCCCGATGTCCTCGAACGGGATCCCGGCGAGGCGATCGGCGATCGCGGTGACGTTCTCGACGAGCCGCTGGGTTGTTGGCGGTACGGTGGGAAATTGCGGTGGATCCGAGGACCAGTCTATCTCTGCCGGTGGTGCGTCCGGAAAGAAATCGAGTTCGACCAAGAGCTGTCCGGTGAGTAGGTTTCCGGTCTTGAGTTGCGCGCGCAACCCTTTACCTATCCATTCGTCGAGCCGCGCCTTCCGTTTGTCCGCTGTCATCGCACCCTCGTAGATATCCATACGCCCGGGCTCGACCTCGAGGGTGACCGGGATACTCATCTCGTTGCTTTCTTCATCGTACGTTACCCGGAAGTCGACGACCCGGCCGACCGGGATGCCTCGCAGCTCGACAGGCGCCCCGACGGTCAGGCCCCGAACCGAGCCATCGAAATGCGTCACCCAACGCCGCTTCTCCGCATAGGTTTCGGTAAATGCCGCTTGTTGACCTGGGTGCAGCGGGAACGACGCATCCTCTCTTGCCCGCTCACCCTGGGGCGACCCGGGGGGTAGATCGAACGCGATGCCGCCGATCAGCACCGAGACAATCGACTCGGTGTTCACCTCCAGGCCATCTGCGGAAAGTTTGAGGTCGACGCCGCTGGCGTTCCAGAAGCGGGTGCCTTCACGAACGAGTTCGTCATAGGGTGCATTGACGAATATGCCGATCTTTACGCGCTGGCCATCGTCGCTCAGCTTTGCCTCCGAGACCTCACCGACCTTGTACCGTCTGTAATAGACCGGAGAACCCGCCGACAGGGTGCTTCCTGCCTCAGAATGCAACTGGAAACGTGTCCCGGGCTCGCCGGTCGTCACGACGGGCGGATTCTCGAGACCGATAAACGCCCGCTTGGTTTTGCCGCCGGGTACCGGGTCTATACCGATATAGGCGCCGGCGAGGAGCGTACCGAGTCCGGTCACTCCGGCTGCCGTGACCTCGGCCCTGACGACCCAGAATCTGGTCTTGTCGTTCAGGTAGGGCTCGCTGGCCTGGTTCATCCGCACGGTCACGACCACGCCCCTCAGGTCGTCCTTTAGATCAATGGCCTCTACCGTCCCGATGTCCACGTCCTTGAACTTGACTACGGTCTTGCCGACCTCGAGGCCCTCGGCGGTCTTGAAGCTGATGGTGATCAGCGGGCCCTGCTCGGTTAGGGTCTTGTAGGCCAGCCAGCCGCCGATCAGTGCTGCGAGCAGCGGGATGAGCCATACGATCGAGACCCGAGGGCCGCGCTTGGGTGTCTCGACGACCGCTTCGGGGATCTCGTTGTCAGTGCTTGGCGGATTGGCCATGGCCTTCCTCTGCGGCATCCCATATCAGGCGTGGATCGAAGCTCATCGCCGCGAATATGGTGAGTACGACGACTGAGCCAAAGAATACGGCCGCCGGTCCCGGCTGGATGGAGGCGAGAGACTGCATCTGCACCAACGCCACCATGATGGTCACGACATAGATGTCCACCATGGAGTAGGGACCGATCAGCTCCGTGATTCGGTAGAGGCGGGTCCGATCCCTTGGCCGCCATTTGGATTTCAGCTGCACCGAGAGCAATAAGAACACCAGGGCAGCGATCTTCGCCAGCGGGATGACGATGCTCGCGGTCAGGATTACGATCGCGATGCCCCAATCACCGTGGTGCATGAAATAGAGCACGCCGCTCATGATGGTGTCGGCCTGCGTCGCGCCCAGCGAGGTGGTCTTCATCATCGGCAGTAGGTTGGCCGGGACGTAACAGATCAGCGCGGCGATCAGCAGGGCCCAGGTACGGGCGATGCTGTCGGGCCTGCGCGCATGTAGGACTGCGCCGCAACGCGGGCAGTGCGCAGGTCCACCGGCGGTCGGCGAAACGCGAGACAACAGGCCGCAATCGTGACAGGCGCACAGACCCGCCTTCGCGGCCGTCAGCGCGGCAGTGCTCATCCGATCTCCTCGACGCGCTGCCACATCGCGTCGGTGTCGAAAGTCGAGGAGGCCCAGGCCAGTACGAAGATCAGCGCGAAGAAGCCCCAGAAACCCAGTCCCAGAACCACCTCGGCGAGGCCGACGAGCTTGATGATGGCCACCAGGATCCCGAGCATGAAGACCTCGAGCATCACCCAGGGCCTGTTGCTGAAATACAGACGGAACACATCAGCGAGGTAAGGGGGCACGTGGCCGAGGCGGAGCGGAAGGAGTACATAGACCAGGAGCGAGAGGTGCAGCAGCGGCGCCACGACAGTCGTAAACAACACCAGGCCCGCCATCGGGGCATCGCCCTGCTGATAAAGCTGCCTCGCGCCGCCGAACAGGGTGGTCTGTGTCACCTGACCCTGAAAATCGAAGTCCAGAAAGGGGAAGCTGTTGGCGACGACGAAGAGCATCAGCGCGCCCAGGGTCAGGGCGAGCGTGCGATTCAGGCTGTCCGTCCTGTCCTTGTAGAGCGCGGTACCGCAGCGCGGACATTTCGCCGTACCGCCGGGCGGCAAGCGGACGCGTCGTTGGAGCAGATCGCATTCATGGCAGGCTATCAAATCGGACACAGGGTAATCCTGGCAGCTATCCGGCAGATGTCACTAAGCTAGCACAAAGCGAGCGGCTATCGAGGGCCTGCGAAACGCGGTTGCAAACGGGCATCAAGTCGTCTGGCGCCAATGGTGCTCAGTTGGCGCAACTATAAAAGATACGGCGGCGCTCCGGGGGTTCGAGCCTCCAGGGACGGATCCACGGCGCCCTTCGGCTCGAATCCGCCGGGGCGCAAGTGCTTGCTCAAGAGCCATTCGCGTCTGGCCCGTTGATTCATACGGGTGATTCATCCAGGCCAATTCGATTTCAGGCGTTCGATCAGCGCGGCCTGCAGCGTCGCGTCGGTCGGGTTGTCGAAGCCGATGTCCGGGGGGCCGGGCCAACCCGGGTCTGCAAAGTCGACACCCTGGAAATGCTGTACGTCGGGATACCTCGGCAGCACGTGAAAGTGCACGTCGGGATCGACCATCATCAGCATCAGATAGTTGAGCTTGGCATAGCCGAAACTCAGTTTCAGCGCCGACTCCATCCCTGCCGTGACCTGCTGCAATTCACCGAAGGCCTCGCGGGAGAGCTGGCCAAATTGCTGCGCCGGCTCCTTGCAGATGGCGACCAGCGCGCCGAGCGTGGCCTGCTTGGGTCGCAGCTGCACAGACCATCGCGGGTACTCCCGGATCAGCGTCCCAGGATAACCGAACTTCTCCATGGTCTGATTCAAGTCGCACCTCCTTTATCAGGCTGTCGATCGCGGTGCCCGCTGTGCCGAGGAAAATAGTATACCCCCTGACCAGAATAGCGCTTGGTTAGCGCAACTGTGAGGAATGCAGGGGCGCTCCGGGGGGTTCGAGCCGAGGGCGTCTGCAGCAAGGATGCTGCAGTCGAGCTTCCAGGGACGGATCCACGGCGTCCCTCGGATCGAATCCGCCGGGGCGAAAGTTCTTAGGCCCACAAAAAATGCCCAACGCAACGCCGCATTCCACTAGCCTGTTAGCCCGGAAATATCACCAGGCGAACGGCCGTAACTGGAAAACAATTTTTTAAACACGATGTTGGACGGTGTTTTTTCCTGCCCTCAGGTGAATGACAGTCTGTTCTATGTGGGTTTTGGAACGATTTGGCCTTCGCATCTTGGGCGATCCTTCTCAAACCATAGCTACGGCTATGCTTTTTCGAACGATCACCCAACCTGCTTGGCCCTATCGCCCCAAAATCCCACATCCTGGTGAGATTTCCGGGCTAGCATTGACCCGTCCCATCGATGAGGAAGCCCCGTGACCCGTTCCGACCAGAGCCCGAAGCTGTCTCTGCACCTTACCATCAGTGCACTCTTCATCGGCCTGGTAGTACTGCTCGGGGCATTGCTCAGCGTGCAGAGCTACAACAGGAGTTCCGATATCATCCTATCCAGCGCCGAGCAGCTCTACACGCAGCTGAGCAACGAGATTCAGCTGGATTTCAAGGCGACCTATCAGCCGGTAGGGAGCACGCTGGACCTGCTCTCGCTGTCGCCGATTGTCGAAGCCGATACCCGATCTGCCCGCATTGATAACCTGCCGCGCCTGACGGCAGCGCTGTCGGGCAACAGGGGTGTCTCGGGTATCCAGCTCGGCTACCCAAACGGCGATTATTTCATCGTCCGACCGCTTAACAGCGACTATCTGCGGCAGCGATTCGGGGCGCCCGCTGGCGCCAGCTATGTGGTCGACGAAGTAGCCACCTCTGAATCGGGCGTGCGACAGCTCACGCGGTCTTTTTTCGACCATGCGCTGACGCTAGTGCAGGAAAACCCGCCGGCGGCGACTGCCTATGATCCGCGGGAGCGGCCCTGGTATCGCCAGGCGGGGGCAAGGCCGCGGGCGATCCCGCCCTACCTGTTCTTCTTCACCCGCAAGGTGGGCACCACCGTCACGCTGCAGACCGACAGGCCCGGCGTGGTCGTCGCCGCCGATGTCTCGCTGGAGCAACTGTCGGAGACCGTCTCGCGCTACCGCGTCACGCCCAATTCCGAGGCCGTGGTCCTGGGCAGCGACGGCGCGGTGCTTGCGTATCAAGACAAAGCGGCGATGGTCACGCAGCAGGGTGATGCATCCTTCACCATTGCACGGCTAGCGGAGCTGGACAGCCCGGTGTTGCAACAATTCGCCAGTGCGCTCGATCTGACGCCAAGGAGGCTGGAATTCGAGCACCAGGGGAGGCGCTGGGTCGGCAGCGTCAACAAGATCGCCCGCAAAAGCGGTCTGGACCTGAGCGTACTGCTGGTCTCGCCCGTCGATGAGCTGCTGGTGGAGGCGACCGCGATCCGGCACGGGTTGTTGCTTACGACGGCCGTGACTATCGCGCTGATCGTCCCGATCGTCTGGCTGCTGGCCGGCCGTATCGCAGGCCCGATGCGTCGCCTCGCCGGCGAGGCCGAGGCGATTCGACGTTTCGATTTCGACCAGCCGGTCGAGACCCGGTCATTCATCAGTGAGGTCGACCTGCTGGCGGATGCCATGCGGGGGATGAAAACGACCATCAATCGCTTCCTCTCGCTGATCAATTCTCTGGCCGGCGAGCGCGAGCTCGATGGCCTGCTGGAGCGCATCACGCGAGAGACCATGAATGTCACCAAGGCCGACGCCGCGGTCACCTATCTCCTCGACGAGGATGAGTCACATCTGGTGGCAGGAACCCTGTACACGGCCGGCGAGCGCAAGGCCGAGGCGGCGACATTGCCCGATGTTCCTCTGCGCGGTGAGGACCCGTTGGCCAGCCGCCTCAACGACAAAGATCCCAGTGTGGTCGAGCTCGATGGATCAACGGCTGGACCACTGGCGCCGCTGTTGGATCTTGTCTCCGACGAAAAGGTTCGCTTGATCGTGGTGCCGCTCCGCAATCGCCAACAACAGCCCGTCGGCGTCCTGGGCCTGCTTTATCCGGCGGCCGAATCGCAGGAAGACGGCGACGAGCAAGGCGCGAGGCTCGCGTTTGTCAACGCGCTGTCGGGTTTCGCCGCAGTAAGTATAGAGAGTCGACATCTGTTGAAGATGCAGCGCGCGCTACTGGATTCATTCATCAAGCTCATCGCCGGTGCCATCGATGCGAAATCGCCTTATACCGGCGGACACTGTCAGCGTGTCCCCGAGCTGACCCGAATGCTGGCCGAGGCCGCGTGCGCCAGCACCGATCCGCCATTTGTCGATTTCGAGCTGAGTGACGAGGATTGGGAGGCCTTGCATATCGCCAGCTGGCTGCATGATTGCGGCAAGGTCACGACGCCCGAGTACGTGGTCGACAAATCCACCAAGCTGGAGACCATCTACGATCGAATTCACGAGATCCGTATGCGCTTCGAGTTGCTCAAACGTGATGCCGAAGTGGAATACTGGCGTGAGGTTGCCGATGGCGGTGATCGCACGAAGCTCCAGGCGGAGCTCGACGCCAGGCGTCAGGCACTCGATGATGATTTCGCCTTTGTCGCCGCGTGCAACGAGGGCGGGGAATTCATGGCGCCTGAGCGGATCGAACGCCTGCGAGAGATCGCGCGCACGACCTGGACTCGCACGCTCGATGACCGGATCGGTGTCTCGTGGGAGGAACGACAGCGCAAAGACAGGACACCCGCCCCCACGCTGCCGGTGACCGAGAGGCTGCTCGCCGACAAGCAGGAGCACATCATCGAGCGCCCCGACAATGAACGTATGCCGGCGGACAACCGCTGGGGGTTCAAACTGGATGTGCCGGAGCACAAGTACAATCGCGGGGAGCTCTACAACCTGGAGGTCGCACGCGGGACCTTGTCGGCAGAGGAGCGTTTCAAGATCAACGACCATGTCGTGCAGACCATCGTTATGCTCGACAAGCTCCCATACCCGCGGCATCTGCGTGCCGTACCGGAAATCGCCGGCGGGCACCACGAGACCATGCAGGGGACGGGTTATCCAAAGCGGCTGACGCGCGATGAAACCTCGCTGCCTGCGCGCATGATGGCGATCGCGGATATCTTCGAGGCACTGACGGCCTCCGACCGGCCCTATAAGAAGGCCAAGTCCCTGAGCGAGGCGATACGCATCCTGAGCTTCATGAAGAAAGACGATCACATCGATCCGGATCTGTTCGTCTTGTTTCTGAAAAGCGGTGTATGGCGGCAGTATGCCGAGAAGTATCTCACGCCGGAGCAGCTTGATGATGTGGATATCCTGGCGTATACAGGGTGATGCGCCCGTTGCAAGGCCGCGCGGCGACGGGGTGCAGATCGCCGCTGTTCAGACCCAATGTGAGGACTTCTGCGAATGTCCCTGAGACCATCAGCGATCGGAATTGCCTTACTACTGCTGAGCACATCGGCGCCGGCGACGGATCTCGGCCTCAACGCCTATCTTGGCCTGCCGTTTGGCGGTGACGGTCCGTTCTTCGGTGTCAAGACGGGCCCTGATTCGCAGATCTTCTCACTGGCCGGTGATGCG
>JBATKF010000268.1:0-4809 GCA_049669185.1 Sedimenticolaceae bacterium | reverse complement strand
GACGAGGACCGCGCCGGCGAGCCGTTCGTCGGCCGCGCCGGTCAGTTGCTGAACGCCATGCTGGCCGCGATCGGTTTCGCCCGCGAGCAGGTCTATATCGCCAATATCGTCAAGTGTCGGCCGCCCGGGAACCGCGACCCCCACGCCGACGAGACGGCGGCCTGCCAGCCCTATCTGCATCGACAGATCGCACTGCTGGCGCCAGACGTGATCCTCGCCGTAGGGCGCGTATCCGCCCACAATCTGCTCGGCACCGAGGAGGCGGTGGGGCGCCTGCGCGGCAGGGCGCATCGATTTGATCCCGGCAACATCCCGCTGATCGTCACCTATCACCCGGCCTATCTGCTGCGCCGCCCGCAGGACAAGGCCAAGGCCTGGCAGGATCTGCAGGCGGTGTATCGATTACTGCACGCCGGACCGCCAGAAGCAGGTTAGTCAAGGCCGCCCGGGCGCCGCAGCGCAGACCCGGGGACAAGATTCAAGGAAGGTGAAGCCTGAGAGGGGATTGCGGTGCCGGAGATTAGCCGATTTCTTGGAATCATCATCGCGATGTACTACAACGATCATACGCCAGCGCATTTTCACGCCATGTACGGTGAATGCGATGCGATTATCGCCATCGAAAATGGCGAGTTGATCGCCGGTCGTTTGCCGCCGCGTGTTCTAGGAGTATCACAGAGCTGAGTTGGCCGAAGATTGGAAGCTGGCGCGGGAGCGAAAGGCCCTTAGAAGAATCGATCCGCTGGAGTGAATTTCATGCTGCCAAAACTGGAACAAGCAGAGTATCGACGCGGCTACATTGTCTGGTTGAAATTTGCGGATGGGGTTCAAGGCGAGGTCGATCTTGAAAGCGAGCTTTGGGGCGAAATTTTCGAGCCGCTAAAGGACCGGTCGCTATTTGCCGCTGTTTCGCTCGATAGGGCGCTGCGGACGATTGTTTGGCCTAATGGTGCAGACTTTGCGCCCGAATTTCTTTACCAGAGACTTAGACCCGACTATGTTTTGAAGTCATTGCCAGAAAGCGGTGCGGCCTGAGCTCAGTGACATTGGGTTACCTTCGATGAGCGCCGTTCTCCAAGACCCCTTACCCTTCATCCGCTCGATGCGGGCCGAAGACCTGTCGGCGGTGATCGAGGTGGAGACCGCTGCCTATGCGTATCCCTGGTCCGAGGGCATCTTGCGCGACTGTCTGCGGGTCGGCTATAGCTGCTGGGTCTGTGAGCTGGGCAACGACCTGGTCGGTCACGCGGTGATGTCGACCGCGGTCGGTGAGGCGCATCTGCTCAATATCTGCGTCGGGCCCGCCTGGCAGGGCCGCGGCCTGGGGCGACGCCTGCTGCGGCGGATGCTGCGAATCGCGCGCGAGCGCGATGCCGACACCATGTTCCTCGAGGTCCGCGTGTCCAATGAGGCGGCGCAGGGCCTGTACGAGGCCGAGGGCTTCGCCGAAGTCGGCCGACGCCGTGACTACTATCCCGCCCGCTACGGGCGCGAGGACGCCATCGTCTACGCCAAGGCGATTTTCTGAATCCAATTCAGGGCCACTCTGGGGCACCGATGTCGGGGCAACGCTCTGGTTGCCATTCAGTTCCGTGCGACACGCCGCGGGTCAGCGAATCGGCCCGTCATCCGCTGCATCCGATATAATCTCGCCCTTTCCCGAACTGCAGTCACCATGACCGAGCTCGACAAAGAACGCGCGAAGCGCCGCACCTTCGCGATCATCTCCCACCCGGACGCCGGTAAGACGACGCTGACCGAAAAGCTGCTCCTGTTCGGCGGCGCCATCCAGCTGGCCGGCAGCGTCAAGGGACGCAAGGCGGCGCGCCACGCCACCTCCGACTGGATGGAGCTGGAAAAGCAGCGCGGGATCTCGGTGACCTCGTCAGTGATGCAGTTTCCGTACAAGGGCAAGGTGATGAACCTGCTCGATACCCCCGGTCACGAGGACTTTTCCGAGGACACCTACCGCACGCTGACCGCGGTCGATTCGGCGCTGATGGTGATCGACGTCGCCAAGGGCGTCGAGGAGCGCACCATCAAGCTCATGGAGGTCTGCCGCCTGCGCGACACGCCGATCCTGACCTTTATCAACAAGCTCGACCGCGAGGGGCGAGACCCGATCGAGCTGCTCGACGAGGTCGAGGACGTGCTGAAGATCCAGTGCGCACCCATCACCTGGCCGATCGGCATGGGCAAGCGGCTCAAGGGTGTCATCGACCTGCGCGACGAGACGGTACACCTTTACGACCCGCATCACGGTGGGCGCATCGCCGAGGGCGAGAAGATCCAGGGTCTGGGCAACCCGCGGCTCGATGAGGTGCTGGGCGACATGGCGCAGGAGCTGCGCGACGAGGTTGAGCTGGTCCGCGGTGCCAGCCATGGCTTCGATCATGGCGCCTATCTGCGCGGCGAGCAGACGCCGGTGTTCTTCGGCTCGGCGATCAACAACTTCGGCGTCGAGGAGCTGCTGGATGCGTTTTCCGAGTACGCCCCGCCGCCGCGCCCGCGCGCGGCCGAACAGCGGGTCGTCGATCCGGGCGAGCCCAAGTTCACCGGCTTCGTGTTCAAGATCCAGGCGAACATGGACCCGGCGCACCGCGATCGCGTCGCCTTTCTCAGGGTCTGCTCGGGCAGCTACAAGAAGGGCATGAAGATGAAGCATGTGCGCATCGGCAAGACCGTGCAGGTGGCCAATGCAATCACCTTCCAGGCCGACGAGCGCGCGCACGTCGACGAGGCCTGGCCGGGCGACATCATCGGCCTGCACAACCACGGCACCATCCAGATCGGCGATACCTTCACCGAGGGCGAGGAACTCAAGTACACCGGCATCCCGTACTTTGCGCCCGAGCTGTTCCGGCGCGTGGTGCTCAAGGATCCGCTCAAGATGAAGCAGCTGCAGAAGGGCGTGCTGCAGCTGAGTGAAGAGGGCGCCACCCAGATCTTCCGGCCGCTGCGCAACAATGACCTGATCCTGGGCGCGGTCGGCGTGCTGCAGTTCGACGTCGCCGCGCACCGGCTGAAGGGCGAGTACGGCGTCGAGTCGGTGGTCGAGCCGGTCGGGGTAAAGGCGGCGCGCTGGGTGGTATGCCCGGACGACAAAGAGCTCCGGCGCTTCCGCGACAAGGCACACGAAAATCTGGCCGAGGACGGCGACGGCCAGTTGGTCTATCTGGCGCCGAGCCGGGTCAATCTCAATCTCACAATCGAACGCTGGCCGGAGGTGAGATTCCTGGCCACGCGGGAACTGTAAAGAATTCTGACGGCTTAGCGTGATTTCTGCGGCCACCTGTGGAAACGAGGGAGACAACATGGAAACCGAGAGAGTCAAGGCGCTGATCGAGGCGGGTATCCCCGGTGCGAAGGTCGACGTGACTGGCGACGGGAGGCATTTCGAGGCCGTGGTGGTCAGCGAACTGTTTGAAGGCAAGTCGTTGATTCAGCAACATCGAATGGTAAAAGACGCCGTCAAGGCGCAGATCGAGAGCGACGAGCTGCATGCATTGTCGATTAAGACCCGGCGGCCGTGACGCGCTGGCGCCCGCGAAAAGGAAAAGGGGCCAGGCTCAATTTTCTGGTATCCTCGCCGCCATGCCGCGCCGTCCTCGTATTCATATAGCCGGCCTCCCGCTGCATATCGTGCAGCGCGGGCACAATCGCGACGCGTGTTTTTTCGCCGACGCCGATTACCTGGCCTACCGCGAGTGGCTGGGCGTGGCGCTCAAGGACACCGGCTGCCAGCTCCATGCCTATGTCCAGATGACCAATCACGTGCATCTGCTGCTCACCCCGCCCGACGAGGGGGCGGTCTCGCGCCTGATGATCTCGCTGGGACGGCGCTATGTGCAGTACATCAACAGAACCTACAAGCGTACCGGTACACTGTGGGATGGCCGTTACAGATCGTCACTGGTGCAGGCGGAGGACTATCTGCTGTTGTGCCAGCGTTACATCGAGCTGAATCCGGTGCGCGCCGGCATGGTGGACGACCCTGCACATTATCCCTGGAGCAGCTATCGCGCCAACGGGCTGGGGCAAAATGACCTACTGCTCTCGCCGCACGATGTCTATCTGCAATTGGGGCAGGAGGCTGCGGCGCGGCGCGAGGCCTACCGTGCGCTATTCCGCCCCAAGCTGGATAGCGATGCCATCGGCGACATCCGATTGGCCTTGGATCAGGGCCAGCCACTCGGCAATGCGCGTTTTATAGACAGCATCGAGCGTGCGACGGGGATGCGAAGGGAGCCCAGGGCGCGCGGCCGCCCACGGAAGGCGGTGAAGTCGGATGATGCAGACGCGTAGACAATCTCGGAAAATCGAGCCTGGCCCCTTTTTGTCCGGAATCACCAGATCGCACGTTCGTAGTTGTCCCGTACGCGAGCGTCTTTGGTTACCAGGTCGGCATTAGAATTCATCGCTTCTGCAACGATAAGCCGGTCAAAGGTGTCGCGCGTCCATCCGATGCCCAGCGCGGAATCGACGATCACCGTTAAGCGCGGGTCGGATTCCCTCAATCCGATACTCTGACGCAGGTCCGCCAAGATCTCGGATGGAGGCGCAAGGATGCGTCCGATCTCGTGCAAAGACTGCAGTTCGAGCCTCACCATCGGTGAGACGGCCAAAACCGAACTGTGCTCTATCGCTTCTTCGGCGGCTTTGCTCAGCTTGGACACTAGCCCGTCGTATAGCCATGCGACGATATGCGTGTCCAGGAAAACTAGAGGTTCCGGTCGTCTTGCCACTCGTCGGTCTCCACGTCCACTAAATCGTCTGGATCGCCCACGATTGCATTGTGTGGTCGCAGCT
>JBATKF010000267.1:0-2090 GCA_049669185.1 Sedimenticolaceae bacterium | reverse complement strand
TAGGTCAGATAGGCATTTGTAATGACCTCGCGATGTGCCTGCCACTCAATCTGCGCATCGACACCCTGGACTTTAACCCGTCCACGATTCACATTTGTGAATAGTGCCGGATCGAAGTCAATAAGGTCGCGGTATTCGTTCCGAAACAGCGAAAGCCCGACCACGACCCCGCTCGACTGCCAGCGCTTGCGCACGCCAAGATCAATCGCCTTACTGAATTCCGGCCCCAGATCCGGGTTTCCCACCAGCGGGTGTCCTAGGGCGAATAGGCTGGGTAGCTTGTAGCCTTCGCCATAGTTCGCTGACAGGGTCATATCAGCCTGTGGGATAAGATAGCGAGCGCCGACGCTGAAACTCGACTGGTCCGACTCGGTATCGGGCATATCGTGGCGTAGACCCGATTGCATTGTAATCTGCGGGCTCGGCCGATAGGCGAGTTCGGAATACACGCTCCACGACGATCGCTCCAGGTCGAAATCGGCAGGGACAGGAAAGCCCCCGAAATCGATGACATCGTCACTGCTGCCTTTCTCGCGGTCATAGGCGAGGCCCGCCGTCACGCTGAAATCGTCCGCCGGTTCCGCGAGCAGATAGAGCTGGCCGTCCAAACGATCGAAGTTCCGCTTCCCGGAAACGGCCGGCACCGCATCCCAGACGCCAGCGGCGATCCCTGGATTATCGGTTTTCTCCCGATGGGAGGACCAGCTGGTCGAGCCCTTGAGCATCAGGTGATCCACCAGATCCCACTCTCCGTTAAGACCAATGACCTCGAGGCGAAAATCTCTTTTTTCCGGGGCCCGGATAACCGCGAGTCGGTCGCCGCCACTGTCCTCAGGAAAGCTGCGTGCATCGCCATCAACCCTAAAGAAAATCAAGTCCAGCAAAACATCATCAGTCGGTTCAGCAACGGCGCGGCCAAGAAGGTAAGACTGTTGCAAGCTATCTCGTTCGGCGCCCGATGTTTTGTCTTCGTGGCCGATCATTAGGCTCGCCGTCAGGGTATCAGAGACGTCTCCCCCGAAAGAGAAGGCACCCGATTTAGAGTCTTGGCTGTTCAAGTCGCCGTTCAGCTCTATACCGCTGAACGGACGGGTGCTGATGTTCACGATACCACTGAGGCCGTCACTGCCCTGGACGGCAGAGGCCGGCCTGGCACTTACCTCGATCGAATCGATCATCTGCTGTGGAATCCAGTTCAGATTAACGCCGCCGCCGCGGCTGTTGGTCGGATCGTTCAGCTTGATCCCGTCGAGCAGAAACAGTGTGAAATTGGGTTCACCGCCGCGGATAGACACGAAAGTGAGCCCGCCCTCTCCGCCTGCGCGCTGCGCATCGACGCTGGGAAAAGACTGCAGCAACTCGATGGTGTTTGCAGGCACCTCGCGGTCGATTTCGGTACGATCAAGGCGCCTGTCGATTGGGCTGGGAACTTGGAATACCGACGGCAGCCTACTGTCGACGACCTCCACCTGGGGCAGCACCTCCAGCGATTCTGCGATTGAGGTAGAAGACAACATGATCGACATGCAGAATACAGCTCTAGGGAGGGAAATCACTGACTCAATGAAGCGCGGACTTGGAACTGCTCGCATCGTAACAGCGTTTTTCGAACAACCTACAATCGAGAGACCGCCACCGCACGCTCCTGTATCAGTGCGCCAGAATGCCCTTCGGCCAAATTGTTTAAGACAACGCGCTCAGTTCCACTTTAGCCGGCACCAGAATCTTGAACCTCATGACGCGCTCTCCGCTTGCATTTCTGATTAGCAATAAGTTCGGATCGGCACCTTTGAGCCGTCTCGCCGGACACTGCGCGAACTGCGAAAGCTGAGGCGGCATGCTGGCAAGCGCCGACAAGGTCAGTGTCCTGCTGCTCTCCGACACCCACGGCCGGCTGCACCCGGAGATCCTGGCCATGGCCGAAGATACCGATTTGGTGGTCCACGCCGGCGACATTGGTCACCGCGACGTACTTAGCGCCCCAGCACTCGACGGTATTCCACGTCATCCGCAGTACCGACCTTGCCATCCGGGCCAGCCGAGATCAGGCGCAGGCTTTCGCCCTCGATCTGCAGATCGATCGGGCGCCC
>JBATKF010000266.1:0-2085 GCA_049669185.1 Sedimenticolaceae bacterium | reverse complement strand
GGATTACACTCTGTCTTCATAGGCCTCTTCGTTTTGTTGCTCGTAAGTGCTTGGTCGCTCTTACTTTATGCAACAAACAGAGGCCTATTTCTATACCTACGGTGACTGATGCGGGCTAATCCTTTCCCGATGCCGAGGGTTCGGCGATGTGGTAGCCCATCGCGCGGTAGCCGCGTTGGCGTTTCTCCCACATCCGGAGTAGAGCGGGATGGGTTGTATCGACAAAATCGATGATCCGAACGTCGGTTTTGGCAGTGTGCTCTCGGTGCAAATCAACATCGCAGGACTTGAGTTGCTGAGCCCAGTGAGCTCAAAGTCCGTATCTCTTACGCTTTTCCCACAGCGACTTGCGACTGATTCCGAGCAGCTTGGCTGCTTCACCGACCTTTCCATTGGATTCAGCCAAGGCAGCGGTAATCTGCCGTTTTTCTTCCTGCTGCCGCACCTGACGGAGATCACCGGCCTGCGTTTCGGGCGCGGTATCGCTACGCAGTTCCAGTTGATTCGGACTGATGACCGGTTGGTCTGACAGGATGCAGGCGCGTTCTATGTGGTGCTTCAGTTCGCGCGCATTCCCTGGCCAGGGCTGCGTGATCAGGGCCGCACGCGAATCCCCACTCAACGCACGTACCTGCTCGCCGTGGCGCTGACAGGACTCGGCGAGGAATCTTTCTGCCAGCCAGATAGTGTCCTCGGGTCGCTCGCGCAGTGGTGGTACGTGAATCTGCACGACGTTGATTCGGTAGTAGAGGTCTTCGCGGAAATCTCCGCTCTTCACCAAAGCCAACAGGTCGCGGTGCGTCGCACAGACGATGCGGGCATTCAGCGTGCGCTGGCGTTCACCGCCGACCGGCATGAAGTGACGCTGCTGCAGCGCCCTCAGGAGTTGTGCCTGCAGGTCCAAGGGCATATCGCCAATCTCGTCGAGAAACAGCACGCCGGAGCCTGCCCGCTCGAGTGCGCCGGCATGGGCCTTGGCCGCACCAGTGAATGCGCCACGCACATGGCCGAACAGCTCTGAAGCCGCTAGGCCCTCAGGCAGTGCTGCACAGTTGACGGCTTCGAAAGGGTGGCCGGGACATTGCAGCTCATGCAGCAGGCCGGCGATGATCTCTTTGCCGACACCGGTCTCTCCCTCGATAAGTACGGTCGCCTCGGGGTAGCGCACCAGGCGGGCGATGGTCGCCTCGATCTCGCGCATGGCGCGAGAGATCCCGAGGCGAGGTTCTGATTGGTGGTCAATCTGGGGACGTCGGCACACGGCTCCCAGCTTCTTCAGGAACTGGCCCATGTTCAGTGGCTTGGTCTGATAGTCTGCTGCGCCAAGGCGCAGCAGACTTACTGCCTGATCTATCGTGCCATAGCCGGTGATAAAGATTGTCGGCGGCACGGCTATCATCTGCCTGCTCAGGCGGCGGAACACCTCGTCACCTGGCATGTCCGGGAGCTTGATGTCACTGACCAGCGCGGCGAAGTTTCTTTTCGGAATTTCCCCCAATGCGGCGGTGCCGGTCGGGAATAGGGTGACGTCATAGCCCTCGAGCTGCATGCGCTCGACCAGCGACTCGCCCATGATCGGGTCGTCTTCGATCAGGCAGACCTCGGTCTTCAAAACGGCATCTCCGGCACGCGGGTTTCCAATGGCAGCGTGACCTCGAATCGCGTGTTCCCGTCGCGACTTTCGACGCTGATCTCGCCGCCGAGTTGGGTCACTGTCTGGTAGGTCACCCATAGACCGAGACCGGTGCCGCCATCTCGCTCGCTGTAAAACGGCTCGAACAGATGCGGCAGTTGCTCGGGCCCGATGGCTTGCCCGTCGTTGGCCACTGCCAAGAACAGTCGCTCGTTGTCGCTTGCAATCGTGATCTCGATCGAGCCTTCCTGCGGCGTGGATTGAACGGCGTTGAGTGCCAGGTTCAACAGAATCTGGCGCACCGGTGTAGCCGGGAGCGGCAGGTTCTCAGTGATCGTCGAGGTCCAGAGGATCGTTTTGTAGTGCGCGGCAGAATCGGCACGGATCAGTGTCTCGACATCCTCGATGTCGCGCGGGGTCAGCGCGCGCGACTCCAGGCGGCTTTCCACGAG
>JBATKF010000265.1:0-4104 GCA_049669185.1 Sedimenticolaceae bacterium | reverse complement strand
CAGCACCTGTCATGAGGCCATGAACCGCAAGCCCTATTACCGGGAAATGGTCGAGAACACCTGCCGGATCTGTCACTACGAGAACAACAGGGACGGCCTTCCCATGGTGGCGGGCAAGGCCACCGAGATACTGCACCGGCTGAACGTCTCCAAGGGCTACATGAACTGGACCCGAACCTACTACCGGTCCAAGGGCTGGCCTGACGACTCGAAAGAGATGGTCGAATCGCTGGCCCGCACCTACGCCGCCATCATTGCCCAGGGCCACTCCTTCGATCTGGAGAACACCGATCAGGCGTCGATCGATCTGCTCTCGCGATTGAAGGCCGTCTACCAACTGACGGAAGACAGAGTGGAGACCGAGGACAAGTGAGCTGCGCGCCGGCACCGGCGGTGTCCCGGGTCGACCGTGTCCCAGGAAAACCCTAAATAAAGTATCTTTTTCTCGCAGATGGGCTATTTTTTGTTGCTATGCGGTCAGAAAATGTTGCCGGTGACCAGATTGCATGTTTCTCAGCGGCATCGCATCGGTCGCAGGGTGGCGTGGGAAGACGCTTCGAAGAATTCTAAAGAAAATCAGACAGCATTGAATGCATTGCGGACCCGCCAGGTCACCTGGTGTCAGGGGTCCTGAGCCTCCTCAAGGCTGGAAGGAAACGTTCGCAAGAAAAACCGTCGACGGCGAGAGGATCAAGAACCATGTCGAGCAAGATCAGCACTATCTGGGCCTTCGCGAGCCTGTCTGTTTTCGTCCTGTGCCTGACGGGCAGCGTCAGCGCATCGCAGGAGGGCGCGAGCTATGTCGGGTCAGAGTCCTGTCAGAAGTGCCATCAGAAGATCTACAAGACCTGGAAACAGACGCTGCATGCGCAGATGTCCACGGACGTCAGCAAGAACCCCAATGCGATAGTCGGCGACTTCGAGACCCCCTCCGACGTACGCACCTTCGGCAAGGAAGGCATCATCTACACCATCGGCAACCAGTGGAAGCAGCGCTACATCATCAAGAAAGACGACGAGATGTACATCCTCCCGGCGCAGTACAATCTGGAGACCGGCCGCTGGGCCCCCTATCATCCAAAGGACTGGGATCAACGCCCCTGGCTGAAGAAGTGCGGCGCCTGTCATGTCACCGGGCTGAACTACGAGGCCCGCACTTTCGTTGAGCCCGCGGTGGGCTGCGAGGCCTGCCATGGTCCGGGCAGCAAGCACATCGTCGAAGAGCGCCCGACCATGGTCGCGGCCACCATTACCAATCCGGCCAATCTGGCGGTCGGCCTGCAGGTCCAGGTCTGCGGTTCCTGCCACACCCGCGGCAAGGATCCCTCCGGCGCGCACGGCTATCCGGTCGGCTTCAAGCCGGGGATGAGCCTGCTCAACAAGTACGTCCCCATCGATGCGGGTTCGGATGATAAGCACTTCTGGCCGAACGGACACTCCAAGGCACACCACCAGCAATACCTGGACTGGCAGAACAGCCAGCATGCCAAAGAGGGCGTCACTTGCATCTCCTGCCACACCGTGCACGACACCGGGGCGGCGACCCGCTACCAGACCCGCCTGCCGGGTGACAAGCTGTGCCTGAGCTGCCACACACCCAACAACAACCCGACGGGTTCGCACAGCCTGCACGGCATGAACAGCTGCATCTCCTGCCATATGGCCAAGATCGTGAAGAACGCAGAATCGGGCGACCTGCACGATCACACCATGAAGGTGATCCAGCCGAAGGTATCGCTCGAACACGGCGGCCTCGAAAAGCAGGCCAACTCCTGCAATTATTGTCATTACCACAAGGACCACGACCCGGCCGAGCTGCAGAAGGCCCTGGACGCGGCCAAGCAGCCGTTGGCCACCCGAGCGAAAGCCGGTGGGTCGAATGGCTAAGGCAGTCCGCATCCTGCCGATTGTCTTGATCGTTTTGCTGGTGGTGGGCATTGCCGGCGGTGTCGCCGGCAGTGCCTACACCTCGACGTCGTCGTTTTGTACCAGCTGCCACGAGATGAGCACCCGCTATGTGTCCTGGACGCGGTCGACGCACAACGGCGTCGAGTGCATGGACTGCCATTCGGGCACCGGTCTCGGGGGCTATATCAAGGCCAAGATCGGCGGCGCCCGGCAGATGGTGCAGCACTACTTCGGCGAGATCGGCAACATTCACGCCGTAGTCGAGGATCCTGTCTGCATGAAGTGCCACTTCTTCAGCAAATCGCCGACCTTCCAGCCAAACCCGGCGTTCGGCACTGATCCGCTGTATATCGCCGATGCGCTGCATCGGGCGCATTTCAGCGATCCTGAATCCACCTGCACCGCCTGTCATTCGGGCATGGTGCACGGCTCCCTGGAGGGCGGTGTCCCGATGAAGAAAGAGGCCTGCGACAGTTGCCACAGGCGTAAGAAGGTCCTTGCGGAGATCCAATACGACGGAAAGACCTGGTCCTTTCCGGCCGGGATTCGTCCCTAGCGCGGTGATGCAATACCCAGGCTAGCTTCAGTGCAAAGACCCTAATAATTAGGCGTTTTTCGCACTTTCACCGCACCGGGCTCGAAAAACAGCCGAAACCCCCTGTCTGATTCAGACGGCGTGATCCCCGCTGGATAGCATAGGCCAACTTGGCCTACACTCCGAAAAACTCATCGTGAGAACACTCGCTTCAATCCCGCGGCCAACAGCGGGAAACGAACGCAAAAGAGCCCCCGCCTCTGGAGGACCGAAAGAATGACCGCAAAGCCATCCCACCGCAGGGGCAGCAAGAACCTGATCGTCTTCAGCCTCATGCTGATCTCGCTGCTGCTGCTCGTGCCACTCATACCCTATGGATTCACCGACGCTTCGGCCGCAATAGATGTGCCGAACCCGGGCAGCGATCTGTGGCGCGAGATCAGAGGCGGGATCGCCGCCGACACCCAGGCCCAGGGTACGGACCGCGGGGTACTCATCGACGATGCCGGTGAGGCCTGGCGCAACTACCGGGTAGAGAAGCTGGTGCCCTACAGCGCCATGGTCCTCAGCGCGATGATCGGCGTTTTCATCCTGTACTACCTGATACGGGGCAAGATCCGTATCGAACACGGGCGCAGCGGGCGCGTGATCCGGCGACAGAGTAATTTCGAGATCGCGGCGCACTGGTTCGTGGCGGCCACCTTCGTGCTGCTGGGGCTCACCGGCCTGGTACTCTTGTATGGGCGTTGGGTACTCATCCCGGTCCTCGGACCCGAGGGCTTCGGCGCGACCGCCAATATCGCAAAGATCATCCACGACTATGTCGGCCCGGCGTTCGTCGTGGCCGTACCGCTGATGTTCTTCGTCTGGTTGAAAGACAACATGTATAACCTCAAGGTCGATGGCAAGTGGTTCCTGCGCGCCGGCGGCTACCTGGGTGGTGCGGAGCCGAGTGCGGAAAAGATCAATGCCGGCCAGAAGACCTGGTTCTGGACCGCGGTCCTCACCGGCATCGTGCTGTCTGTCAGCGGGCTGATCTTGCTGTTCCCCAACTATTTTCAGATCAGCCGTGAATTCATGATGGGCTCGCATCTGTTTCACACGATCGCATCCGTGATCGTGCTCGCGTTCTTCTTCGTCCATGTCTACCTGGCGGCGTTCGGTGTCGAGGGTGCGCTGGAGGCCATGACCACGGGTTATGTGGACGAGAACTGGGCCAAGCAGCACCACGATCTCTGGTACGCGGAGGTCAAGGAACGCGGTGACATCATCGATCCTTCGAGCATCGGGGGCGGCGGGTCGTTAAAGGGGCCAGACCGGATGGGCTCCAAGCCGAAACCGATTTCCTAGTTTCGCTTCTCTATTGCAGCTGGCTGCGAGGCGCGCCTGCGGCGGGCGCCCTCGGTACGGCCGCACGTTTTTCTTTTTGGCAAGCAAGACGCACACGTTCTGGAGGTGTGGCGGATGGGCCTGACTCAGCGTAGCGAGGGACGTACCGATCCGTATGAGGCGTTCACTGCCGAGCTCGGGCAGTTCCTGCCCGAGAACGCCATCGTGACCGACGCCCTCCGCCGTTACGCCTATGGTACCGACGCGAGCTGTTATCGCATGGTGCCCGAAGTCGTCATACGGACCCCGGACGAGCCGGCCGTGGTCCGCAT
>JBATKF010000264.1:0-23636 GCA_049669185.1 Sedimenticolaceae bacterium | reverse complement strand
CTCGCCTGCATATCTCACCGTTTTTCGTAACGAGGACGGCGAGACGCCGCTATGGCGGGGTGCACACAGTGGAAGGCGGTGAAGGCGTAGTCGACACTACGTCGAACCGCCTGCAACGAGTACGCCCTGGCAGGGCGAGGGTATCGGGGGCCGCAGCAGGAAATTGGTGAGATATGCAGGGCTAGCGCCCATCTGGAAAGAGGGTGGTCGCATCTCGATGCGCAGTTGCTTACGGATTCGCGGCGCCGGCGCCGACGATGGATCGCCGGCATGCGCATCCTGATGTTGTCAGACGTATTCGCTCCCCCGGGTGAACGGGGCCTCGACCTCATACAGACCTTTGCGGGTGCCTTCCTCGCGTCGGGACACACACTGACCTTGACCGCACCGGATTATCCGATGCCATACGAATCCGCGTTCGAGGTGATCCGTATCCCGGCAAGAACGCTGCCGCTCGTTCCAGAAGATCGTCTGATGTCACTGTCGGCAATCAAGAGACTGGTACCGGAGTTACAGACAAAGGCGTTCTATATCGTACATATCCAGACGCCTTTCGTTGCTCACTACGCGGGCCTCTTTCTCGGAAAGGCCCTGGGGCTGAAGACCGTCGTCGACTACCACACCTACTTCGAGGCCTATTTCGAAAAGTACCTGCCCTGGCTGCCCAATCTTCTGCTCCGCGCCATCGCGCGCAGCTACTCCAGGAAGCAGTGCAATAAGGTCGACAGCGTAATCTATCCATCGAACCGGATGCTGGTGCGGTTGCGTGAATATGGGATGACCCGTCCTGCAGATGCCCGACTTTTCTCGAAATGTGATCGAGGGCAGCGGATGCTGACCCGCTTTCGTGCTGCGCAGACGACGCTCCGCTCGGTTGTTGGAGGTGAAGGTAAGAGAGAATCGTACAGAGCCTGCTTCCTCGGTGGGCCGCTATGAGGCTGCTGCTTGCCACCGATGCCTGGCATCCGCAGATCAATGGCGTGGTTACGACCCTCAGCAAAATGGTCGACGAAATGCGGCGGCGAGGGCACCAGGTGGAGGTCGTTGCGAGTGGGGATTATCCGTCTGTGCCATTGCCGTCGTATCCCGAGATCCGATTGGCAGTCTGGCTGCGGGGGTTGCGTGCGCGAATCGAGACGTTCGATCCTGACGCGATTCACATCAGCACAGAAGGCACTATTGGGCGCTATGTCAGACACCTCTGTGTAAAGCGGGGGTATGTTTTCACCAGCTCTTTCCACACCAGATTTCCAGAATACATTCGCGAACGCGTCCCGGTGCCCCTCGAGCTAACCTATCCACCGCTACGTCGGTTTCACCAGCGGGCCTTCCGTACACTGGTTCCCACGCAATCCGTCAAGCAGAGCCTGATGCGGTGGGGTTTCGAACATCTCGAGGTCTGGGGGCGCGGTGTGGACACCGATCTGTTCTCACCGCAGCGCGCGATAGAGAGCCAATGGGATGGGCCGGTCTATTTGAGCGTGGGGCGGGTTGCCCCCGAAAAGAATTTGATCAGTTTTCTGAAACTGGATCTGGACGGCACCAAGATAGTGGTCGGCGACGGGCCGCAGCTGAACGAGCTGAAGGCGAGCTATCCCGACGTGATTTTCGCGGGCGCGAAACAGCACGAGGCATTGGCGGCGTACTATGCCTCCGCAGACGTGTTTGTATTCCCCTCGCTGACCGACACATTTGGACTGGTGATGTTGGAGGCCATCTCATGCGGAACACCGGTCGCGGCCTTCCCTGTCACAGGCCCAATGGATGTGCTGGTGCCGGGTGTGACGGGTGTTATGCACGAAGATCTCGGCCTTGCAGTTCAACGGGCGATGATGCTCGATCGGCGCATTTGCCGAGAAGAGGCGAAGAAGCTCGGATGGGGTGTGATCGCCGATCAGTTCATCGATGCCCTGATGCCGGTAAATGGTGACAAGGTCAGCGCGTTCAGACAAGTGCAGCGGCACTCTCAGCCATTGGCCGTTCAACACGTTCAATCAAAGTAGCGGCTCGTTTCGTACACGACCCAGGAGGGTCTCCGACTACTTGATCATCGATCAGTAATCATTCGGGCGTCGAGTTCAACATGTACAGGGCCTGCACCAGCGTTGGAACTTTTTCAGCGAATTTTCCAAACCACTTCCGATAGATAGGCGTGATTTGTCCGCTGCGGTTGAGCTGTGCCAGCACCGAGTCGGCAAGCAGTCTGAAATCCGAGTCGTTGCGCCTTACAGCCAGCGCGAACGGCTCGAAAGAAAAGATATCAGCGGCGATCGCAAATTCCTCATCTCCCTCGTGGGTCAGGACGAGACCTATCAGAACCACCTGGTCCGCAGAGAACGCGTCTACCTCGCCCCGCAGCAGGGCCTGCATGCCCGCCGATGCGGTATCGACTGGCACGATCTGGGCATCGCTGACGGACTCTTTGAGTTTCTGCGCCAGGACGTCCAGCGTCGTCGTACCCTTGGAGACGGCCACTTTCTTGCCCTGAAGACTGGAAATCCCGTCTACGCCGGTTTCCTTCAGGCTCAGCAACGAGGCCCCGGTGGCGAAGGTCAGCTGCGTGAAGTCCACGAGCTTGCCGCGTGAGATAGTCTTGGTCGTTGCCCCGCAAAGGATGTCGATGGTGTTGTTCGCCAAAGCTTCGAAACGGTTTGTGGACGACACCGGGACGAATTCGGTCTCAATGTTCGGGTCACCCAGCGTGCTTTTCACTTGATTAACGATGCGCACGCACAGATCGATGGAGTATCCAGCCGGCTTGCCGTCTTGGTCGAGAAACGACATCGGTGGCTGGGCTTTGCGGAAGCCGATGCGGACCTTGCCGGTCTGCTTGATCTGTTCAAGCGTTCCCGTCGGTTCAGCCAAGCTGAACTGTGGTGCGGCCAGCATGGCCGCCGCGAGCAAAAGCAATACGCCCCTCATCAAACAGGCTCCGTTGTGTGATTTAGTCGGGGTCGGGATCTTAACGCGATACAGGTCCAAAGACACCAACTCGAGAGACAGTCGCTGCAAGGAGAGTTTCGACGCCGTTTTCGGAAACCTAGTCGCCCGCGACCCAGGTTGCTGCAGTACCGAGGCGATAAACTATGGTCACCGACTCCGGCATGCTCAGATCACGCGGTAGATGCCCTCTATCTTGCCCGGTTGTGCTGATTAGAGGATTCATGGGCGGGTTGCGGCCCGGGCGCCAGTAATCTCGCGTTGTCTCTCTGGAATACCCGTTCGCAAGATGATATATTTCCCTTTTTGCTCAAGGACTTTCTGAAAAGTGGCGAAAGCGATCATCCTCAGCGCCGGGCAAGGGCGGCGGCTGTTTCCCATGACGGCGGAAAGGCCCAAGTGCCTGCTTCCGATTCAGGGAAAGGCACTCATCGAATGGCAGCTGGATGCCCTCGAGGCGTGCGGCGTGGAGCACGTTACCGTGGTAACGGGTTTCGGGGCCGCGCAGGTCGAGGATCTGCTCACCAAGCGCAAGGGCACCGCAAAGACGGCCACGTGCTTCAATCCCTTTTTCGAGGTCGCGGACAACCTGATCAGCTGCTGGGTCGCCCGGGAAGCGATGGACGAGGACTTCATCCTGCTGAACGGAGATACCTTGTTTGAACCCGCAGTGCTGGAGCGCGTGATGGCCTCGCCGTCGTGGCCCGTGACCCTCGCGACCGACGAAAAGGCGGGTTACGACGCGGACGACATGAAGGTGCGCTTGTCCGGTAAGCGTCTTTTGCGAATCGGAAAGGACCTTCCGTCGGAGCAAACCGACGGCGAGTCCATCGGCCTGATGATGTTCAAGGGTGAGGGCGTGAGCCTGTTCCGCGCATCGCTCAACAGCGCAGTGCGTGATCCCCGCGCCCTGAAACGATGGTATCTGTCGATCATTGGCGAGATCGCATCGGCGGGCGAGGCTTGGACACAGTCGATCGCCGGCCTTGACTGGTCCGAGGTGGATTATCCCCTGGATCTGCTGCGTGCCTCAGCGATGGTCGGGCGCTGGCAGTCGGCCGAGCAGGCCGAGGACGCAACGCTGGCCGGCTAAGATCGGCCCGGGCGCGAGGGCCGGCGAGGTCGTCAGGGTGACGTCAGGTCCGACCGCGTCAAGAGTACCCGTTCCGCGAGATCCCGGTCGCTTGGTTTATCGACGTCGACCGCCGCCTCCGGAAACGGCATTATCACCGGACAAATGCTAAGCCCGAGATGCTGGGACAGCATCTGCAGCGTCTCCTCCAGGGTGCGGCGTTTGGTCAGGTAGGCGAGCAGGGGTGCCCAACCCAGTGTGCGGACCATACGCCAAGGGCGCTTGCGGTCGTTCTCCATGCGGCCCCAGAACTCTGCGACGCGTCGCGACTCCGGCGTCATAAAGGCATATAGATTGCAGCCGCAATAGGCGCCGCCGCGAAAGCGTAGTGCGGTCCTGCGAACACCCGGGAAGGCCGCCATGACCTGGCTGTGATCGGCCAGTGCCACGGCAAGGTCGCACCCGGTCCGGCGCGCGGCGGCACAAAAGTGATCTACGACCTCGGCATGCAGTAGCGCGTGATCGGCCGTCGTCAGCAAGACCGGCGCCGCCTCCGGCAGGGACTGCAGCGCGGCATCGGCACTCCTGCTCGGCGTAGCTTTAGGTTGCTGCCAATCCCAGCGGCCCTCGGTGATTCCGTCCTTCAGTTCGAGATTCTGCGCGAGTTGCGTTCTTGTCGGACCACTGAGTAGGATCGAACCGACCTCCTCGCTGCGCGCCAGCGCGTCGAGCACCCGGAGCACCATAGGCGTGCCCCCGACCGGTACGAGTGCCTTGCAGCACGCGCCCGAGGCCTCGATCAGAGGATCGAACGGTCCGCGCTCTCCCGCGAGGACCAGGCCGTTGAACGCTGCCGGCCGGGGTGGTTTTTTGCCTGTCATTCGGAAGGGTCCCGATGAGTATCGATGTGCACAAAGTTACGAGTCACGGTGAGCTGAAATCCTGGGTCGAGCTGCCGTATCGACTGTACCGGGGGCATCCGTGTCAGGTTCCGCAGATCTTCTCCGACGAACTCGCCTACTTCGACCGGCGCAAGAACCCAGCATTCGAAGTGTCTGACGTCAGGCTGTTTCTCGCAAGCGACGCTGGCCAAGTGGTGGGGAGAGTCTGTTGCATCGTTAGCACACTGGAGACGGCGAAGCTCGGTTACAAACGGGGACGTTTCGGCTGGTTTGAGTGCACTGAGGACCGGCGGGTGGCCGAGCGGCTGCTCGACAGCGCTGCAGACTGGTTCCGCAGCGAGGGCTGTACCGAGATGACCGGGCCGCAGGGCTTTACGGATTTGGACCCCGAGGGCCTTCTGATAGAGGGCTTCGACCATCTGCCGACTATCAGCGGAAGCTACAACTACCCCTACTATCAGCGCCTGCTCGAGGACTATGGGCTCGAGAAGGTGGTCGATTACATCGAGTTTCGCTCGCTGGTTCCCCAAGACTCCGCTTTATTCGAGAGAATGCGGCAGCGCTTCGCCCGCGACGACCGTTATCGGGTCGTTACCTGCGGCAGCCGCAAGGAGATGTTGTCCCACGTCGGCGCGGTCTGGGAGGTGCTGGAGGCCGCGTTCGCTAACCTGTATGGCGTCATGCCACTGACCGAGAAGCAGAAGGACTTCTATACCAAGAAGTACTTCGGCTTTCTGGACCCGGATTTCGTCAAGCTGACATTCTCCAAGCAGGGTGAGCTGGTTGGATTCATCATCGCCATCCCCAATCTCAGCAGTGCTTTCAAGCGGGCCCGCGGACGGCTCCTGCCCTTCGGTTTTCTGCATCTGCTGCGAGAGTACAAAAGGCCGACCGCGGTAGATTTCCTCCTCACCGGCGTCAAGCCGGGAGAGCCATCTGGCCTGATCTTCGGCCTGAACGCCCTTGCCATGTACGATACGCTGAACCAACGCGGGGTCCGATACATGGAGACGAACAGAGAGTTGGAGGACAACACCACGATTACTGGTATCTGGAACAAGTTCGAGCGGGTTTTTTCCCGGCGCTCGAGGGTCTATCGTCTGGCCCTGCGCTGAGACTTTCTACGCCATGCGTTAGCAATATCCCGGCCAACGATCGCAACCTTGAGTACCAAGCATGTCGACTTCAAACGGCGAGGAATGGACCCTCGCACACTTATCCGATCCCCATCTCACGCGTCTGGAAGGTCTCAAGGCAACGGACCTGATGAACAAACGAGTGCTGGGTTACCTGTCATGGCGCCGGCGCCGACGGCATGAGCACCGCCCGGAGGTGCTGGATGCGCTGCTTGCGGACCTCGAATCGATCTGTCCCGATCACGTCGCCATCACCGGAGACCTGACTCACCTCGGCACCCCCCAGGAATTCGAAGAGGTGTCCGAATGGTTGCCGCGCGTCGGTTCGCCGCGGCGAGTGACCGTCGTACCCGGCAACCATGACGCCTATTCGGCGGAGCCTTGGGCGGGGACTTACTCCCGCTGGGCGCCCTATATGTGCTCGGACGAGCCTTCCTCAGATGGCGATGACGGCGGGCGGTCTGTCTTTCCGAGTCTGCGCGTTCGCGGTGAGATTGCGCTGATCGGCGCAAGCTCGGCCGTGCCTTCGCTACCGCTGTTCGCCACCGGCCGCGTCGGACGAGGTCAGCTGGAGGCGCTCTCGGATATGCTGCGTCAGACCGGTGAAGCGGGCCTTTTCCGAATCCTTTTGCTGCATCATCCGCCGGTCCCTGGGAGCATTCAATGGCGTAAGCGTCTTACCGACGCGGCGGAACTGGCGTCCGTTATTTCGCAACAGGGAGTGGAGCTGGTACTGCACGGACATGCCCACCGCGCGAATCTGAACTGGCTGTCGACGCCGAGCGGTCGGGCGCCGGCCGTCGGCGTCCGTTCGGCCTCGGAGCTGAGCGATAGCCCTGAGCGCCTCGCTGAGTACCACATCTTTCGAGTTAGGGCCCATTCGGGAGAGCCACGCATCAGCATGTCGGTGCGCCGCTACTCCGAGACCGAGGGTAGGTTCGTGGCCGCAGGCGAGGACCAGGTGTTTCAGTGATAATCGTGCTTCGGTTTGAACCTCGATGCCTGAAGTTCCCCTCAGCGAGGATAGGCCCTTGCGCCTGATGCTCGACGTGGCGCGTGCCTATCCGGCGCGGACCCTGTTCACGCTGATCGCTCTTATTGTGGCCGGTATTGTGCAGGGCCTGAGCCTTTCTGCGCTGCTGCCCATGTTGCAGATTGCCCTCGACCCGCAGGCGGCCGCCTCCCAGCTGGCCGATTTCAAGGTCGTGAAATTGTTGATGGCGATCGGTCTCGCACCAGAACTCGGGGTATTGTTGATTCTGTTCGTTCTTGGGATGGTCGTAAAAAGCCTGCTGGTGTTGTTGGCAAATCGTCATGTCGGATACACGGTCGCCCAGATTGCAACTGACCTGCGCCTGAAGCTGCTCAGTGCCTTGGTCATCGCACGTTGGGATTACTTTCTCCACCAGCCGATCGGCTCCCTGGCGAATGCGATGGCTACCGAGACAGTGCGGGCATCAAACGCCTATCTCAACGGTGCTCGCACCTTCGCGCTGCTGGTCGAGACCCTGGCCTACAGCGTTGTGGCCTTCGCGGTGTCCTGGCAGGTCACGCTGACCGCCTTGGGAGTGAGCGCCTTGCTTCTTTTCCTCTTCGGCGGCCTGGTGCGGGCGGCCCGAAAGGCCGGGCGTCGGCAGACCCGACTTTTTGCGTCGCTACTGGCTCGCCTGACGGATACCCTGCAGTCAGTCAAGGCATTGAAATCCATGGGCCTGGTTGAGCGCGTCAGCGCCGTGCAGGAGGCAGAGACCGGTAAATTGAACGATGCCTTCAGGCGACAGGTTTTCAGTGAAGAGGTCCTGCGCGCGCTGCAGGAAACGATGATTGTATTGCTGGTGGCCATTGGACTCTTCACGGCGGTGACCTACTTAGCGATACCCATCACGAGCATTATGGTCCTCATCATTCTCCTGGTGCGGGTATTGAATGCCACAGGAAAACTGCAGCGCTCTTATCAGAAGATGGTGACCCAAGAGAGCGCCTATTTTTCACTGATGAAGGCAATCCACAACGCGGAGCAGGCGCAGGAGACGGGCGGCAGCGAACGTCCAAGTTTCACGCGCGAGATCCGCCTCGATGGGGTGAGTTTCGGCATCGGCGACAAGGAGATTCTGCGCGACGTGTCTCTGACTATCCCTGCCGGTTCTTTCACCACGCTGGTGGGACCATCCGGGGCGGGTAAGACCACGGTGATCGATCTGGTCACCGGTCTACAAAAGGCAACGGGCGGCCGGATCCTGGTGGACGGTTCGCCGCTGGATGATTTCATCCTCGAGCAGTGGCGGCACCAGATCGGGTATGTGGCACAGGAAATACTCCTGCTGCACGACAGCGTGCTCAACAACGTGACCTTGGGCGATCCGGCGCTCAGCGAGGCAGATGCCGAGGCGGCCTTGCGGGCCGCCGGCGCTTGGGACTTCGTCGGGGCCATGCCGGAGGGTCTGCACACCGTCGTTGGGGAGCGCGGCGGGAAGCTTTCAGGAGGTCAACGGCAACGGCTGTGCATCGCGCGCGCCCTGGTGCGCGGCCCGAGCCTGCTTATTCTCGATGAGGCAACCAGCGCACTGGATCCGGCGAGCGAGGCCGCCTTGTGCGAGACTCTTGGCAATCTGCGCGGTAAAATCACCATCCTCGCAGTGTCCCACCAGTCGGGGCTGGCCGAAATCGCTGATCGCGTGATCCGTATGGAGCAAGGGATGCTGGTGGGATCTACGGGCGGGTGAGGCGCTCGATCGTCAGGCGGCTCGTCTCCGCACCGTCCTTAGTCTTGGAGACCTGCACCGGTAGAAAGCCCAGAGTCGGGGCATGCCATAGTTTCATCGCCTTCCTGCTGTCCGGACGCTGGCGCGAGATTGCCAGCGTCGCGAGTTCGCCGATGGGCGTGGCGGTCGTGGCCTCTTCCATCATCTGGGTCCGGTAGGTCCTCAGGCGATCGCGGTCTATCACGCCGTACTCATCGGCGAGCGAGCCGCTGCGAAGGTCTAGCATGGTGAGCAGGTACAGGGTCAGCGGGTCGACCATGCGCGGCCCGAGCGCCAGACGGCCCAGCTTGCCGTTGACCACCGTTGTCACCTCGCCGCGATTCCAGTCGAAGTTCAGGCTGATCGTGCGCGCCTTGCTGCCCGTCCGCTGCGCGCGATAAGCCAACGGCCTGGGTGTGCCGCCGACGAGTTCGCCCTCGACCTCTTCGTCCACCCCCTCCGTCGCGAGCAGGCCGGCCACGCCGATCGGGTGCAGGCTCGAGCGCATACGGTAGTGGGAGTCGCCCTGGTATTCGAGCTGCAATTCCGCCTGACCCACGGCGATGCCGGCCAGGTACACCTTGTAGCTGGCCTCGAAAGGCGCAATCGGCACCGGATAGTCGGTCCGGCCGACGCCGGGCAGGCAAAGCCAAGCCAGCGCGAGGAACCAATGGCAGTATCGGCGGAAAGATAAGGCCTGCATGTTTGCTTCACTCTGTAGGTTGTGCAGGGCACGCTCCACGCCGACCCCTGGCCTTGCAGCGGCCCGGTCGGGGTATGGACTACCCCTGCCCCGAAAAGTCGGGGCGCACGTCTCGGCGAATCACGCCTGGACAAATCACCCTCGGGCATAGGCGCGTTGAGTCACGGAGAATTGGTGGAATGCCCTTGGGTGGTCTCTCTCCGCCTGCTCCGGATCGCTCAGCCAGGAGCGCAGAGGTCCGCTGGTGGCCCGCGCGAACGCCCCGTGGAGCAGACGCGCGGTAAGTACCGTCGTCGTGAATGCGGTCCACAGCGCGACGGCCACGAGACCCCAGTCGGGCCGGCCAACGGCCACGGCCGAGGTCAGAAGGAGCATGCAGGTGTTTCGTCGCGCCGTGAACAGGCGAAAGTAGGCATCGAAGGGCCTCCATCCGAAGATGCTACAACTGCCCAGCAGGCCGAACAGGCCCTCGCACAGCCGTCCGCCCACGTAGCCGATGACGATCATCCAGTAGTATTCGGTCTGGTCCAGTCCCAGCATGGTGTCGAACTCGGTAAGCGACATACCCCATAGGATGTACCAGAACGGGGGGTGCAGGAGATCGATACCGTGATCGAAGAAATGCCCCAGGCGGCTCGATTGGGCCGTTACGCGCGCCAATTTGCCGTCGACCGTGTCCAGAAAGGTCATAACCCAACCGACGGCCAGTCCCAGTGCGTAATGACCCTGATAGAACAGGAGCCCGGCCAGCAGCATGAGCAACATCCCGACCGAGGTGACCATGTTCGGGGTCGCTCGACGATCCGCGAGCCAACGCACCGCGCGCTTCGCTGGCCGCGGCCAAAACCACTTGGTGACGAGATCGGTAATCCCCTTGTAGGCGCTGCCATAGAGGAGGTCCTCGAGCCGTTGGCGCTCGCTGGGCGAGACGGGCGCCAGCAGGGGTTGGGCAGAACGGCTCAGTTCCATATCGAAGGACTCCAATCCCACCGGATCGACGACAGTCAGGCCCTCCGGGACGGTGGCGAGATCACCCCTGAGCAGGGCGTCAGCGGCCACTGCGTGTGCCGCGGAGACGAAGGCGGCCGCCAGTCTCTGATCTGATGCGCAGCGAAGCAGGGTGCCCGGATGGCCCAGCAGCCTTCGCAGGATACGCACCTCCATGACATATTCGCCGCGCAGCAAGAGGACCGACGCGTCGTGCGGAAGTGCACTCAGATCGTCGATCGGCGAGATGTCCGCGACTTGCCGAATCTGCCTCAGGAGGCGCTCGCGCGGCGTGATGCCCCAGAGCTTGACCTGCGGGTCCCCGATGATGTGAAAGTAGCGCCGATACATGGTGGTCGGGATGATGTCGTAACGATCCTGAGTGGATTGCCGAACCGGCTCGCGCGCAATCGACGGATCGCCGGGCTAGGCGCAGGCCTCGGCCGTGCGCAGTCCGCACAAGGCCGCCTGAAGCCGGTCTATCTGGGCATCGGTATGGGCGGCACTCAGGCTACATCGCAGGAGCGGTCCCCCGGTCGGCGTCGCCGGTGGCAGGACCAGATTGACGTAGACGCCTTCTTCCAGCAGCTGGTTCCACCAGACCAGCGCCTGCTCGGTGCTTTCCACCTGGATCGCGATCACCGGGCTCGGCTCGGGTCCGAGACGGAAGCCTGCGTCCTGGAGAGCACTGTAGAGACGGTTTGCGTTGCGCCAGAGGCGCTCGCGCAGGTCCTGGCCGTCGCGCAGGATCTGCAGGGCGACGCGGGTGGATGCGATGACCGAGGGTGCGGGGGATGCAGTAAAGATATAGGGGCGGGCGTTGTAGCGCATGTACTCCAGCTGCGGATGACGGCTGGTACAGAAACCACCAACGGAGCCGAGACTCTTGCTGAAGGTGCCGACGACGAAATCCACGGCGTCCTCCACGCCGGCCTCCTCGGCCAGGCCGCGGCCGTTCGTCCCAAGGACGCCAAGCGAATGCGCCTCGTCCACCATAAGGTATGCCTCGAACTGTTTCGCCAGCGCGGCGATCTCGACCAGGGGGGCACGGTCTCCCAGCATGCTGTAGATACCTTCGACCACGATCAGGTTGTTGCCTTCCTGACCCTCGAGACGGCGCAGACGTTTCTCGAGATCGTCCGGGTTGTTGTGACGGAATCTGATCACCTCGGCGCTGGTAACACGCGTGCCCTCATAGATGCTGGCATGACAGTCCGCGTCCATCAGGATCCTGTCTCCGGGGCCGGCCAGGGTGCTCACCGCGCCCATAGTGGCCAGGAAGCCGGTGGAGAAGACGATGGCCGAGGGCGTTCCGAAGAACGCCGCCAGTTCCTGCTCCAGGGCCAGATGGCCACCGTAGCTTCCGTTGGCCAGACGCGAACCCGTGGTGCCGGTGCCCTGCTCGAGCAGCGCCTCGCGGGCCGCGCTTATACAGCCGGGGTCAAACGTCAGGCCAAGGTAGTTGTTGGTGCCCGCCAATATCACCGGATGACCGAGCACGACACCGTCGGTGGCCGAGGTGATGTGCTCGATCTCCGCGCCGAAGGGCATCACGCCGAGCTCCTTCAGTTGCTCGATTCCGGCGGCCACATCTTGAAATTTATCGAAGATACTCACGGGTCTTTGTCTCTTCTGTCCCGGCAGAAAGGACAAGTTGGCGTAGGGACGCTCGGATTCCGCCGCTTGGTCTCATAAAAGGCTGCCACTTTCTTGCCGTCCGGGCAGACCGAGCGGGGCCATGCGCTGAATCGCGCGGGCTGGACGCCGTGGTATCATCGCGCCGGAAACGAAGGTTCGAAAGCCCCTGACGAAATTGTATCAGGACGAGAGACCGAACCATAGTCGTCGGACGGGCCTGTTGATCATCGAGCGTTATGTCACCCGTGAAATAGGCCGGCCTTTCCTGGTGATTGCCGGCATCAGCGGGGTGATTTTCACCAGCTATACGACCGCCGTGTTCCTCAATGAGGTGGCGGCCGGCCTGATTCCTGCAGAAACTCTTGCCAAGTTGGTGCTGATCAAGCTGCTGACCGCGCTGGAAGTGCTTCTCCCCGTGTCGCTCTATTTCGCCGTCGTGTTCGGGTTCGGGCGCCTGCATGCGGACGGCGAGATCGTTGCGCTGTCGGCATGCGGTATCGGCGAGACCCGGCTGGCCGCGATTGTATTGCGATTCGCGCTGCTGATTGCCGTGCTGGTGGCCTGCGTATCTCTTTTCGCGCGCCCATGGGCATACCAACAGCAGTACCTGCTGCGCGCAGCCGTCGAGGCGAAGTTCGATATCAAGGATTTGGAAGCAAGGCGCGTGTTCGTCGGCTCGGGGTCGGCCTATGCGATCTTTGCCGGCGCGGTCGATCATCAGGCTCGCAGTGCGGGCGAGGTGATCGTACGCGTCCGAGAATCGGACAGACTGCGGATCATCGTTGCAGAACGGCTTTTTCAACCCCCACGCGAGGAGTCAGATCCGCTGCTGTTCAGGTTCGAGGAGGGATATGTGTACCAGTTGGACATCCAGGGCAACCGTGACCTCGTTGGTAAGTTCAGACAGCTGCGGCTGACCCTGGCGGCACCGCAGCCGGAGGCGATCGGCTACAAGAGCAAGGCGGAGGGGATACTGGACCTCAGTGGCTCCTCGCGGCCCAAGGATTTGGCCGAATTTCAATGGCGCCTGTCCGCGCCCGTGGCGACCGTGTTGACCGCGCTGCTGGCGGTACCCCTGAGTCGCGGTGGGCCGCGGCGAGGACGCTTTGCCAAAGGGCTGGCGGCAGTCGTTGCCTTCGCGGTCTTTTTCAATCTGATGACGTTCGCCAAGAACCTGGTGCAGGAGGGCTTCGTCGGTGCCATCCCTGGCCTGTGGTGGCCCCTGGTGTTGCTTGGGGTGTTGCTGTCGGTCCTATTCTGGAGGCCTTCGCGCTCCGTCCAAGCATGACCCTGCTCGATCGTTACATCGCCGGCGAGATCGCCAGGACCTTTGTGCTGGTCATGCTGGCCTTGGTATTCGTATTCAGCTTTCTCGATCTGATCAAACAGCTGGACGACGTCGGCTCCGGGAGCTACGGCTTTTTGGATGCGATGCTGTTCGAGCTGCGCATGCTCGCCCCCCGCGCCCTCGATCTACTCCCTTTCGGCGCGTTGATGGGTACCACCATCGCGCTGTCGCTGCTCGCCCATCGTGGCGAAATCATTGCCGCGCAGGCCGCCGGTGTCTCCGTGCTGCGTATTGCTTGGTCGGTACTAAAGAGCGCAATCCTGGTGCTGCTTGTCGTTGTGTTGCTGGATGAGTTTGTGATCGCCGAGTTGCACCAGGAGGCGGCGCGGCAGCGGTCGTTGTCGCTGTCGGGCTCGGTGGTGACGGAGGTGGATGGCGGATTCTGGATCTTTCAGGGCAACAGATTGATACATATCAATCGGGTTCAGCACGGACGGGTCCCAGTGGACATCGATATCCTGGAGATGGACGAGACGCGGCGGGTCAACCTGTTTATCCACGCCCAGCAGGCCGACGTGAGCGACCCCGACCGCTGGTTGCTGCAAGATGTACTGGTAAAAAGGCTGAAAGGGCCGACCTTGGCCAGCGAGCGTATCGCCTCGATGCACTGGGAGTCCTACATGACGACGGACCAGATCGGCCTGCTGGAGCTTCCACCGCAGACACTGTCGCCCACGCAACTCTATGACTACGTGCGCTACCTGCGTGGCACCGGCCAAGAGACCAGTCGTTATGATCTCACCCTCTGGCAGAAGCTGACGCTGCCGATCGCGGTGGCAGTCATGGTGCTGCTGGCGATACCTGCGGCCTTCGGCACGCCGCGCTCGACCTCGGTAGAGAGACGCGTCGTCGCTGCGTTGGCGGCTGGGCTATTGTTCCAGATTGCCACCCAAGTCATCGCGAATGCCGGACTCGTTCTGCAACTCCCGCCGGCGTTGACCACCTTGGTCACGCCAGTTGCGACAGCCGTGGTTGCTTTGGTACTTTTGCGTAAAGTTCGCTCGTAAATAGAGCGATCTTGGCTTTCACGATCGGAGACGAATCGCGCGGCCCGTGGTTGGGTCTATAGGAGAAAGCAATGGAGTTCGCACAGACGTTGCGCGCCAAGAGGCGTGCCTATGTCAAGAGCCACGGCAGGCGTTTGCTGCAGGCCATCGACCGCTACCTCGCCCGCTCATCCCTGGTCGGAGACCATCCCTTTTTCGACCCGGACCTATTCCCCTATAACCAGAGTCTGGAGGAGAACTGGGAAGCCATCCGCTCAGAGCTCGACCAGCTGCTGGTGCACCGTGAGCAGATACCGCCTTTTCACGAGATCTCGCCGGACCAGGCGCGGATCTCCACGGGAGATCAGTGGCGGACGTTCATCCTCTACGGCTTTGGGCATAAGTCGGAACGCAACTGTCAGCAGTGCCCCAACACGGCCCGGATCCTGGAGGCCATACCGCGTCTGCAGAGCGCCTGGTTCTCCATCCTGGCACCCGGCTACCACATTCCCCCCCATAGCGGTGTTACCAAGGGCGTAGTGCGCACGCATCTTGGATTGATCATCCCGCGCGCACGAGAGGCCTGCCGCATTCGCGTCGGCGACCAGACGCGCTGCTGGGAGGAGGGTAAGTGCCTCGTCCTCGACGATACTTTCGATCACGAGGTGTGGAACGGGACCGAACAACAACGCGTCGTCCTTATTGTGGATGTAGAGAGGCCACTGCCGCCAACCGCCAGACTGCTCAATCGGGCCATGCTGCGAGCCGTGCAGTTGACGGCCTACGTTCAGGATGCGCGAAAGAACCTCTCGAGCTGGGAGGAACGCTTCGAGTCTGCTGTTCGCAGGGCCGATTCTTATCAGTCGACCGCGGGAGAGCCGTCGCCGCCGCGCTGAGCCAGATATTGCACGAAGGCTTAACGAAAGGCGCCGCGGCGATAGAGGCGCCAAACCAGCCCCCAGCCGAAGATCAGCGGGTGGCGACGCACCCGGTCCGAGACCTCGAGCCGGACACCCGAGTGCCGTTCGAGTTTCCAGAGGACATAGTCCACGCCGCCGCTGAAGGTGAACAGGCCCTTGATCAGGCGCATCACATGCAACAGTCGACCCTGCACCGTGCGCAGAAGCCAGGCGGCGCGCGCCGCTCGGCGGTGTGGCGTCCCGATGTCTGCCACATAGTTGCCTCCCGTCCCTTCGCCTTCCGGATGGACCGCGAAGCGGGATCTGGCCAGAGCGGCGGCCGTCAGCTCCAGGTAGTAGGATTCAGCGTCGCGGTACAGTTCGGCCTGCCGGCCCGTCCTCTCCGCCCGCAGCTCGGTACGGTAACTGCGCGCGAGACCCTGCTCCCAGAGATCCCTGGCGCTGAAGCGTGCGGGCAACACGGGCAGGGTCGCATCCATGAAGGTGATCACGGCCTGACCGACCGCCTGCAGCAACGCTTGGGCGGTGGATTCGTTGCGTGCGCGGAGCAGGGCCAAGGGCTGGGCAAAACGACCCCACAGGTAGGGTTGAAACCAGCGGCGGGTTCCGCGCTGCAGCTGGGGCAGGGACAAGATTGCATACTTCGCCCGTACCTTGTTCTCTCCCACCGGCAACTCGAGATAGAACACGTTCGGTGGCAGCAGCCAGTTGAAGAACGCCTTCGCAGAAACACCGTAAACGGCACGATAAGCCTCGACGATCACATAGAGATCGACCAGGCCTTCAGTGGCGTCCCCCTTTCGCAGACACGAGCCGTAATACAGAATACCGGCGACGGCGTCCCCGTACTGGTGCATCAGCGAATCGCCGAGCAGTGTAAGTTCTGGAACCGGGATAGTGGACTGCCACCTGCGCTCTATCAGCTCAAGATGCTGGGGCGCATTCACGGATCAGCGCGTTGCTGTGAAGAGAGTCTTTCCGCGATCCTGCGCGCGCCTGTTGCCTGGCTTGGTCGCAGTCCAATCCCGCATCGAACGTCGCCTTGGTGTGGCCTCAGGAGGGCCGACCATTGACCAGCTTTTCCAGCATGGTCGCCAGATCCCCGATGGTGCGCACATCCGGAAGCTTGTTCAGTGGTACGCTCACGTCGAACCGATCCTCGACCTCCATCAGCAGATCCATGATTTTCAGCGAAGTGAGGTCGAGGCCGCTGATCAGATCAGTGTCTTCATTCAGGCCCTGCGCGCCACCGACAAAATCACCCAACAGTTCGTAAAGGCTGGATAGGATTTCCTGATATGTCTGCAACGTCGTTTACCTGGGGTAGCTTTGCGTCTCGGCCGAGGCCGTCGCTCGATTCAATGTGATGTCGTCTGTTTCGCGGCCTGCTCCCAGGCCAGGGTGCGCCTAAGCCCGCTGGCGAACTCGACCTGCGGCGTCCAGTCGAGGGCGCAGCTGACCTCGGCATTATCACAGACCCAGTCCGGGTGAGTCAGTTCCCTGACCTTGCCCGGCGTGAGCATCGGCGCTGCGCCGGTCAGTCTTCCCCATTGGCTGCTCATGACCGCCAGACCATTTAGCAGGCCTCGCGGGAGCCGCAGTCTGCGAATGGGCCTGCCGCGTACCGGCGTGGCCAGTTCGACAATGGCGTCCCAGGTATAGCCGCCCACGTGTCCGTCGTGAAGGGCAAATGTCCGTTGGCCGCTGTCGCCCGCGATTAGGCACTGCTCGATCGCGGCTGCCAGATCGTCGACGTAAAGCATTGAGAAACGGGATCCCTCGGACCCCAGCATCAGAGCGAACCCGCGCATCAGCAGTAACAAAAGCGGCAGCATCTCGCGGTCGCCGGGCCCGTACACCGCCGGTGGACGCAGAATGGTCAGCGGCATCGGGCCCGCGACCTTCCTGAGTACCAGTTCACCCTCGAGCTTGCTTGCCGCGTACGGAGACAAGTGCGGCTCCCGCGCTGCAAGCGAGGAGAGGAAGATGAAACGCGGGGCTGGATTCATCAGCGAGGCTAGCGAGGCGATCCGTTCGGTGCCGGCGACGTTGACCGGGAAGAAATCCTGCTCGTCGACCCCTCGCACCGTCCCGGCACAGTGCACTATGGCCTGGACGCCGTCGAGCAGCGAGCGCAGGGCTGCTGCGTCCTCGAGGTCACCCTGGACGATCTCCAAATCCAGCTGCTGCAGGGCTCGCGCTTTCGATAGGCTGCGAACCAGCGCTTTGACGTGCCAACCGGCGCCAGCCAATCGTCTCGCTAACGCGCCGCCAATGAATCCCGTGGCTCCTGTCAGTGCAACCGATCCCTTTACGCCATCGGCGCGGCTTTCTTTCAACCCGGCGTTCACCGCGCAGTTTCTCAATTGTCAAGCGGACGATGGGGGACGAGATCTGCTCGCCGACTGCATTTCGTCGGAGGGTCCCGACAGAGCCTGACGGGATCGAAATAACTCCCTCACAGCTCCTGGCGCAAGGGCTCGCGAGGCAGCTCGGGGAAGTCATGCACCTGACGCAACGGTTCGCCTACTGCGATGGCGGCGTTATCGGCGGCCACCAAGCGCTCATCCTCGCGGGCCCGCAGGAAGTTGCGCCGTGCCTCCGAGCGCGACAGCTTTCCCGATGACGTCCGCGGCAAGGTGTGCAACGGGACCAGGTCCACCATGCACTCGATCGCCAGCTCTTCGCGGATGCGGGTCTTAATCCGCATCACTAACTGTGAACGCTTTGCCTGATCCGATTCCCGACATTGCACGACGATCACAGGGTGATCGGCGCCATCGGCGTCCGGTGCTGCAAAGGCTAGTGCATCGCCAGGCCTCACCTCGGGCTGTTGCTCAGCGATGTGCTCCAGATCCTGCGGCCAGACATTGCGACCATTGACTATGATGAGGTCTTTTTGGCGTCCGGTGACGTGGATGGAGCCGCCCACTTGATACCCGAGATCGCCGGTGTTGAGCCACCCATCACTCGAGAGCACGTCCCGAGTGGCCTCGGGTTGGCCGAGATAGCCCGTCATTACGCTGGGTCCCCGCACGTGAACGACGCCGACGCGGCGCTCTGGCAGGCGCCGCCCCTGCGCGTCGCGAATCTCTACTTCGTGGCCGGGCATCGGTTGTCCACAATCCACGTAGCTGTTGACGTTGGTCTGAGACGCCCGTTCGTCATCGGCCGCTACCGGCAAAGCCGCGCCATGTGTTGCGAGGTGCGCACCGTCGACGTGGTCTACCCGAAGACCCCGATCAATAGGGGCGAAGCTCACCGCCAGAGAGCACTCTGCCATTCCGTAACAGGCGAGAAATGACTTTGGATTGAAGCCCGCGGGTGCCAGCCGACGAGCAAACCTGTCAAGGGTTTCGGCCCTGATCATCTCGGCACCGACACCAGCGACTCGCCAATTGCTCAGATCAAAACGCTGAGCCTCTCCTGGACGCAGGCGTCGCGACACCAGGTCGTACCCGAACGGTGGTCCTAACGATATGGTCGCTTGGCTTTTCGACATCAGCTCGAGCCATCTCCGCGGTCTCATGGCGAATACGCGCGTATCCAGATAGTCGACTGACAGCTGCGCGGCGAGTGGCGCGAGAACCATGCCTACCAGCCCCATATCGTGATAAAAGGGCAGCCACGAGACGCAACGGTCGCCGGCACGGGCCATCACGCCGTGTTGGATGATGCCCGCGAGGTTATCGAGCACCGCCGCCTGACGGATCATGACCCCCCGCGGAAACCGCGTGCTGCCTGACGTATATTGAATGTACGCCAGGTCGGTAGGTTTCGGGCTGACGAGTTCTTCACTGGATTCAGGGAGCCCGTCGAAGGCCTTTGCATCACCTACCAACGGCCTTACTAAGCCGTCGCAAGTTTCTTCTACAAGCGTCAGCAGGTCGGTTGGCGCCATCGCTACCTGGGCTTGACAATCTGCCAGCATTCCGCGCAGGTGGTCAACATAGGCGCGGTGATTCCCGAGGTTTACCGACACAGGGAGTGGCACAGGTACGAGTCCCGCGTACTGACAAGCGAAAAAGAAACGCAGGAAATCCGGATTGGTTTCCGCGATCAGCGCCACGCTCGACCCTTTCGGCAGTCCGAGGGACATTAGCCGCCGCGCTAGGACCTTCGACTGCGCGCTCAGCTCTGAATAGCGGACTGCCGCGGAGAGTTCGCCGCGAGAATCGTAAAAATTCATGCCCGTCTGGCCTTGTGCCGCGTAGTCCAGGGCTTCCGCCAGGCTAACGAAGTTTGCAGGCCGCAGGGGCAGATGATTTTTTGTTGCTGTCGGCTCCATACGCTTCTTGGTCACTTCGTTAAAAGGAAACTGCGGGCACGACGCTGACCTGGGCCTGCGGCAGCTCGCAAACGGCGTAGGATATCAGAATTGCTGAAATTTCCATAACCTAGCGAGTTACCGGTGGGTTGGGGATCGTAGCGTCGTTCGAAAATAGTACCGACTTGCACCCGGCCCGGGTCAGGTCTCGACCAAAGTGTCGTCCTGCGGTCACCACGCACGTTCCGGCAGTGCATGACCTGTCTTGACTCTCGGAGAAACTGTTGCCTGTGTTGTGCCTGTACGGCCTGATTCGGCATGAGCAGTGCCACCGCTTCAGGCGACGCATACCAGGTTCTCGAAAGACGCGGCACCTCCGGTTGAGTGCGCCTCCTCTGGGCTACCAAATGCCTGCGGTGGCGCGCTGCTGGCCCGCGAAAACTCCGAGACCTTAGCCTTCGGGCCGCGTGGAGGCTGCGCGCCTCCTCCGTAATGCTGAGCGCGATCTTGGTAGACATGGGGCAAATGCTTAGGCAATAGCGGGAATTCCCTATAGCTTAAAGCATTTTGCTGCGGAGGCAAAGGACCGACGAGTCTGACTAACTTCGCTCGCTGCTCGACAGGGTGAAATAAGCGGGCTCGCATCTCATCTGTCCTATTACGACAGTTCCGTATTATATTGCCACAAAAGATTTTTCTTTGCGCAACTTTCTTTCAGTCTAGACGATTTAAAATACTTTTACCGTGGTTTCTTGCGACCTTTTTACGGCCTCAAGCGGGGGGCAGTGTGCCGTGAGCCGGGTAATGAAGAGACCGAGGAAGGGTCTGGCACCCAGGGTAGTCCCGAGTTCGCGGCGAGGAAATTGCCTGTCGCAACGCCCAGAAACGGCAGTTCTGTCGATTCTTTGGCCCTTAACGCAGCGCAGTCAGGCGGTTGCGCAGTTTTCGTGCCCGCCAGGATACTCGGCAGGCCAGACCCTGGACTTGATCCCGAATCCGTTTCGTTTGTCCGGTTTTACAGTTTTTGTCGAGAGATCGGCCCTTCCGGCGTCTCTCGATCGATCGAAAGAGTGTGCGGAAGCCGCCGGTCAGCCCGGTTGCGGCAGCAAATTCGGCGACGCGGCCTTGTCTGCTATCGCCTCAGCACCGAACACAATGGCCTGATCGATCGGCGCAATGCCCCTAGCAATGCTCAGATCAACGACCTGGACGAGACCTCGCGAACGGTGGCCGCAGGCGAGTATTCGTTCTTCGACCAGATCTTAAAGACCAGCGCGACAGAGACACGGTGCTCAGCCTAACCCGCATTAGCCGCATCTATCCAAGCGATCAGACCCACGAACCGCCGCCGGCCTATCGTGGTCCTGGCGGTTTCTCGCTAGCCTGTCTGGACGGTGAATCGGCAGCCCTCGCTGCCCTGGCCGTTGCAATGGGTCTCGCAGATTTGGATGCGCGGGTCGACGAGCGTCTGAAATAGCCGCGAAAATACCGCTACGTGCCATTCACAGCAGGAGAAGCCGAGGCGCCCTTGGCAGATCGGGTTGGCATGGATCAGGATCCAATCCGCGCCGGTTTCGACCCTTGCCTGACCGGCAAAGGTCCATGCATTCTTGGCAATCGCTTTCATCAGGAGGCGCTGTGCGATCGCTCTGGGCAGCGCCTTCAACAGGTGGTGCGCCGGTTTCGGGATCCGGTTCTCCAGGACATAGGCACCGGTCAAATCGCCCGCGCGTCGCAACACGGCATGCGCTAACTGCGGTTGCAGCCGTCGACCTATCGCCTGGTTGAGGGCGTTGACTTGACCCACGTCTACCAGATCGCGCAGGCGATCGTCTCCCAACGCACCGAGCCCGGCCTGTTCGAAGATCGCGGTGCGCCTGGCGATTCCGCAGAGTACATCCAGGGCCTTGCGTGTCTGGATGATGGCGTTGGGCCCCACCCTATCCGCAGCCAGATCTGCATGAATGCCGAGGCTCGATGGTTCCGGTGGTGCGATTGCGCCGCGGGCCGCCGGGCTCACCTCACTGGGCATTCCCGGCGATCTCTTCGACTGGCGGCTTTGTTCCTGACCGTTGCCTCTGAACTACGACGGGCAGTTCGATATCGTCCATTTGCTGCGTGCCGCCACCGCAGGCCATTACCTCGCCGGCATGACCGGTTTCGTCATCGACGATCCGATCGCGCGCCTCTTGCAGTGCCACCTTGCGGTCATGGATAGCCGCCCAGTCCTCCATCTGTGCCTTGGCGACTTTTCTGCTGCCGTCAAAATGGAAATCGAGTTTGCCCTTGGATTGCGGCCCCCAGTAGTTGACCTTGCCCAGATCGTAGAATTTGCGTTGGAACCCGGCCTTCAAAAATGCCTTCAGGCAACCGAGCAGATAACGTCGCCGAAACCCGGTACCGCGCCAGGGGTAATGAAACAGGGCCTTCTTCATGTAGAAGCGCCGGTAGTTGTTCATTGTTCGGTCGAGCAGCTCATCGCGGTCCATGGCCTCGGGCTTCATGATCGGGGTGACGAAGTTGTATTTGGAGTAATCGAACACCTCCACCTTATCGCGCAGTTCCTGGAACAGCGGGGTAAATGGCCACGGCGTATACATAGCCCAGTTGGCCAGGTCCGGCTGCCAGTCCCACGCCATTTGATAGGTCTCTTCCAGGGTCTCCGGCGTCTCGTTGTCCAGCCCGACGATGAACTGGGCCTCGGTGAAGATGTCGGCGTCGCGCAGCAGCTTGATCGCGCGTTTGTTGTCTTCGACCTTTGTCTCTTTGTTGAACTGGTCGAGTTTCATCTGCGCGGCCGCCTCGGTGCCAAGCGAGACGTGCACCAGCCCCGCCTTGCGGTACAGCGGTAGGAGCTTCTCGTCACGCAGCACGTCGGTGACCCGCGTGTTGATGCCCCACTTGATCCTGTCGGGCAGACCGCGCGCAATCAGTTCCTCGCAAAACTGGATGAACTTTTTACGATTGATAGTCGGCTCTTCGTCGGCCAGGATGAAGAACCCGACGTTGTGCTCGTCGACCAGCTTTTCGATCTCGTCGACCACCTTTCTGGGATCACGTACCCGATAGTCGCGCCAGAACTTCCATTGTGAACAGAATGAACAGGTGAAGGGGCAGCCGCGTGCCATGTTGGGAATCGCTACGCGCACGCCGAGCGGGACATAGATGTACTTGTCCCACTCCAGGAGCGACCAGTCTGGCTCGATTGCGTCTAGATTCTTCACCGTGGGGGCGGCCGGGGTCGCCACGATCCGCTCGCCGTCTCTAAAGGCCAGCCCCTTGATGCTGTCCCGCTCCGCTGGCCAGCGCCGCTCGTGCACGGCGGTGACGAGTTCGGAGAAGATCACTTCGCCTTCACCGCGCACGATCACGTCCACCCAGGGCGCTTCGGAGAGTACCTGTTTGTACATGAACGTGGCGTGAATGCCACCCAGGACCCTCACGGCGTTGGGGCAGACTTCGCTGGCGATCTTCAGGACGTTCTCGGCGACGTAGATCGACGGGGTAATGGCCGTGGTGCCGACGATATCCGGTTGCAGATGCGACAGGCGTTCGCGCAGATCCGCATCGTCGATCTCATGGGTCATCGCATCGATAAAGGTCACCTTGTCGAATCCGGCCGTCTTCAATGATCCGGCGAGATAAGCGACCCAGGCTGGCGGCCAGTTGCCGGCAATCTCTGCGCCGCCGGAGTGATAATTGGGGTGTACAAGTGCGATGTGCATAGGCGGCGATCTCAATGCAAGTGTAAATTAAAGGTTACACATAGATCGTCCAATGTACTTGACGCAAGTCAAGCGACAGCCGAAGCCGGCCGCGTCAATGCTCAAGGGTCTTGAAGAAAATTGCCGTCAGGAACCCGGCCAGCGTCGCGAGACCGATCACGGATCCGCCCTTGGTATAGGCCTCGGGCAACATGGTTTCCGCGATCATCGTCAGCATGGCGCCTGCGGCCAGGCCCTGGATGAGCGCCACCGCCGTCATCGAGGCACCGAC
>JBATKF010000263.1:0-56232 GCA_049669185.1 Sedimenticolaceae bacterium | reverse complement strand
GTGCGGATGACCCCCAATGCGGTACCCCAGCCCCCGGTCGCCAGCCCGCCGGTATTGCAATGAGTGATCACGGCGCTGCGCCCGGTGATCAAGCCCGCACCGAAGTCCCCCATGCGCAGGTTGTCGGCGCGATCCTGCCGGTGGATCGCCAGCGCCTCGTCAAGCAGGCGCGGCGCAGGATCGCCGCCACCCAGGTCGCCCATGACCGTGCGCAGCCTCGTGATCGCCCACAACAGATTGACGGCCGTCGGACGGGCCGCCGAAAGCAGCCGGAGATCCTCCTCCAGCGCACCGCGCCAGCCCTGCGGATCACGCGTATAGCGGTCGCGCGCCGCCAGCACGACACCATAGGCCGCGGCAATTCCGATCGCCGGCGCGCCGCGCACCACCATTGCGCGGATCGCATCGGCGGTGGCCCCCACGTTGCGACAGACGATAAACACTTCGTCGCGCGGCAGTCGACGCTGATCGAGCAGATAGAGACTGTCGTCGCGCCACAGCAGCGCCTGGTCAGCAGAGATCGGGCCATCGAGAGAGACTTCTTGCATAGGGTGAACTGACTCGGGCTGGGTGGCAGTCGTTCTGGGCACGTGCGCCGTGCCATTAGGGGCGGCGACCGGATCTGCGGTATTTTACGCCGCTTATCGCTAGCAACGGCAAAGAATCGTGCACGCAGATCTCCTCATTCATGCGGACTGGTTGATCCCCGTCGAGCAGCCCGGTGTTCTCGAACGGCACAGCATCGCCGTGAGCGACGGCCGGATAAGCGCGATCGCACCCCGTGCCGAGGCGACCGAACAGATCCAAGCCGACGAGAGCATCAGCCTGGGGGGACATGTCCTGATTCCCGGGCTGATCAACGCCCACACCCATGGCGCCATGAGCCTGTTTCGCGGTCTTGCCGATGATCTGCCGCTGATGACCTGGCTGCATGACTATATCTGGCCTGCCGAGGCGCGCTGGGTGCACGAAGAATTCGTCGCCGATGGCTCGCGCCTGGCCATCGCCGAGATGATCCGCAGCGGCACCACCTGTTTCAACGACATGTACTTTTTTCCCGACATCACCGCCCGGGTCGCGATACAGGCCGGGATGCGCGCCACTGTGGGTCTTATTGTTATCGACCTCCCGTCGACCTGGGCGAACGATGCGGATGATTACCTGGACAAAGCGATTGCGGTGCATGACCAGCTGCGCAGCGATCCGCTGGTGCGCACCGCGTTCGCACCACACGCCCCCTACTCCGTCGCGGACGATCCACTGCGCCGTGTGGCGACGCTGGCCAACGAACTCGAGCTGCCGATTCACATGCATGTGCACGAGACGGTCGCCGAGGTGAAAGCCGGCCTCGAGCAATACGGTCAACGACCGATCGAGCGGCTGCATCGCCTGAACATTGTCACCCCCGCGCTGCTGGGGGTGCACATGACCCAGCTCGAGCCGGAAGAGATCGACCTGTTCTCGCAATGCGCGGCACATGTGGTCCACTGCCCGGAATCGAATCTCAAGCTCGCCTCGGGCCACTGTCCGGTCACGACGCTGCTCGATGCCGGCATCAATGTGGCGCTAGGCACCGATGGCGCCGCCAGCAATAACGACCTGGACATGCTCGGCGAGATGCAGACTGCGGCGCTGCAGGCCAAGGGGCGGGCCGCAGACGCCTGCGCGCTTCCGGCCCATGCGGCACTGCGCATGGCAACCCTAAACGGGGCGCGAGCGCTCGGCATCGACGACGAGACCGGATCCATCCGCGTCGGCAAGTCGGCCGACCTGGTGGCCGTTGATCTGTCACGGCCGGAGACCCAGCCGGTCTACAACGCCATCTCGCAGCTGGTCTATGCGGCCGGTCGCGAGCAAGTGCAACACGTCTGGATCCGCGGTCGCCAGGTGCTGCGGAAGCGTGAACTGACTACCATCGATCTCTCCCTGACCCTGCAGCGCGCCGCTGCCTGGCGCGCACAGATCGAGGACAAATCCGTATGATCGATCCGCGTTTCGATACAGTAGGTGGCCGCTCGTCTTATACTCTCGGATGGTGCGCATATACGGCTTGCAAATGGTGAACGTCGACTACGCCGAGGTCTCCAAGTTCGATCAGCTGGCATCTCGCTGGTGGGATCCGCACAGCGAGTTCAAACCGCTGCACGACATCAACCCGCTGCGCCTCGGCTATATCGACGCCCGTGCATCCCTGGCCGGTAAGCGCGTCCTCGACGTCGGCTGCGGCGGGGGCATCCTGGCCGAATCCATGGCAGCGCTCGGTGCCGATGTGACGGGCATCGACATGGGTGCCGCCCCGCTGGAGATCGCGCGCCTGCACCTGCTGGAGAGTGGGCTGAAAGTCGACTATCGCCAGATGCCGGCCGAGCAGCTGGCCACCGAATGCCCCGGTGAATTCGATGTAGTGACCTGCATGGAGATGCTGGAGCATGTCCCCGATCCGTCCTCGGTGATCACCGCCTGCGCAACACTGGTCAAGCCCGGTGGCCAGGTCTTTTTCTCGACGATCAACCGCAACCCGAAGTCCTATCTATTCGCGATCATCGGCGCCGAGTACCTGTTGCGGATGTTGCCGAGGGGCACGCATGACTTCGCCAAGTTCATCCGACCCTCGGAGCTGTCACACTGGATCCGGGATGCACGGCTGGAGATAGATGACATTATCGGGCTGACCTACAACCCGCTGATCGATCTCTACAGACTCGATCCGCGCGATGTGGACGTGAATTACACCGTCGCAACGCACAGGCCGGAGTGACCATGCGACCCGTTCCGCAGGCAATGCTGTTCGATCTGGACGGCACGCTGGCAGACACCGCGCCAGATCTGGCCTATGCGCTCAACCAGACACTGCTTCACTACCAACATCCGCCCCTGCCCTATGAGTCCATCCGTCCAGTGGTCTCCCACGGCGGCATTGCGCTCATCAAGCTCGGCTTCGGCCTGGCTCCCGATACGCCGGATTTCGAGGAGCGTCGCGAGCGACTGTTGAGCATCTATGCCGATAATCTGTGCCGCGATACCGGGCTTTTTCCAGGGATGGCCGCCGTGCTGTCCAGGCTCGAGGCCGACGGGCTGCCCTGGGGCATCGTGACCAATAAACCCGCCTGGCTTACTGAGCCGCTGATCGCTGCGCTGCAGCTCGACCGACGCGCAGCCTGTGTCGTCAGCGGCGACACCTGCAGCAGACGCAAACCACACCCGGATCCGATCCTGCATGCCTGCCAGCTACTCGGCAGAGATCCGCGCCAAACCTGGTACATCGGCGACGCCGGCCGCGACATTCAGGCCGGGAAGGCGGCCGGCTGTCTTACCATCGGCGCACTCTACGGCTACCTGCATCCCGAAGACCCGCCGGACTCCTGGCGGGCGGATCTCACGATCGACCACCCCGAACAGCTGCTCGATCTGTTGAGCGACGACGTTGGCATCGCTCGATAGCACAGAGTGGCACTTTCCGAATCGCGCAACCCCGCTGGGCTCACCGACGTACTACGCGGTGCGTTTTTCGCCACCGACGCAGCGCCAGCGCGATGCCCTGCTGATCGCCTGGGACAGCTTGATCCAGGACATCGCCGCGCGCCCAATCGATCCAGGTGTCGCGCGTACAAAACTGGACTGGTGGCGAACCGAGATCGTCAATCTGACTAACGGAAGTGCGCGTCACCCGCTGGCGCTAGCGCTGCAGACACAGGGACTGGCGGCTCCGGCGAGTGCAGCGATGATCGCAGTCATCGACGCCGCCGAAGACGATATCCGTTCGCCCCGTCCCGCCGACGGATCCGCGTTTGCGGCAAGCTGCCGCCAAGGGCGCGGCAGTTTCTTCGAAATCCTCGCACAACTCGAAAACGCCAATGATGATGTCACCATGGCCTGTCGTGATGTCGGTGGTTACTGCGCCGCAGTCGAACGCGTGCAACGCTTGGCCGAGCGGCCGGAACGCGTCCCGCCCGCGCTGTCCCCTGCAAGCCTGGGTCGTCTGTCGACAGCGCAGCGTGTGCTGCATTTCGATGAGCTCTTGGGCCAATTCGATTTGAGTTCGCTGGAAAAGACGCCGCCACTGCCTGGACTTGCGCGGCGACTGACCGCCCTGGCCATGGCCTTGCATAAAAAGATGCGGCGCACGGGTTATGCTGTATCAGACCAGCTCATCGACCGGCCGCCGATTGCGCATCTCTGGACCGCGTGGCGCTGCCGCTAGCCAGGAGAGCCTGCTATGCATGGAGATTACCGACCTGCATCCGACATTCTGAAGGAGCGCGTCGTGCTCGTCACCGGCGCGGGCGACGGCATCGGCCGTGCCGCGGCGCTGGCCTTCGCGGCGCACGGGGCTAGCGTCGTACTACTGGGTAAAACGGTCTCCAAACTCGAGGCCGCCTACGACGCCATCGAAGACGCGGGCGGGCCGACTCCGGCGATCTACCCCATGCACCTGGAAGGCGCGGTTGGTCATGACTATGCGGAACTCGCCGGCGCAATGGAAAGCAACTTCGGACGTCTTGACGGCATCCTGCACAACGCCGCCAGCCTCCCCTACCTGAGCCGCATCAAAGACTACGAGCCGGAAGACTGGCTCAGGGTAATTCAGGTCAACCTCAATGCACCTTTTTTCCTCACCCAGGCGTGTCTGCCGCTGCTGCAGCGCTCGCAAGATGCACGCGTGCTGTTCACCACCGACGAGGTCGGCCAGCTAGGAAAGGCGTTCTGGGGCGCCTATGGGGTCTCGAAGTTCGGCATCGAGGGGCTGACGCGGATCCTAGCCGCAGAGCTCGAAAATACCAGCGTCCGCGTCAACTGTATCGACCCAGGTCCAACCAGGACGGCGTTGCGCAAAAGGATATTCCCCGGCGAAGACAACGCCAGCCTCAAGATGCCCGACGCACTGGCCCCTCTGTACCTTTGGGCCATGGGCCCAGACAGCCGATCGACCCATGGGCAACGCCTGAGCTGGGACGATTGATCACCGCAGACCGCGCTGCGGCCATCAGTCCATGAGATCGACCTCGATACCGCGCGCACTCAACATCTCGGTGCGACGCTGCAGAAAACGCTGGAACGACGGCTGCCAGCGATAGGCGCCCGAGACGACATAGTCGATCGCGCCATGGATGTGGAAGCTGCGCAGATAGGCCTCGGTGCGAAACACCTCCTTGCCCTGCGCGTCGAAAAATACCAGGCTGGGGGCGTATTTGACATCGAGCGCATCGGCCCAGTCCCGCGCCTTCATCGTCTGGCCGTCCGGGGTCTGCAACTGCTCGCTGGACCAGATGTCGACCTGAGCCAGATCGACATTGGTCAGGGCATAGGCAAGCTCGCTGCGTGTCAGGATGTCGCGGTGCAACTCGTCGCAAACCGCGCAGTTTCCCTGTTCGAAAATGACCAGCAGCGGCCGTCCACCGTCTTCGCGCCGGGCGAGGCGCAGCGGCTGGGGTAGCGCCCCGGTCAACGTGTTCAAGCCCGTGTTCGCTGCAACCGGCGCTGCCGCTGCGTAAAATTCGCGAAAGCTCTGCTGCTTCTCATGTTTGCCGGAGACAAAGTCGAGCGCGACGTCGAACTTATGCGGTGCGAAATAGCCGTTGATGCGCACCACCACCTCACCGTTCTCGTCCATGAACAATAAGGTAGGCGTGTATTGAACGCGTAGTGCCGCGGCGAAGGCCTTCTCCGTAGTCCGACCGCCTTGGATATCCGTCACCTCGCGATCGCCCCACATGTTGATCGCGATGACCTCGAACGACTGTTGCGTCTTTTCGGCAATCGCACGATTGCCAAAATTGTCATTCAGCAATTTGGCGCAGTAGGGACAGCCGTCCTGGTAAAAATACAGCAACAACCGCTTGCCATCGGCCGTCGCCTCCGCGATGTCTTCGCGGATATCGAGGAATGAGGCCTTGAACCAGGCCGGCTTGTCCTGATAGCCAGGATTGACCATGCCATCCTGAAGCTGTGCCCCGTGAGCGGCCGGCTGCGCCCCATTCACGGTGGCGCTCCCTAGGGAGGCAATCAACAGAACGGCGATCAGTCGCATAAGCACCTCATGACGGATTTGCTTGTCGCAATGGCCTTGCCTTTACGCCCGCCAGAATAAAGTACCCGCAGCGCGGGCTGTCAAATTGTCGTTCCTCGCCTACTATGTCGGGAAACTGCCGACGAACAAGCTTCCCAAAAAAATGACGACCTTTCGACGTTTAGGAACCCCAGGTACCGCAAAAAAACCGACGCCGGAGGTCACTCAACGCAAGCAGATCTCTTAAGTTATTGTATTTCAGTTATTAAATATCCTGGCACGGGTTTCGCATGTAGCTGGTAGCAGGTTTAGCAAAGAGAACGCAGCTATGAAAACCCCCGCCTACAGCAACACAGGCAACCTGGCTTTGGTCAATCCACTGCAAACGCACGGCACTGTGGTGCCGAGCGCTCCGGAACATCTCGGTCCACGCGTGCTCGAGCTTTCGAGTATTTTGCAGACCACGCTGGATATCGAGACACAGATAAACCTGTTCGGCAAAGAGATCCAGCGCTATCTGGCGATCGATGGTCTGGTGTACACCCTGCCGGAAAGCGACAACACAGTCGTCTACGGTCGCGAGGCATCCCATCGCGCCAACTACGACCTGAAGCTGGAGCAGGCCGCCCTGGGCAATGTGCTCGTCTGCCGCGAGTTACCTTTCGCCGAAAAGGAGATCCAATCCCTGGAGAACTTGTTGTGCGCACTGGTCTACCCCTTGCGCAATGCCTTGTCATATAAAAAGGCGGTCGAACTGGCATCACGCGATCCGCTGACCGGCGTCCACAATCGCATGGCACTCGAAAACGCGCTGCTGCGCGAGGTAGATCTCGCACAAAGGCAGGACCTGCCGTTGACGATGCTGATCATCGACATCGATCACTTCAAGGCCTTCAACGACCAGTATGGCCATGCATTCGGCGATGACGTGCTGATCGCCGTATCCCAGATTATCGCCAACACTATCCGCCGCAGTGATCTGCTCTATCGCTTCGGTGGCGAAGAATTCGTCGTCCTCGCCAGCCACACCGGTGAAGAGGGAGGTATGCTCCTGGCAGATCGCATCCGCGAAAACGTGGCCGCGCTGCAGACCGTGCGCGGCCGCGCAATCCAGATCTCCGTGAGCCTTGGGGTCGCCCGCCTGCGCGACGAAGATAATCCCCAGGCGCTGTTCAACCGCGCCGACCAGGCAATGTACAGGGCCAAGAAGAACGGGCGTAATCGCAGCGAGCTCGGCTAGCCGGCTATCGGGATGCGGCAGGACACTTGGGCGCCAACGCGCATTGCGCGCAGCGCGGCACCTTGCGGCATGCCGCCTTGGCATGCATGACGATCAAGGCATGGAACTGCTGGTATTGATAGACATTTCCCGGCAGGGCCCGCTCGAAGCCCGAACGCAGGTCCTCGTAGGTCTCCGCACCGTGCGTCCATCCCAGACGATGCAGCAGACGACGCGTGTAGCTGTCGATCACGAACACCGGCTGCTCCAACGCATACAGCAGGATATCGTCGGCCGTCTCCGGACCGATGCCGTTGACGCTCAGCAGGCCTGCCCGTTGATCGGAGAGGGAGAGTTCCGAAAAGCCCTCGAGGCCACCCTGGTCGGCCAGGAACTCACACAGATTTCGCAGACGTCGCGCCTTGACGTTGAAATAGCCGGATGAACGAATCACCTCGGCCAACTCGGCATGCCCGGTCGCCAGCAGCGCCTTCAGGCTCAGCAGCCGTGCAGCCCGGAGACGGTCGATCGCCTTCTCGACGTTCGACCAGGCCGCATTCTGGGTCAGAACCGCGCCGACCACTACCTCGAAGGGCGTCTCGGCGGGCCACCACGGTTGCTCGCCGTATATTGCGACCAGATCGACGTACAGCGCGTGCAATGCACCGTCTGGGGGACGAAACAGACCCTTAGCCTGCATGTTTCACCGTTTTTCGTAACGAGGACGCCCCGTCATGGCGAGGGTATCGGGGGCGGCAGCAGGCAAGGAGCAGGAAATCGGTGAGATCTGCAAGTCAGCACCCGTCACCGGTCTCAGCCAGGCCTGCGCGCCTTCCACGGGTTGGCCACTGGCGCAGTTCTACGGGTCGCAGACTGCCTGCCGAGTCTGCCCCAGGGGCGATCGTTCTTCAGGCCGACGATGCGCAGCACGGCCTGTCGTTCTTCGCGATCGAGCTCACGCCACTGGCCCACTTTGACGCTGCTGTCGAGGATGATCGGCCCATAGCGCACACGCTTCAGGCGCGAAACCGTTGCGCCGACCGCCTCCCACAGACGCCGCACCTCACGCTTGCGGCCCTCCATGATCACCAGATGAAACCAGCGATTACTGCCCTCCCCGCCGGCGTCGACGACATCCTCGAAGCGTGCCGGTCCGTCGTCGAGGTCGACCCCACTGACCAGCCGCCGCACCATCTCCTCAGTGACTGCTCCATTGACCCTGACCGCATATTCCCGCTCGATGTTCGTACGCGGGTGCATCAGGCGGTTGGCGAGTTCACCGTCGTTGGTGAACAGGATCAGGCCAGCGCTGTTCACATCCAGGCGTCCTACCGCGATCCAACGCCCGACCGGTAGCCGCGGCAGGCGCTCGAACACTGTCTTGCGTCCCGACGGATCATTGCGGGTGACCAGCTCCCCCTCCGGCTTGTTGTACAGGATGACGAAGCGCTGATTGGTCGCCAGCCGCTTACCGCCGACCGGTCGCCCATCCACCTCGATGCGATCCTCCGGGCCGGCCCTTTCACCCAGTTTCGCCACCCGCCCGTTAACCCGAATCCGTCCTGCGGCGATCAAGGTCTCAAGATAACGCCGCGAGCCAAGCCCGGCGTTGGCGAGCAGTTTCTGCAGCCGTTCTCCGGTCTCGCTGACTGGTCTCATGAACGCTCCGCGGCGACCTCTGCATCGGCCTCTAGCTCCACCAAGACATCCGATTTCTCTCCCTGCGCCCCAGCCGGAAGCTGGTCGGCCGCAACCTCGGCATCCGCTGCATAATCCGCACCCGAGCGCGGCGCTTCGTGGTCGGTCGCTAGTGCCTCGGCGACCGCTTCGATATCCGCAGCGGTTTTGGGATGGATCTCAGAATCGCCGGCCAATCCGGTTGGCGCATCGGCGTCGATCGCGATCTCGCTCGATAGCGGACCCGCCTGATCATTCATTGGTCGGGTCATGTCTGGATCATTCAGATCGAGCTCGCGATTGATGTCGTCGAGGTCGCGCAGTTCAGCGAGGGTTGGCAGCTCATCAAGTGATTTCAGGCCGAAATAATCCAAGAACTCGCGCGTAGTGCCATACAGCGAGGGCTTGCCGGGGACATCACGGTGGCCGACCACGTGCACCCATTCTCTCTCCATGAGGGTCTTGACGATATTGGTGCTGACGGAAACACCGCGAATGTCCTCTATGTCTCCGCGAGTGATCGGTTGTCGATACGCGATCAGCGCCAGCGTTTCCATAAGCGCACGCGAGTAGCGCGCCGGGCGCTCGTCCCACAACCGCGACACCCAGGGCGAACAGGTCTTCCCGACCTGGATACGCCAGCCGCTGGAGACCTCGGCGACCTCGATGCCGCGGCCCTGATAGTCATCCGCCAACGCTTCCAGGAGAGCGCGCAGCTCTTTTTTGTCTGGACACTCGACCTCATTGAACAGGCCTTGCAGGTTGTCCAGCGACAGCGGACGACCGGCGGCCAGCAACGCCGCCTCGACTATGTTCTTAAGCTCGGCTGGCTCAGCCATGATTCAACCCCCGCAGGCCTTGACGTGGATCGGCGCATAGGCATTGGCCTGCGCCATTTCGATCAACTGTTGTTTCAGCAGTTCGAGTATCGCCATGAAAGTTACCACCACTCCCTGCCGCCCTTCGCTGATATCGAAAAGATCCGTGAACTGCGTAAAACGGTCTATGCTGACTGAGGCCAGCACCCGACTCATGCGCTCGCGCATCGACAAGGGCTCGCGCGCAATGTGGTGGCTGCTGAAAAGATCTGCCCGGTGCAGTACGTCTTTCAGCGCGAGGAGCACCTCCTTGAGGTCGACCTCCGGCGGCGCCTGATCGATATGTTTATGGGGCACCTCGACCAGCACCGGGAAGATGTCGCGCCCGAGTTGCGGCAATTCTTCGATATCTTCGGCTGCCTGCTTGAAGCGCTCGTACTCCTGCAACCGGCGGATCAGCTCGGCACGCGGATCATGTTCCGCTTCATCCTCGGCCTGCGGCCTTGGCAATAGCATGCGCGATTTGATCTCCGCGAGCATCGCCGCCATGACAAGGTACTCGGCGGCGAGTTCGAGGCGCAGGTCCTTCATCAATTCGATGTATTCCATGTACTGCTTGGTGATTTCGGCGATAGGAATATCGAGGATATCGAGATTTTGTCGCCTGATGAGGTAGAGCAGCAGGTCGAGGGGGCCCTCGAAGGCATCGAGGAAGACCTCGAGGGCATCCGGCGGGATATACAGATCCTTGGGTAGGGTGTACTGCGGCTGCCCCTGGACGAAGGCAAAAGGCAGTTCTTCCTGCTGCGGCGCGGCGATTTCGGTCTGTGGATCGGGCAATGCGATGCTTCCGCTGAGTCAATAATTGAGTGACATGGCGTGGCGCACCTCGTCCATGGTTTCGCGCGCCGCCTCGCGGGCGCGCTCGCACCCGTCATTGATTATGTTGCGCACCAGATCTGGTTGTTCCGCATACTCCCTGCCGCGCAACTGCATCGGCTGCAGCTCCGCGATCACAGCATCGATCACCGGTTGTTTGCATTCGATGCAACCGATCCCGGCCGAACGGCAGCCCTGCTGGACCCAGTCTTTGACACCCTCGTCTGAATACACTTCGTGAAACTGCCACACGGGGCAGACCTCCGGATTCCCTGGGTCAGTCCGACGGACCCGTGCCGGATCCGTCGGCATCGTGCGCATTTGCTTTTCCACCTCGTCCGCCGAGGCGTCCAGTGGGATGGTGTTGCCGTATGACTTGGACATCTTCTGCCCGTCCAATCCCGGCATCCTTGCCGCCTTGGTAAGCAGCGGTTGCGGCTCGGGCAGGATCACCTTACCCCCACCCTCGAGATAACCGAACAAGCGGTCGCGATCGGAGATGCCGATATTTTGCTGAGAATCCAGCAGTGCGCGTGCGGCATGCAAAGCCCCGTCGTCGCCCTGCTCCTGGTAGGCACGGCGGTAGACTCGATAAAGCTTGGCGTTTTTCTTGCCCATCTTTTTCACGGCCTGCTCGGCCTTCTGCTCGAAATCGGGCTCACGCCCATAGATGTGATTGAAGCGCCGCGCCACCTCCCGGGTGAACTCGACGTGTACCACCTGATCTTCGCCCACCGGCACCAGTCCGGCACGATAGACCAGGATGTCGGCGGATTGCAGCAATGGGTAGCCGAGGAACCCATAGGTCGAAAGGTCTTTCTCCTTGAGCTTCTCCTGCTGGTCTTTATAGGTCGGCACACGCTCCAGCCAGCCCAGTGGCGTAATCATCGACAGCAAGAGGTGCAGCTCGGCGTGTTCGGGTACCCGCGACTGCACGAACAGCGTCGCCTCGCCGGGATTGACGCCCGCCGCCAGCCAGTCGATGACCATGTCCCAGGTGCTCTGAGGGACCATACTGGGGTCGTCGTAGTGCGTGGTCAGGGCATGCCAGTCGGCTACGAAAAAGAAGCATTGGTACTCATGCTGCAGTTCCACCCAGTTCTTCAGGACACCGTGATAGTGACCGAGGTGCAAACGCCCGGTTGGACGCATGCCGGATAAGACGCGTGCGTGTTGTGCGGCGACAGCAGCCAAGAGACTCTCCTAGGGAAACAAGGCCGGCAGTATACCCAAGACAAGATCGGAACCGGGCAACAGCGCGATACTTCCGAGCACCACCGGACCCAGGATCATGCCCAGGACACCGCTGATCAACAACGCGATCAGGATGATCATCCCAAAGGGCTCAATCCGGGCATACACCCGTGCTGCCTTGAGCGGCAGCAGCCCGGTCAGAATTCGGCCACCGTCCAATGGCGGTACCGGCAGCAGATTTATCGCCATCAGTACGATGTTTATGAACAGACCCGCGACCGCCATCAGCAGCAATGGGACTGCCAGGAATTGCTGCGTGTGGACCAGACTGTGCGCAATCAGCAGCACCACCGACCAACCCAGGGCCATGATCAGATTGACCGCCGGACCCGCGGCCGCAACGATCGCCATATCCCGCTTTGGAGAATGCAGACGCCGCACCGAGACCGGCACAGGCTTTGCCCAGCCGATCAGAAACCCGGTGAAAGTCAGCATCAGCAGCGGGACCAGCAGGGTGCCGATCGGATCGATATGCGGGATCGGATTCAACGTGATTCGTCCCATTTCACGGGCCGTCGGGTCACCCAGCCGATCAGCGACCCAACCATGTGCCGCCTCATGCACCGTGACGGCAAAAATCAACGGCAGCGCCCACACCGCAATACGCTGTACCAGGGTCAGTTCATCCATCGGCGGGATTGTATCTCCGGGGTGGTGGCGAGGGGTGCTCAGCCGGTGAACAGACTCACGTCGCCCTTGCCGATGCGCAGCACTTGTGGATCTCCAGTGTGCAGATCGATAACGCTGGTCGCCTCGTAACCACAGTAACCGCCGTCGATGATCAAGTCGACACTGTGACCGAGCACCTGGTTCATCTCGTAGGGATCCATCATCGGCATATCGTCCCCTGGCAGGATCAAGGTGCTGCTCAACAGCGGTTCATTCAGCGCATCGAGCAAAGCCTGGGCCACCCTGTTGTCTGGAATGCGCACGCCGATGGTCTTGCGCTTGGCATGCATCAGGCGCTTCGGCACCTGCTTGGTGGCCTGCAAGATAAAGGTGAACGGACCGGGTGTCAGGCCCTTGATCAGACGGTGGGCCTGATTATCCAGCTTGGTGTAGGCGGACAGCTCGGACAGGCTGCGGCCGATGAGGGTGAAATTGTGATCTGCATCGAGCCGCCGGATCTGGCGGATGCGGTCCATGGCGGTTTTGTCGCCGATCTGGCAGCCAACAGCATAGCTTGAATCGGTTGGGTAAATAACCACGCCGCCGTCTCGCACGATCTCTGCAGCTTGGCGGATGAGGCGCACCTGCGGGTTGTCCGGGTGCACCTGGAAAAATTGTGACATTATTTAATTCAGTGGCTTAACTGCCAATCCTTCCAAATTGCTTTACATCCGATCGGCAGCGCCGGCAGACGCCCCAGTTCGATCCATGGGTGCTCCGGGCCGTGGTAATCAGAACCCGCCGAGGCCAACAGACCGAAATCGCGGGCATGCACGGCCATGGTGTAGTAATCATCGCGGCTGTGGCTGCCAGATACCACCTCCAGGGCCGTACCGCCGACCTCCGCAAACTCGCCGATGAGTCGGCGCAGTTTGCTTCGAGTCAGTCGATAGCGTGCCGGATGCGCGATGACCGCCTGTCCGCCGGCCGCCCGGATCCATCCCACTGCATCCTCGAGCGACGCCCACTCCCCGGCCACGTGGCCCGGCTTGCCATTGACCAGGAACCGGCGAAATACGCGGCGCAGATCGGGCGCGTGGCCCTGCGCCACGAGAAAGCGCGCAAAATGGGTGCGACTGATGAGGCGGCCGTTGGATAATCCGCGCGCGCCCTCGTAGGCCCCATGGATGCCGTCTTTGGCCAGCCGGCGGCCGATCTCTTCGGCGCGCCAATCACGAAACTTGCGCAGATCGGCGAGCCCCTGCCGCAGGTCCTCATTGTGTGCGTCGATGGAGAGTCCGAGGATGTGGACCGTGATTCCCTGCCATGTGACCGAGACTTCTACCCCGGGGACAAAAGTGACACCCAGCGCCCGTGCGGTAGCGGCTGCCTCGTCAAGTCCCTCGAGGGTATCGTGATCCGTGAGCGCCATCACGTCGACGCCCGCGGCGTGTGCGCGTTGCATCAACGCAGCGGGTGACAGCGAACCGTCGGAGGCGGTCGAGTGGGCATGCAAATCGAAATGTATCGTCATAGCCCATGATTCTATCAGTCAGCTGGATCGCCAGGGTGGCCTAAGGGCCGGTGAAACACCGGAAGGTTGCAGGCCTTTACGTGACAGCGGCGGCTGAGTCGCGCGTGCTAGACTCCCCCGCCATGAAATTTCCGCCTGCCGACCTGTCTTTTCTGCGTGAACGTCTCGGTGAGTTGGCAGCCCAACTGACGGAGCTCTGGGAGACCTCGGGCCAATCCGCCGATGAAGCCGATACTCCGGCGATGCTGGGCGAGGCGCTAGAGCAGCTGTTCGGGGTACTCGGGCACGTCGAAGACGAAACCGGCGCCGTGGCTGCCGATACCACAGAGATCAACACGCTGACCGATTACGGTCTCCACCTGCTCGAAGAACTCGCCAAGGCGGCAAAATCGCTCAGGCAGTCTGCGCTGGCGACTGAGATCGAACAGCTCGCCGTGCCGCTGGCGCTTTGGGCCGCGCGCCACGGCGGCGAGATTCGAAATCTATCGCCGGTGGTCAATGCGGTGGCGCATTTCGCCAACCGGGCCAGCCATCCGCACACCATGGCAGAGCTATACACGCTCTGCTGCGAACTGATCGATGCCACCAGCCCGATCTGTGAAGAGCCCGGGGTAGATGACCCCCGCGACCCCTGGCGCCTGCTTTTGATCAATCGTGCGATCGTAGCGACCCGTAGTCACAACCCCGAGCTGATGGAATCCGCCTATGACGCCGTCTTGGAGAGTCTCCCCAGCGACGCGCCCAAATTCTTTGCCGAGGGCATGGAGCAGATGACCATCCTCGACTATCCGGACGGCGTGCGCGAGGTCGTTCGCCGCTACTACTTGGCACATGCGGTGCCACGAAGACTGCATTAGATTTCAGGACACGCGCCGCCGATGAAAATGCTCGCTGACCTGTTTCCGGTCATCCTGTTCTTCGTTGCCTACCAGCTGTTCGATATCTACGTGGCGACTCAGGTTGCAATTGCCGCCGCGGTGCTGCAGGTCGCCTACAACAAACTGCGGTACAAGAAAATTGAGAGCATGCACTGGGTTACGCTGGGACTGCTGGTCGTGTTCGGGGGGCTCACCCTGGCACTGCGTGATCCCACCTTCATTAAGTGGAAGCCGACCGTGGTCAATTGGCTATTTGCCGCGGCGTTTCTGTTCTCGCAATACTTCATGCAGCGCGGCCTGCTTCAGCGCATGATGGACCATGCAGTTACCCTGCCTGATCTGGCCTGGGATCGCCTCAACGCCGCTTGGGTGGCCTTCTTCTTTGCGATGGGCGTCATCAATCTCTATGTCGCTTACAACTTTTCCGAACAGGTCTGGGTCAATTTCAAGCTATTCGGTTTTCTCGGACTGACCCTGGTCTTCATGCTGGCACAGGGCTTCTATCTGGCCAGATTCCTGCCAACAGAAAACACGACCCGCGAGGATTGAGCCATGCTGTATGCCATCATGAGCAATGACGTCGAGAATAGCCTGCCATTGCGCAAGAGCGCACGCCCTGCGCATCTGCAACGCCTTGAACAGCTGCAGCAGGAGGGCAGACTGGTGTTGGCCGGACCGCTTCCAGCGATCGACAGCGACGAGCCCGGCGATGCAGGATTCATCGGCAGCCTGGTGGTCGCCGAGTTCGCGAGCCTCGAGGAAGCCCAGGACTGGGCCGACGCCGATCCCTATGTCGGCGCCGGAGTGTATGCCGAGGTGAACGTCAAACCCTTCAAGCGGGTTTTCCCGCGCTGACCGATATCTATCCCCAAGCAGGAGAAATCGACTATGTGGAAGACTACAGCCCGCCGCTGTATGGCGCTGACGTTTTGCCTTGGCATTGCGGGCCAGGTATTCGGCCAGGACCAGTCTGGACCACGAACTCTGGTCATGATCGACGACTTTGCTGTCACCGATCTGCACTTCGCACTGTTTGCCAATCAAACCGGTCGCAGCCCGAAGGACGGTCAGGGGCAGCTCGACATGCTCAATGAGCTGGCCACCCACTTCATGATTGCCAACTCACCGGAGGGAAAGGCATTGGCCGAGCAGGCGGAAGTAAACGCAGCACTGGAGGTGGCCCGCGCCCGATTGATTGCGCAATCGTTCATCAACAGCCGTTTGCGGCAGGCGCCGATCGAAGAGGAAGAGCTCCGAGCGCTTTACGCCGCACAATACGGCGATGCGAAGCAGACCGAATACAAGGCACGCCACATCCTGCTCGAGACCGAAGACGAGGCCAAGGCAGTCATCGTTGAACTGGATGGCGGGGCAGATTTCGCAACGCTCGCCAAGGAAAGATCGATCGGACCCAGCAAGACCGCGGGTGGCGACCTCGGATGGTTCGAGGCCACGCAGATGGTGAGCGAATTCGCCACCGCGACGGCGAATATGGACGATGGTGCCTACAGCCGAAGCCCTGTCCAGACCCGGTTCGGCTGGCACGTCATACTCCGCGAGGACAGCCGCGACCTGCCCCCACCTACCTTCGAAGCGGCAAAGCCGGAGCTGGAAAAACAGGTTCAGCGCGAGCGTGTGGCCCAGGCCATCGCAGAAATTAAGGAGAAAACCCGCATCGAGGTGCAGAGCCCCGAGCCGCAGTGACACACCGCAGGGTGCGTTAAATGTAGGCTAGTCCTCTGTCTTCTTCGGTGCCTTACCGATACGGCCAATCGGTACGACGTCTGCCGGGGGCTTCTCATCCGAGTAGTACGGCTGCTCACGGACAGCCCCTGCTGCATCGGCCAACGCGCGTTCGCGAGCCGAGATCAAGCCCAGGCACTTTCGGACATCTTGAATGGTTTGATCCGATAACGGGTGCTTCATCGCGCGGCTTGGTGGCGTTGTGTCTTTGATGATCTGCGCCAGTACCTTTCGCATCACCTGCAGAATCTCGCGCTCTTGTCTGCTTTCGTCCGCCATAGGGATAGATACTCCTGCTAACTCGCGACTAGGCTAGGGTTGGCGGCAAGCGGAGTCAGGTCCGCCATCCGATCCTATTTGAATATGGTGTCGATCGAGAATCCATCCTGTTCTAGGATGCCGCGCAGGCGCTTCAACGCGTCCATCTGTATCTGCCTGACCCGTTCCCGCGTCACGCCCAGCTCGTTTGCCACCTGCTCCAGCGTAGAGTTCTCGTACCCGTGCAGGCCGAACCGCCGCTCTACCACCTCACGCTGCTTGTCATTGAGCTTTGCCAGCCACTCGTCAAGATGACCCGACAGATCATCGGCCTGGATGTGCTCCGTCGGATCCATCGTGTTCTCGTCAGCGATGGTGTCGAGCAGCGGCTTATCGGCGTCTTTACCGTACGGTGTATCTACCGAGGTCACCCGCTCGTTGAGGCCCAGCATGCGCTTGACCTCATCGATCGGACGGTCGAGCAGATCGGCGATCTCTTCCGCGGTCGGTTCATGATCGAGGGTTTGGGTCAGCTGCCTTGCAGCTCGGAGGTAGACGTTTATCTCCTTCACGACATGAATCGGCAGCCGAATGGTGCGCGTCTGGTTCATGATCGCACGCTCTATGGTCTGGCGAATCCACCAGGTCGCATAGGTCGAAAAACGGAAGCCCCTCTCGGGATCGAACTTTTCTACCGCACGGATCAAACCGAGATTGCCTTCCTCGATCAAGTCGAGCAACGCCAGGCCGCGGTTCATGTAACGCCGGGCAATCTTCACCACCAGGCGCAGGTTGCATTCGATCATGCGCCGCCGGGCGGCGGCATCTCCCTTCTGCGCTAAACGCGCGAAATGGACTTCTTCCTCGGCGGTCAGCAGTTTGGAGAAACCGATCTCATTCAAGTACAAACGCGTCGCATCGAGCTGGCTGTCGGGAATCTCACCGGCGGCGTATTTCTTTTCGACATCCTCTGCATCGTCGGTATCCGCCGTCGCGTCGGGCTTTCCCTCCTCGGCGTCATCATCCGCGTCCAGGTTGACGCCGTCGACGACATCCTCGATGTCATCGTCGACTTCCGCATCAATGTCGTCGCCGTTCGCAGGCATGCCCCCCCCATTTTTTTCCGCTCTGATAACGAACCGTCGGCATCTATGCAGCGGCACCGGCAGCTTTCGATCAGCGACGCGGCAGGAGCCTCAACGGATCGACAGGATTACCGTCGCGTCGAATCTCGAAATGCAGTAGCGGGTCGCCGGTGTTGGCCGTTCCCATCACTGCAATTTTTTGTCCTTTGGTGACCTGATCGCCTTCTTTGACCAACAATCTGCTGTTGTGTCCGTAAGCGCTCAGATAATTCTCGTTGTGTTTCACGATGATAAGCCGCCCATAGCCAATCAGTCCACTCCCGCTGTAGACAACTTTTCCGCCCTCCGCAGCCTGAATGGTATCGCCACTGCGACCGCCGATCTTAATGCCTTTTCGCAAGGGATCTCCTGCCTTGAAGCTAGATACCAATCTGCCCTGCGCCGGCCATCGCCAGGTCAGTCTCCGTACCGCAGCGGGTGACGACTTGGGTTGCGCTTTCGAAACCGCTTTCGCTTGCGGCCGTGGCGGCAGTTTCGTCGTTGTCTTAGGCGTCTGTTGCTTACGCGCTGGCGCGACCGTTGATGGATTCGCCGATTTTCTCGGCGCGGATGCCGGCGGCACTCTCGCGACGGGCGGCGGCGTCAGGCGCAACGTCTGTCCGGCGAAGATTCGATAGGGCGGGCGAATGCCGTTCCACGCCGCGACCAATCGATAGTCGACGCCGCGCTGCCAGGCAATTCCATACAGGGTATCGCCGCGCTGCACGCGATAGATCGGGCTTTGGATAAGTGGCCGGGCCGGCCTGGTCTTCACGGGATCGCGGACCCGCGATTCGACGGGGGCTTTCCAGCTGGCAGTGCAGCCCGCGAGCAGGATCGCGGCCAGCACAACAGTGGACGCGCGAATCGGCCGATCCCTCCGGCAAGACGTCGAGCTGCACATCCAATTCCGGAAAACTGCCTGCTTCAAGATCGGTACTTCTCTGCCGCGTTTGGTCAGAACCTGTACACCATAACGCCGATGGCCACCACGACAACCGTAAACCAGCCCAGCCAATCGATCCAGCGATGCAGTCGGCTTTCCATCGCCTGTCCGCCCCAGGCCATCAACAATGCCACCAGGTAAAACCGCAATCCGCGACCGACGAACGAGGCAAGCACAAACGGCAGAAAAGCCATGCTTAGGACACCCGCAGTGATGGTGAAGATCTTATAGGGTATCGGCGAGAAGCCGGCCGCAAAGATGGCATAAAAGCCCCATTCATCGAACCACTGCTGTGCCATTGCAAAGGTCTCCGCATAGCGCCCGCTCTCCAGCCAGGGAGCGATCAGCCCGAAGGCAAACATGCCGATCAGATAGCCAAGCACCCCACCAGCAACCGAAGCAAAGGTAGTCAGCGTTCCAAACCAGACTGCCCGCCGGGGTTGCGCCATGCTCATTGGCGCGAGCATTACGTCGGGCGGTATAGGAAAGAAAGACGATTCGGCGAAGCTCAGGCCCCCCAGATACCAGGGTGCACGTGGGTGGCGTGCCCAGCGCATCGCGCGCGTGTACAGGGGTGAGAAAATCTTCACTCAGCAGACTCCGCCCAGTAGGGGCACGAAACTGACGCGCTCCAGCATCTCATGCACATAACCTTCATTCGTGCGCACCACCCGCACCAGGGCCTGCTCGTCGCGGTTGCCGATAGGCAGGACCATGCGGCCACCCGGGCGCAGCTGCTCGACCAGTGCCAGGGGAATCCCCTCGGGAGCCGCCGCGACAAGGATGCCGTCGAACGGTGCGTACTCGGGTAATCCGACCGTGCCGTCCGCGTGTTTGGTAATCACATTGCGAATCTTCAGCGCCTGGAGTCGCCGCCGGGCCTGATCCAGCAGCACCCTGATGCGCTCGGTGGTATAGACCCGTCGCACCAGCGGCGCGAGCACCGCTGTCTGATAACCGGAGCCGGTACCGACCTCGAGTACATTCTCGAGCGGGCCAGCCGCCAGCAAGGCCTCGGTCATTCGCGCCACGATGTAAGGCTGCGAGATCGTCTGCCCTTGCCCGATCGGCAGTGCGGTATCTTCGTAAGCGCGGCTGGCCAGCGCCTCGTCGACAAACAGATGGCGCGGGGTGTTCCTCATGCTTTCGAGCACACGCCGGTTGCGGATACCCTCTTGACCCAAGCGCCGGATGAGACGCTCACGCGTGCGCTGCGACGTCATGCCGATGCCTTCGTGCAGGGGCGGCATCAGTCGCGCGCCAGCCAGGCGGACAGCTCCGGCAGTGCGCGGTGGCGTGTAAGGTCGACCTGCAGCGGGGTGACCGAGACGTAGCCGTTGCGCACGGCGTGAAAATCCGTTCCTGGGCCCGCATCCTGCTCGGCGCCGGCTGGCCCGACCCAATAGATGGGGCGACCGCGGGGGTCTTGGGACTTGACCACCGGTTCGGCCTTGTGGCGATGACCGAGGCGCGTGGCCAGCATACCCTGGAGTTCGCCGTAGGGCAGGTCCGGCACGTTGACATTCAGGATCGAATCCGACGCAAGTGGATCGCTGGCGAGTCGCTGTACCAGCTCGGCCGCGACACGCGCTGCGGTGTCGAAATAATACGGCGCGTGCGAGGCGCTCGACACGGCGATCGCGGGAAACCCGAGAAAGCGGCCCTCAGTAGCCGCGGCGACCGTCCCCGAATAAATGACATCGTCCCCCATGTTGGCACCGGCATTGACCCCGGACACCACCATATCCGGTTCCGACTGCAGCAACCCGGTAATGGCGAGATGCACACAGTCCGTTGGCGTACCTTCCACACTCAGAAATCCATTCTCGGCCTCTCGCGCACGGATCGGCAGCTCTAACGTCAGCGAATTGCTCGCGCCGCTGCGATCACGGTCCGGTGCCACCACGACCACCTCGGCGATATGCGAAATGGCCTCGTGCAACGCCCTCAATCCGGGCGCCTGATAGCCGTCGTCGTTGCTAAGGAGAATTCGCATGCCTTTCCGACTTGTCACCCGCCGTCAATGTCGGCGGATTGTGGAGCAGGGGATCATACTGCAAACCGCACAAGGCCTCATCTTGATCTGTATGCCGCGAGCCGCTTCAATCACAAGGGTGAACGACCCCAAAGACAACCAGGACGACGCATCCGCGTTTCGCGCCGCGATGGAAGGTGTCGAGCCCATCGCGACCGACGGCCCTGATCCCTACCGCAAAAAACGCCGCCCCGAGCCGCTGAATCTGCCGGTGGGCGATGAGGACGAGGGCGAGTTCGCGGATATGGCGATCGAAACCGGCGAGTTCCTCGAATTTCGCCGGCCGGGCATACAGCATCGTGTGTTTCGTGATCTGCAGCGCGGCGTCATCGAGGCCGAGGCGTCTCTCGACCTGCATGGTCTGCGGGTGCGCGAGGCCAAACCGGCTCTGGCGCGATTTCTCGGCCACAGCCTTAACATCGGGCGGCGCTGCGTTCGCATCATCCATGGCAAAGGACGCGGTGCGGGCGGACAGCAGCCGGTGTTGAAACAAAAGGTTAACCAGTGGTTGCGCCAACGTGACGGCGTGCTGGCCTTCGCCACCGCGCCTCGCTGGGATGGTGGCACCGGGGCAGTGTATGTACTGCTGTCGGGCAAGCACCAAAATCTGCGATGACCCCGCCTGTGTCACGCCTCCCGGACAAGTTCGCGCAGTACCACGGTGGCAAAACTCCCCGCGCCCAAACCAAACCGCAGCATCAGTGTGTTGCCCTCCCACTGCCATTCCAGATCGTCGACGGCAAGCCGCAGCGCGCGCCGATCGGCATCCAGCCCCAGCCGATCCAGGCCGGCAATCCAATCGTGCCAGCCAGCGAGCGCCTGGGCCTCGGTCTGCTGCGCGGAGTGGCTGGGCCGCAGCGCGCGACCCGGGCGGCCGCATAAGGGTCCGGAGGGGTGAATATCCAGCACGGCCAAGCGGCTGGGGACCGTTGGATCCGCGACATCGAAATGGAACTGACGCTGAGATCCGGCAAGCAGCATCACGTCGCCTGGGACTGCCATCCCCCAAGAGCCATCGCGGACGCGCGACTCGAGCACCATATTGAAAAGTTGGGCGCGCGCCGCTGAGAGCAATAGCCCCCTCTGCTCGCGATTCGGTTTAGGGCCGCGACCGGCGAAAAGATCCGCGACCCGCTGCAGGTTCCGCCCCTGGCGCCCGAAACGCTGGCTACCGAAGTAGTTGGGTACACCCTGTTCCGCAATGGTTTTGAGGCGCTGCTCGGCAACGGCTCGGTCACCCTGGACATCGCGCACGCGGATCTCGAAGCGGTTGCCCTTGAGCGACCCACGTCGGATCTTGCGCCGATGCCGCTCGACACCGACGACCTGCAAGGTTTCGTCCTCCAAGGCGGACCAGTCCGGGGCATCTCGCCCGGGCAGTTGCACCGTGAAGTGCTGCGTTGCTACCGCCTGACGGTCTTTGAGGCCGGCATATCCGACCGCCACCTGTGCCACGCCCGCCAGCTTCGCCAGCGCGCGTGCCACCTCGTGCGTATTGCGCTCTCGCTTGCGCACCGTGAGAAACACGTGCTCCCCATCCCCGGAGGCCAGGTAACCGAGCTGCTCGGTGACCAGGAAGTCATCCGGCACTGCGCGTAGAACGCCGCGCAGGACGGGCCCGCCATGCGCGCACGGCAGGCCCAGCGTCGGGTCGCTGCGCGCCAGTTCCCGATCCATCAGAGCGCGGTAAGCAGCACCACCGCATACGCCGCGATACCCTCACCCCGCCCGGTGTATCCCATTCGCTCGGTGGTTGTCGCCTTGACGTTGACATGGCCTGGAGCAACACCCAAGTCCTGCGCAAGATTGGCGCGCATGCCCGCGATGAACGGACCCATACGCGGGGCCTGGGCGACAATGGTGCTATCGAGATTCACCACCCTCAGCCCCTCGCCCGCAAGGGTATCGCGCACCTCGCGCAGCAGGATGCGACTGTCGATGCCACGGAATCTTTCTTCGGTGTCCGGGAAGTGAACGCCGATGTCACCGAGACCGGCTGCGCCCAGCAAGGCATCACAGATCGCGTGTATCAGGACGTCGCCGTCCGAGTGGGCCGCGAGGCCGCGCTCGAAGGGGATGCTGACACCACCGATAGTGACCTGACTGCCTTCACCGAAACGATGGGCATCGAAACCATGACCAACACGCATTGTCTTCGTTATCGCTTTATCTAGACGCGCGATGATAACACCCACGGCGCGTTACACTCTGCGCATGGAACTGTTCGACACCCATTGCCACATCGACGTCGAGGACTTCGACCCGGATCGCAGACAGGTGCTGCAGGCGGCGCGCGCGGCCGGCGTCTTGGATATGCTCGTACCCGCAGTGCAGCGATCCACCTGGCTGGCCTTGATTGCTCTGTGTGAGGAAGATAGCCACCTGCATCTGGCCCTGGGGATGCATCCTGTGTACCTGGACCGGCATCGTGCGCAGGATACCGAGGCATTGGCCGAGCAGGTCGCGGCAGTGCGGCCGGTCGCCATCGGCGAAATCGGCCTGGACTGGCATGTCCCGGGTCTAGACCGAGATCGCCAGCAACGACTCCTCGAAGACCAACTGGAGATTGCCCAGGCCGCGCAGCTGCCAGTCGCGCTGCATGTGCGGAAGGCGCACGACGTCATGCTTCAGACGCTCAGACGCTACCGTCTGAACGGCGGTTTCTGTCACGCCTTCAACGGCAGCCAGCAGCAGGCATTGCACTATCTCGACATGGGCTTCTGCCTTGGCTTCGGCGGCATGTTGACCTTCGAGCGCTCGCGTCATCTCCGTCGCCTGGCCACCGAGCTGCCCCTCGACGGCATGGTCTTGGAGACGGATGCGCCCGATATGACAGTGGCCTCACATCGCTATGAACGCAACAGTCCGGCCTATCTGCCGGAGGTGCTGCACAGCATGGCGCAGCTGCGCAATCAACCGAGCGAGGACATCGCCGCAGCGACCACCGCGAATGCGCGCGCGATTCTCAGGCTGTGAGGCCGCGAGGTCTCATCGGATCACCCGGGCAAGCTGCCTTCGCGCAGCTGTTGATCGAGAAAGTACGCGGCCAGCGGTAGATCTTCCGGGCGAGTGATCTTGAGGTTGTCGGCATGTCCTTCGACCATGATCGGCCGATGCCCAGCCCATTCGACCGCGCTGGCCTCGTCGGTTACCAACAGACCGGCCGCCAAGGCCCCACGCATCGCCTCCAACAACAGGCCGAAGCGGAACATCTGCGGCGTAAAGGCATGCCACAAATGACTGCGCCCCACGGTCTCGAGGATCCGGTCCGCAGAATCGGTCCGCTTCATGGTGTCGCGTACAGGCACGCCCAGCAGGCCGCCGGTCTCGTGCCCGCCCAGCATCGCGAACAAATGGTCGATGTCGCTCCGCCGCACGCACGGCCGCGCGGCATCGTGCACCAAGACCCAGTCGTCGGGAGAAGCGCGCCGTTCGAGTGCCTGAAGTGCACTGAATACGGACCAGCAGCGTTCACTACCGCCCGGCACCCGCACCAGATCCGGATGACCGGCGAATTCCGTCTCTGCCCACCAACCGTCATCTTCGCTGAGCGCGAGATACAGGCCATCAATCGCCGGGTGCAGCAGCAGACGCTCGATGGTGTGATCGATCACGGCACGCTGATTGAGTTCCAGATACTGTTTAGGAATAGCGTTACCCATGCGCTTACCGACGCCGGCGGCAGGCACGATCACCCAATTCGATGGTTCAGTCACCGGCCTTCACCGCTGGCGGCAGCAGCTGAAAATAGGTCTCGTCCTGGCGAATCAGACCCAACTCGCTGCGCGCCCGCGCCTCGATCGCTGCCAGTCCCTCCTTGAGATCGTCGACCTCCGCCCGCAGCGTGGTATTGCGCTCATGCAGATCCTGCAGTTCCATACGCTGCGCTGCGAGCTGGCGCTTCAGCATCGCGACCTCCGCCAGGCTGCCATCGCCAACCCATAGACGATACTGCAGCCCCAGCAAGATCAGCAGTAGTGCGCCTATCAGCAGCTGCAGCCTCCAACTCATCGTCGCAGCGGCAACCGATTGGGATCAGATGGCAGGAAAGGCACTCTTGCCCGCATAGACCGCATCATCACCCAGCTGATCCTCGATGCGCATCAGCTGGTTGTACTTGGCGACCCGGTCGGAGCGCGACAAAGAACCGGTCTTGATCTGGCCCGTTGCCGTTGCCACGGCCAGATCGGCGATTGTCGTGTCCTCCGTCTCACCTGACCGGTGCGAAATCACCGCACTGTAGCCCGCGGCATGCGCCATGTTGATGGCCTCCAGCGTCTCGGTGAGGGTACCGATCTGGTTGAACTTGATCAGGATAGAGTTGGCAATCCCCTTGTCGATGCCCTGCTGCAGGATGCGCGTATTGGTGACGAACAGATCATCGCCGACCAGTTGGACCCGATGGCCGAGTTTCTCGGTCAACAGCCTCCAGCCGTCCCAATCGCCCTCGTCCATGGCGTCCTCGATCGAGATTATCGGATACTGATCGACCCAGTGCGTCAGGAAGTCGGAGAAACCGGCCGCATCGAATGACTTGCCTTCCGAGGCGAGCACATACCGGCCGTCTTTATAGAACTCGCTGCTCGCCGCGTCCAGGCCCAGATAGATGTCTTCTCCGCTCTTGAAGCCGGCCTTTTCGATTGCCTCCAAGATGACCTCGATCGCCTCTTCGTTCGACCGCAGATTCGGCGCAAAACCGCCCTCGTCACCCACCGTGGTGGCCAGAGACCGGCCGCCCAGCACCGATTTGAGCGCATGAAAAACCTCGGCGCCGTAGCGTACCGCCTCGCGGATCGAGCCCGCGGCAACCGGCAGTATCATGAACTCCTGCAGATCAACGCTATTGTCGGCATGCTCGCCACCGTTGATGATATTCATCATCGGTACGGGCATGCGGTAGTTGCCGTCGCCTAACGACTGATACAGCGGCATGGTCTTTTCCTGTGCCGCAGCATGCGCCGTCGCCAAGGAGGCCGCGAGGATCGCATTGGCGCCCAAGCGGGCCTTGTTTTCGGTGCCATCGAGGTCGATGAGTCGACGGTCGATGGCCTCCTGCCCTTTTACCTCCTGACCCAGCAATGCCGTTCGGATCTCGCCGTTCACATTGCCTACCGCGGTCAGAACCCCTTTGCCGAGAAAACGCTTGGGGTCACCATCGCGCAACTCCAGCGCCTCGCGCGAACCGGTCGACGCCCCGGATGGGGCGACAGCCCGACCGATCGCCCCGTCGGCGGTCAATACGTCGGCTTCTACCGTGGGATTTCCGCGCGAATCGAGGATTTCTCTGGCGCGGATATCGATGATCTCAGACATGGAAACTCCTGCATGTGAATGCGCGTAAGAGGTAGAGAAACTCCGTCGACGACTACAGTCCGGTGGCTCTTCGGCCGTCCACACCCTAGCCTGCGGCCCGGCATGGATCTTCGGCGTTACAGCTCCTGTTCGATAAAGCCCTTGTGCTTGACGGTGCGATCCAGTTCGACCAGCGTCTCGAGCAGGGACCGCAACTTGTCGAGCGGCCAGGAGTTAGGGCCGTCGGACAAGGCATTGTCGGGATCCGGATGGGTCTCCATGAACAATCCCGATATGCCGGCCGCGATGGCGGCCCGTGCCAGCACCGGGACGTGCTCGCGCTGACCGCCGGATTTGCTGCCCAGTCCGCCAGGCTGCTGGACCGAGTGCGTCGCGTCGAACACCACCGGGCAACCGGTCGCACGCATGACCGCCAGACCTCGCATATCGGAGACCAGGGTGTTGTAGCCGAAGGAGACGCCACGCTCACAGACCATGATCTCATGGTTGCCGGTGGCCCTTGCCTTGTCCACCACGTTGCCCATATCCCAGGGGGCGAGGAACTGACCCTTTTTGATATTCACTGGCCGGCCGGCGCGCGCCACGTTCTGGATGAAATTGGTTTGGCGGCAGAGAAATGCCGGCGTCTGCAGGACATCCACCACCGAGGCCACCTCGTCGAGCGGCGTGTCCTCGTGGACATCGGTCAGCACCGGCAGCCCAAGCTCGCTCTTCACTCGCTCGAGAATGCGCAGGCCCGCTTCCAGCCCTGGCCCGCGTGGGCTGTCGTGTGACGACCGATTGGCCTTGTCGAAAGACGACTTGTAGATGAAAGGTATTGCAAGCGCGTCCGTGATCTCTTTCAGTCGGCCCGCCACCGACAGCGCAGAAGCCTCCCCCTCGATGACACAGGTGCCGGCGATAAGGAAGAACGGCCGATCGAGGCCGACCTCGAAGCCACATAGGTTCATGCCGGCAATGCCTCCTCGACCTGTTTACCTCGTTGCGCAACCGCTGCCTCGACAAAACCCTGGAACAGTGGATGACCGTACCGCGGCGTGGACGTGAACTCGGGATGGAACTGGCAGGCCACAAACCAGGGGTGTAATGGAATCTCGATCATCTCCACCAGGCGACCATCGATGGAGGTCCCCGCGACTTTCAGACCGGCGTCCTCCAGATCCTGGCGATAACCGTTGTTGAATTCATAGCGGTGCCGATGGCGCTCGCTGATCACATCCTTGCCGTAAAGCCTGCGTGCGATCGTCCCTTTGGCCAACTTACATTGCTGCGCACCAAGGCGCATTGTGCCGCCCAGGTCAGTGTCGATTGCACGTTGCTCGACCGAGCCATCGGCGTTCATCCATTCCGTGATCAAGGCGATTACCGGATAAGGCGTCGAGGCATTGAACTCCGTGCTGTGCGCGCCCTTCAGGCCTGCGACATGGCGGGCGTATTCGATAACCGCCACCTGCATACCCAAACAGATACCGAGATAAGGCACCTTGTTCTCGCGCGCGTATCGGGCAGCGGCGATCTTTCCCTCTACGCCGCGTTCGCCGAATCCGCCAGGCACCAGGATCGCATCCATACCGTGCAGACACTCTGCACCTGCCGATTCCAGGACCTCGGAATCGATGTAGTGGATATTGACCTGACGGGAAGACTTGATTCCCGCATGAATCAGCGCCTCGTTCAGCGACTTATAAGACTCGGTCAGATCGACGTACTTGCCGACCATAGCGATGTCGACCTCGCCGTCCACCTTGTCGAGTCCATCGACGACGGCCTGCCATTCGCTGAGGTCGGCTGGAGGCACATCCAGTCGCATTTGGTCGACGACGATCTGGTCCAGCCCCTGCGCATGCAGCATTAAGGGTATGCGGTAGATGCTGTCGGCATCGATCGCGGAAATGACCGCTTTTTCCGGCACATTGGTGAACAACGCGATCTTGCGCCGCTCGCTCTCCGGCACCGGCCGGTCGGCGCGGCACACCAGCACGTCCGGCTGGATACCTATAGAACGCAATTCCTTGACCGAGTGTTGCGTGGGCTTGGTCTTCACCTCGCCCGAGGTCGGAATATAGGGCACCAATGTCAGGTGCATGAACAGTGCATTTTCGCGTCCTATCTCGATGCCCATCTGACGTATTGCCTCGAGAAACGGCAGCGACTCGATATCGCCGACGGTGCCCCCGATCTCGATCAGCGCGACGTCCGCATCACCGGCCCCGCGCTGTATGCACTCTTTGATCTCATTGGTGATATGCGGAATGACCTGCACAGTACCGCCAAGGTAATCACCGCGGCGCTCCTTACGAATGACGTTCTCATAGATCTGCCCGGTGGTGAAATTGTTGTTGCGCCCCATCGTCGTGCGGATGAAGCGCTCGTAATGGCCCAGATCGAGATCGGTCTCAGCGCCATCCTCGGTAACAAACACCTCGCCGTGCTGAAAAGGGCTCATGGTCCCCGGGTCGACGTTGATGTAGGGGTCGAGTTTGATCATCGTGACCTTGAGGCCACGGGCTTCGAGCAGGGCACCAAGGGAGGCAGAGGCAATACCTTTGCCGAGAGACGACACGACGCCGCCCGTAATGAAGACGCATTTAGCCATGGGCCGGAGGGCTCAACGGAGGTTGCCACGGACGGGCATAAACGGTATCAGAAGCCCTTTCCGCACTCAATCGGAAAACCTTGGCGCCCCCGGATGCTGCTTAATGTCGATCAGGTATGGTTAACAAGATTGTTTTGAATTTCAGCTCTTTACAGACAAACCAACCGATTTCTCGCTAGTGAGTATCAAAGCATTCGTCTATAGTGGTGGTTGCTCGGATAGATAGAGGCCCGAGTCCGTGCCGACTGCTCTCTTGGTCAAAGACGGGCACTGTCGTCGCAAGGAAGTACAGCAAGACGTTAAGAAACACGCACTTTATAAGGAGTTATCCAAATGCGGAAGTTTGCAAAAGCATTCGGCACTGCGGTTATCGCAGGCGCGGCTGCACTCACGATGTCGTCGGCGAGCGCCTGGTGGGGTGGACCGGGATATGGCGGTGGTGGACCCTGGGGCGGCGGCGGTCCCTGGGGCGGCGGACCCTGGGGCGGCTCGGGATGGGACAACAACTACAACCGTGGATCCGCCTACGGCAACACCTCGGGCTGGGGTGACGGCTACGGTTCCGGCGATGCAGCGGGTGCCGGCGATTTCAGTATGAACATGAGCGGCCGCGGCAACACCAATATGCGCGGTTATGGCTCCGGGTATGGCTACGGCGATGGCTACGGCCGCGGCTATAACTACAGTTCTCCCTACTATGGCGGCTACGGCGGTCCTTGGGGTGGTGGCTATCCGGGCGGCGGCTACGGCCCCGGATATATGGCGCCGCCAGCAGCTCCCGAGGCCCCCCCTGCCGAATAAAGCAGCGACTCTCGGTAGCAAAAAACCCGCCCTTTCGAGGGCGGTTTTTTTTGAGTTTCAGACAGTTGTTGATCGAGATCAAAAAAATTCGCACAATCTACCCTCAAGCAGTTCGAGGCAAGCACGTTGGCCAACAAAAACGTCATTTCACTCGACAAAATTAAAGTCGCCTGCCGAGACTGCAGTCTCTCTGCGCTCTGTCTGCCCATGGGGCTGCGTCCCGAAGACGTCGATCGCCTGGATGCGATCGTCAAGCGCGGCAGGCCGCTTCAGCGCGGCGACCATCTATTCCGCACCGGCGAGCATTTCCGCAACCTGTACGTCGTAAAGACCGGTGCCGTGAAGACCTTCACGCAGACCGACGACGGCGACGAACAGGTCGTCGGCTTCCATCTGCCCGGCGAAGTCCTGGGTTTGGACGCCATTCAGGACGGCAACCATGGCTGCAACGCCCGCGCGCTCGAGACAACGGCGATCTGCGAACTGCCGTTCGACCGACTTGCGGACCTGTCCGCCAACATCCCCAGCCTGCAGCACCAGATGTTCCGGCTGCTCAGCAAAGAGATCAGCCACGAAGCCGAGATGATGACCCTACTCGGCCGTGGGACTGCCGAGGAGCGGGTCGCGTCCTTCCTCATCAGCCTGTCCGAACGCTTCAGAAGGCGTGGATTCTCGGCTACCGATTTCTTCCTCAGCATGTCTCGCCAGGAGATCGGCAGCTACCTGGGCCTCGCGCTGGAGACCGTCAGCCGCCTGTTCACACGCTTCCAGGACGAGGGCATTCTCAAGGTCGACCGCAAGCACGTGCAGATCCTCGACATCGACCGTCTGCGCGCGATAGTGTCCCACCAGCCGCACTGTGAGCCCCATCAGGCACACCCTTCGAGTTGATCTGGCTCAACTCAAAAGCGACAAAAATAGTTTCAGCGTATTAGCAAAACCTCAATTTGACCCAGGTCAAAGCAACCCCATCTAACTTGTCTAGTCTGCGCAGCTAGGTTGTCCCTCGGCCCGTGTGGGATGTCCGACCACAAACCTCTCTTTGACTTTCGGAGACGCTTCATGGAGTCACAGACCACTTACAACTATAAGGTCGTGCGTCAGTTTTCGATTATGACTGTCGTTTGGGGCATCGTCGGCATGCTCGTCGGCGTCGTCATCGCGGCCCAACTGGCCTTCCCTGATCTGGTGCTTTGGGACGGTATACCCTGGCTGAGTTACGGCCGCCTGCGCCCGCTGCACACCAACGCCGTGATCTTCGCGTTCGGCGGATCTGCATTGTTCGCCACCTCTTACTATGTGGTGCAGAGGACCTGCCAGGCCCGATTGTTCGGCGGCCCGCTGGCCGCGTTCACCTTCTGGGGTTGGACCGTCGTCATCCTACTTGCCGCCATCACGCTGCCCCTGGGCATTACCAGCGGGAAAGAGTATGCGGAACTCGAGTGGCCGATCGATCTCCTGATCGCGGTTGTATGGGTCGTCTATGCGATCGTGTTTTTCGGCACCATCATGAAGCGCAAAGCCAAGCACATCTACGTCGCCAACTGGTTCTTCGGCGCATTCATTCTGACCGTCGCCGTGCTGCACATCGTCAATAGCGCGTTTGTCCCGGTCACGCTGACCAAGGGTTACAGCTTCTATCCGGGGGCCATCGACGCCATGGTGCAGTGGTGGTACGGACACAATGCGGTCGGCTTTTTCCTCACCACCGCCTTCCTCGGCATGATGTATTACTTCATCCCCAAGCAGGCGGGGCGTCCGATCTATTCCTACCGCCTGTCGGTTGTGCACTTCTGGGCGCTGATCTCGACCTACATGTGGGCGGGCCCACACCATCTTCACTACACCGCGCTGCCTGACTGGGCACAGTCGATGGGCATGGTGTTCTCGCTGATCCTGTTGGCGCCCTCCTGGGGCGGGATGATCAACGGCATCATGACCCTGTCCGGTGCCTGGCATAAACTGCGAACCGACCCGGTCCTGAAGTTCCTGATCGTGTCGCTGTCGTTCTACGGCATGTCGACCTTCGAAGGCCCGATGATGTCGATCAAGACCGTGAACGCCTTGTCGCACTACACCGACTGGACGGTCGGCCACGTGCACTCCGGCGCGCTTGGCTGGGTCGCCATGATCTCGATCGGTTCGCTCTACTACTTGATCCCGCGGATGTTCGGCAAGATCGAGATGTACAGCAACAAGCTGGTCGAGGTCCACTTCTGGACCGCCACCATCGGCGTCGTACTCTATATCGCGGCCATGTGGATCGCTGGCGTCATGCAGGGCCTGATGTGGCGTGCGGTCAACGCGGACGGAACGCTGACCTACTCCTTCATCGAGTCGGTAGAGCGTACCTATCCTTTCTATTACGTACGACTACTCGGCGGCGCACTGTTCCTGACCGGCATGTTTTTCATGGCATACAACGTCTGGAAGACGGCCGCGCAAGGCAGCGTCAGGGACGCTGACGACATCATCGCCGCACCGGCCGCCCACTGATCCGGAGGAGTACCAACAATGTCACATGAAGTCGTTGAAAAGAACATCGGCCTGCTGGCGATCCTGGTCATTCTCGTGATCAGTGTCGGTGGACTGGTCGAGATCGTTCCATTGTTCTTTCTTACCGAGACTACGACGCCTGCACCGGGCGTAAAGAAATACAGCGCGCTGCGGCTGGAAGGCAGGGATGTCTACATCCGCGAAGGTTGCTACAACTGTCACTCGCAGATGATCCGCCCGTTCCGCGCTGAGACCGAGCGCTACGGTCACTACTCGGTAGCCGGTGAATCAGTGTATGACCACCCCTTCCAATGGGGTTCCAAGCGTACAGGCCCCGATCTGGCGCGCGTCGGCGCACGCTACAGCGATGACTGGCACTACGTGCACCTCAACAATCCGCGCGACGTGGTGCCCGAATCCAATATGCCGGCATACCCCTGGCTGACCAACGCAACCCTGAGCGGCGATGACACCGGCGCGAAGATGAAGGCCATGAACATCGCTGTCGGCGCGACCTGCTCCACGTGTGAGCTCTACAGCGACGAAGAGATCGCGAGCGCCCAGAAGGCCGTCCAAGGCAAGACCGAGGCGGAGGCACTCGTGGCCTATCTTCAGGGCCTCGGTCTGGCCTCCAAAGAGTGGTGATTGCGATGGATCTCAACGATATCCGAGCCTGGCACACCCTGGTACTGATGATCGCGTTCATCGGGATCGTATTCTGGGCCTACAGCAAACGCCGCAAGAAAGGCTTTGACGAGGCCGCGAACCTGCCTTTTGCCGATGACAAGGAGCATGAGGCGACGATTAAGAAGGAGAACCTGTCATGAGCGCGTTCTGGAGTGGGTGGATCATCATTCTCAGCGTGGCCAACATCCTAGGCTGCTTCTGGCTTATCTGGTGGACCATGCGTCGCCGTACCGGTGAGGCGGCTCAGGGCGACGTCACCGGACATACCTGGGACGGCGATCTGCAGGAATACAACAACCCCCTGCCGCGCTGGTGGCTATGGCTGTTCTACATCACGCTGATCTTCGCCGTCGGCTACCTCGCCCTCTATCCGGGTCTGGGCAGCTTCCAGGGCGTGCTCGGCTGGTCGTCACAGGGCAGCCAATACACCGCGGAAATGGACAGGGCCGCCGAGAAATACGACCCGATCTTCAAGCAGTATGCGGCCGTCGCGGTCGCCGACCTGGCAGGCAAACCCGAGTATCAGGAGGCCCGCGACATGGGCAAGCGCCTGTTCCTGACCTACTGCATGCAATGCCACGGTTCAGATGGCGGCGGCGCGCGCGGCTTCCCCAACCTGAAAGACGACGATTGGGGTTGGGGCGGTTCTCCCGAGCAGATCAAGGTCTCGATCGCCAACGGTCGTAGAGGCAATATGCCCGCGCAGGCCCATCTCGGCGAAGAAAAGATCGACCAGGTCGCCGCCTACGTCATGAGTCTGTCGGGCCGCAACGTGGACGCGGCCGAGGCCGCTGCCGGGAAAGAGGTCTTCATGACCGCGGGCTGCATCGGCTGCCACGGCATGGACGGTACCGGCAATCCGCTGCTCGGCGCACCGAACCTGACCAACAACATCTGGCTCTATGGCGGCAGCGCCGGCGCCATCAAACAGACCCTGCAGAACGGGCGTGCCGGTGTAATGCCCGCACACCAGGATCTGCTCGGCGAAGAGAAGGTCCATCTTCTGACCGCGTACGTCTACAGCCTGTCCAAGCAATAGGATCCGGCCTGGTCGCGCGCACGTCTGCGAATAATGCGATTTATCAACGACGTGCGCGCGGGCGACCAATCATCCTATAGGGCATTGCATCCCGCCTGAGGGGCCACCCCTTCTGCCGAGGCCCTGAGGGAGGATGTGGCCTGATCATGACGGAATGCCGGGAGACCCTGCCCGGCCAATTCACAGGAAAATCGCATGTCCACCCTGCCCGCCACCCGGCACGACAAGAACCAACTCCCGGTAACCCAGCAGATTGTCTCTGTGATGTGGCCTTCGTTTCTGACGGCGAGTGCGGCCACGATAATTTTTTTCACGCTCTTCGATCCGACCGAACTGGCAATGATCGGCGGCTTCCCGAACCTGACACGCACCGGCGGCTACACCATTGGCTTCTTCTGCTTCTGGTTGCTGACATCGATCAGCTGTGCGCTGACCTGTTACTTCCGACGGCCGACGAACCCCCGTAAACCCGACGAAGCACCCCCGCAATCCTGACGACGGAACAGCAGACGATGTCTCAAACTGCCGCGAAAGCCAATCAAGCGCCGATCGAACAGGAGCTCTACAAAAAACGCGAAAAGATCTATCCACGCGAAGTACACGGCGTGTTCGCCGCGCTGCGTCTGCTCGCCATGGGCGCCCTCCTGGGCCTCTACTATGGCATGCCCTGGATCCATTGGGATGGTCATCAGGCAATTTTGTTCGACCTGCCGGCGCGCAAGTTTTATATCTTCAGTCTGACCTTCTGGCCACAGGACTTCTTCTATCTCTCGATGCTGCTGATTATCGCGGCCTTCTCACTGTTTCTTTTTACGGCGTTGGCCGGGCGTCTGTGGTGCGGCTACGCCTGTCCACAGACCGTGTGGACCGAGATCTACATGTGGATCGAACGCAAGATCGAGGGCGGATCGCGTAAGCAGAGAAAGCGTGACCAGGGTCCTCGCGATGCAGCCTTCTTCGGCGTCAAGCTGACGAAGCACGGCGCCTGGCTGCTGTTTTCGCTATGGACCGGCTTCACTTTCGTCGGCTACTTCACACCGGTCCGCGAACTCTGGGACAGCGTGCTGACCTGGGACCTCGGTCCCTGGGAGACCTTCTGGATCTTCTTTTACGGCTTCGCTACCTACGGAAACGCGGGTTTCATGCGCGAGCAGGTGTGCATCTATATGTGTCCTTATGCGCGCTTTCAGAGCGCCATGTTCGACCATGACACCCTGATCATCTCCTATGACGAGCCGCGCGGTGACCCGCGCGGCTCACGCAAGCGGGGGACGCCCTCCAGCAGCGTCGGATTGGGTGACTGCATCGATTGTGGCCTGTGCGTCCAGGTCTGCCCGGTCGGCATCGACATCCGGGATGGTCTACAGTACCAATGCATCGGTTGTGCCGCCTGCATCGACGTCTGCGACGATGTCATGGACAAGATGGGTTATCCGCGCGGATTGGTGAAATATACGACCGAGAATGCGCTGCAGGGCAAGCCGACCAAGACTATCCGGCCCCGGGTCCTGGTCTATGTCTCGATCCTGACTTTCGTCAGTGCGGCACTGGTGTATGCCCTGCTCACCCGCATCCCGCTCGAAGTCGACATCCTTCGCGACCGCAATGTCCTGTACACGGAGACCGACAAGGGCCTGGTCCAGAACGTCTATAACCTGAAAATCATCAACAAGGACGATCATCTGCAGCGCTACAACCTATCGGTATCAGGGCTCGAGGGCCTTAGTGTCATCGGCAAGACCGAAGACATCGAGATCGAAAGTGGCGCCGTGGCCGACCTACCGCTGCGCATCGAGGTCGATCCGATCGCATTGAAATCCACGAGCAGCGAAATCATGTTCCACATCGAATCGACCGTCACGCCCGAGATCGCCATCGAGAAGCACGCCCGCTTCCTCGGTCCGGTGATGCGCTGAATCGGAGCCCTGCATGCGTCCACCTCGCGAAGACACCGAACCCTGGTACAAGCAGTTTTGGCCATGGTTCTTGATCAGCCTGCCGCTGAGCGTCGTGATAGCGTCGATCTTCACCATCAACATTGCGATTGAAAGCAATGACGGTCTGGTGAGCGACGATTACTACAAGGAGGGTCTGGGGATTCACAAGGACGCCGACAGCACACAAATGGCGAAGGCGCTGGGCATCGTCGCAGCCGTCCGCTTCGATCCGGAAACGGGCGCCATCGCCGTGACCTTCGAACAACCACTGCCGGCACCGAGTGCTGTCTTGTCACTCAAGGTGACGCACCCGACGCGACCCAATCAAGATCAGCTGGTTCAGCTCACGCCATCCGACGGGCAGGAGTACCTCGGCCGCCTCGACCTCCTGGGGCCCGCACGATGGAAACTCGAGCTGCGGCCCGATGACAGATCCTGGCGGATCGAGGGCCGACTGGCGCTACCGGCTACAACGGCCGCACGCCTCGACTGAGCCTGCTAAACGCGCGACGCACAACATACATCTCACGTCAGTTCAGGCGCCGCCACACGGCCTCACCGCCGGACGCCTGGTCGATCGCCTGCAGGCGTGCCTGATGCGCATCCAGTTCCTCGCTGCTGGCCTGGACCACGACGAGGTTGACCGCATCGCGCGCGATGCGTCGAATGCCCGGATGCTGCCCATTCGACCGCTCGGACGCGGTTGCGGCGTCCAAGGAAAGCGTGCGCTGGCCACCGCTCATGGCCAGATAGACGTCGGCGAGAATCTCGGCATCCAATAGCGCACCGTGCTTATCGCGCCGACTGTTGTCGACGTCGTATCGGCCGCACAAAGCATCGAGGCTATTGCGTTGGCCTGGGTGCTTCTTGCGCGCCATGACGAGCGTATCGAGCACCGCGCAGCACGCGTCGACCTTCCCGAACCCATCGACGCGCGCCAGCTCGGCATCCAGGAATCCGACATCGAACGGGGCATTGTGAATCACCAGCTCCGCGCCCCGCAGGTAGGTCATGAGATCCCCGGCGATATCCGCGAAGCGCGGCTTGTCCGCCAGGAACTCGTTGGTGATGCCATGCACCTCGACCGCCGCCGCGTCGATCTCGCGGTCCGGCTGCAGGTAGACATGAAAATTGTTGCCCGTGGGGCGTCGCTCCATCAGCTCGACGCAGCCGATCTCGATGATGCGATGCCCCTGCGCGGGCTCCAGTCCGGTGGTTTCGGTGTCGAGTACGATCTGTCTCATGTGTCCAGGATTGCGGTTGGATGACGGAGTGCAGCATCCCGCAGTCGGGGCCACGATTTCAAGTCCTAGCCGCCTGTCGGCGCAACGCGCCGGTCAGAGAACCGATAAAAGCCCCCCATAAACGAACAGCAGGTAGGTATTGAGGAGATAGATAAGAAACAGCGAGACCCCCGCCCAGCCAACAAAACCGAACACGAGTCCGCGGGGCCGGTACAGCAGGCCGACGATGGCTACGCCGGTCATCATGACAGCGGAAAACGCGGAGATGGCGTGTGTGCTCGAGACCGCATCGAACAGCGGACCGGGCATATACATGATGTCGTCGATGGCCAGTATTCCGATGTTGAACAGATTGCTCCCGAACAGATTGCCGATGGCCATGTCCAGGGCACCGAGGCGCAATGCGGCCACTGTGACGACCATCTCCGGCACCGAGGTAGCGAACGCGACGAACAAGGTGCCAACGAAGCTCTGGTGCCACCCCATCTCGAGCGCCAACGCCTTGGCCACAAAGGGCAGCCATACACCGGCCGCCAGTATGACCAGCGCGGCCAGACTGTATCTGAGGATCGCATCGCGCAGCGACAGCGCCGGATAGGAATCCGTCTTGGCCTCCGTGAACTCCCTGACCTCCTCGGTCTCGTAGCGAAACACGGCACGCATCGACACCATGTAGAGGATCAGGATCACCGGGGTGTACAGCCCAATGTGCCCGAGGGCGATGGATTTCCCGAACGAGGCCGCCAGGATACTGAGACCCGCCAGCCCGACCAGCAGAATGCCGAATCCTGCCGACAAGATGTGTCCCCTGCTCGCCCGACGGAAGATCGACTCCTCACGGTTCAGCATATCGAGCAGGAAAAGCAGCAGTAGATTGAACATACAACTGCCGAGCACGTCCCCCACCGCGATCTCGGGCGCATGCGCAAACGTGACCGAACTGACCCCCGTCACCAGTTCCGGCAACGAGGTGACGCTGGCCAGCATGACCACACCGATCCAGGTGCCGCCAAGGCCCGTCTTATCGGCAATGGCATCGCCGTACCGCGACAGGTTCACGCCCGCCACCCCGATCAGCGCAAGACACAGCAGAAACTCAACCCAGATCACGTGAAGCGCCTCCGCAGCGCCCGGACGCCACCAAGTCGGTAATCAATAGCAATTCTCGACAGGTGCGGGAAACTATGCCTGCTTATCGCCGAGCGCGCGATGGTAGCGCCGCACCAGGCTGGCGGTTGAGGAGTCGACACTGGGCGACAATGCCGTGGCGCGGAAATCGGCCAGGATATGGCTGGCCAGCTGCTTGCCCAGCTCGACGCCCCACTGGTCGAAGGAATCTACGCCCCAGATTACCCCCTGCACGAACACCTTGTGCTCGTAGAGTGCGATCAATGCGCCGAGGATTCGCGGCGTGAGCTGGTCGACGACCAGCATATTGCTCGGCCGATTGCCCGGAAAGATACGATGCGGCACCAGCCTCTCGATCGTCTCGGGAGCAATCTTACCGGCCTCGAGTTCGGCGCGCGCCTCGGACTCGGTGCGACCACGCATCAGCGCCTGCGCCTGCGCCAGGCAGTTGGCAACCAGCTTGTCATGGTGGTCTTCCAGCGGGCTGTGACTACGCAGCGGCAGGATGAAATCTGTCGGGATCAGGCGCGTGCCCTGGTGAATCAGCTGAAAAAAGCTGTGTTGCGCATCGGTACCCGGCTGACCCCAGATCACCGGGCCTGTATCGTAATCGACCGGCACGCCGTCGCGCGTGACACGCTTGCCGTTACTCTCCATGTCGACCTGCTGCAGATACGCAGGCAAATATTGCAGATTCTGATCATAGGGGATCACGGCCAGGGTGTCGGCACCGCCGAAATTGTTATACCAGATGCCCAATAGCGCCAGGATCACCGGCATGTTGCGCTCCGGCGGCGCCTCGACGAAATGTTCGTCCATGTCGTGCGCGCCATACAGCAGCTCTTCGAAATGCTGCATGCCGACCGCCAGCGCAATCGGCAGACCGATCGCCGACCACAAAGAGTAACGACCGCCGACCCATTCCCAAAACTCGAACATATTGGCTGGATCGATCCCAAATTCCGCCACCGCCGCACCATTCGTCGATACCGCAACGAAATGGCGCGCGATCGCGGCCTCCGTCTTCAAGGCCTGAAGACACCATGCACGCGCCGATTCGGCATTGGTCAGGGTCTCCTGGGTGGTGAAGGTCTTCGAGGCGACGACAAACAGCGTCTGCGCCGGATCGAGTCGACTCAGCGTCTGGGTCAGCTGTGCCCCGTCGACATTGGAGACGAAGTGCACCCGCAACCCGGGATCCTGATAGGGATACAGCGCCTCGCACACCATTTTCGGGCCGAGGCTGGAGCCCCCGATGCCCAAACTCACGACATCGGTGATGCGCTGCCCGGTGTGGCCCAGCCAGCGGCCTTCGCGTACTTCTGCGGAGAATTCGCGCATGCGGTCGAGCACCGACCGGATCCCCGGCATCACGTCGTCACCGTCGACCTGATAATGGCGCGGGCCGAGATTGCGCAGCGCCATATGCAGCACCGCCCGCCCTTCTGTATTGTTGACCTTTTCGCCGCGCAGCAGGCTGTCACCCCAGAAGGTCAGATCCGCGGCCTGCGCCAGCGTGAACAGCAGGCCCAGGGTCTCGTCGGTGATCAGATTCTTGGAGTAGTCCAGGTGGATGCCGCAGCCGTCGAGGCTGTAGCGTTCGCAGCGCTCGGGATCCTGCTCGAACAGGTCGCGCATGCGCAGACCGCCGACCGACTTCCAGTGTGCTTCGAGCGCCTTCCATTCGGGGGTATGGCTGATCAGTGACATGAGACAGGGATCGACGGCTTGGGTAAAGTGGCGGCTGGCTTGTACGGCTCGGGTGTCGGCGATTTGTACCATGTATACCCAGGCCAGGCCAACCGACCAGGGATTTCCGCGCCGCAGCGTGCCGAACTTCAGAATCAGCAGGTAAAGACGTGTGAGCGACTTATTCATAGATGCCTGCGTAAAACATGACAAGGCCCTGCGCGCCCGGGTGAAACTGCTCGGCCAGCTGCTCGGCGACGTCATCAGCAGTCAGGCCGGCAGCGACATCCTGCGCACCATCGAGCGCCTGCGGAAGGGTTTCCTTCAGCTGCGCGAGCACCCGGATCCGGAGCGCCTCGCACGGCTCAAGAACGTCATCGCCAAGCTGTCGCCCGATGCGCTTCGTCCGGTGATTCGGGCCTTCAGCGTCTACTTCCAGCTGGTCAACACCGCCGAGGAGAGCTACCAGCATCGCCAGCGCCGGCGGATTGCGGCCAAAGGCGGCGTGCTGTGGAAGGGTTCATTCGACGCCTGTCTGCGCGACCTGCGCGAGATGGGCGTCGATCCGGACGAGCTGCAGGATCTGTTCGAAGAGATACGCTACATGCCGGTATTCACCGCGCACCCGACCGAATCGAAGCGACGCTCGATCATGCTGCAGATGCGCCGCATCTTCGAGAGCAACGAGGCCCTGGATGCGCCACGGACCTCGATCGACCACACAGAGACCCATACGCGCGATCTGCGGACCCATATCCAGACACTCTGGAAGACCGATGAGGTGCGACCCTCCAGACCCGATGTCAGACACGAGATCCGCATGGGGATGTACCACTTCCAAGAGGCCTTGTTCGACGCCATCCCCGTGGTCTACCGACGGCTGGACGCGGCCATTCGGCGCGCCTATCGGGACCACCCGAACTTCCATGGCGTCGACGTACCCTCGATGATCCGTTTCGGCAGCTGGATCGGCGGCGACCGCGACGGCAACCCGAATGTCACCGCGGAGATCACGCGCGAGGCCATCCTCACACAGCATGAGACCATATTGACGGCCTATCTGCGACGGGTCGAGAAACTGATCGGGATCCTGACGCAGTCTGTAAATTTCTGTTCACCCTCGCCGGCCTTCCTCACCAGCCTGCGGGACGACGATGCCTACCGCGAATCCTTCGATAAGGAATGGCCGTCGCGCTTTGATGCAGAGCCCTACCGCCGCAAGCTATACATCATCGCACTGCGCCTGCGCCAGCTGGAGCGACGTGGACGGGCCTGGGTGGAGGGGCGGCCGTGGAACCCGGAAGTCGTGGGTTATGAGGACGAGCTTGCGTTTGTGCGCGATCTGGAACTGATCCGCGACTCCCTGATCAGCCATGGCGACGCCGATAGCGCGAATGCTGAATTGATGGACCTGATCCGCCTCGTGCGCACCTTCGGCTTCTATTTGGCTCGGCTGGACATCCGCCAGGAGTCGACCGTGCACACCGAGGCGGTCGCCGATGTGCTGGCGCGGCTCGGCATCGAGGCCGATTATGCATCGCTCGACGAGCCGCGACGTCTACAGCTGCTCGGCGAACTCATCGAGAACCCGCCGCTCGTCGGCGACCGCACCACCTTGTCCGAGATGACCCAAGAGGTCCTGCGCGTATTCGACGTGATCGAGGAAATGCAGCGCGTCATCAGTCCGCGGGTCATCGGTCGCTACGTCATCTCCATGGCGAATCGAGCCTCGGACGTCCTGCATGTGATGTTTCTTGCCAGCCTGACCGGCCTCGCCGGTCGTCAATCCGACAGTTTCATCTGTCGGATAGGGGTCTCACCCCTGTTCGAGACCATTCACGACCTTTCACGCATCGAACCCGTAATCTCCGAGCTGCTCGATCACAGTGTCTACCGACGCCTGCTGCAGACCTACGGCCGCCTGCAGGAGGTCATGCTCGGCTACTCGGATTCGGCCAAGGACGGCGGCATCGTCGCCTCCGCATGGCTGCTTTATCGGGCACAGCAGCGCGTGATCGCGCTCGGCAAATCGCGCGGCTTCCGTATTCGCCTGTTCCACGGGCGCGGCGGTACCATCGGCCGCGGTGGCGGCCCGACCCACGACGCCATCCGTGCGCAACCGGCGGGCACCCTGCTGGGCCAGATCAAGTTCACCGAGCAGGGTGAGGTGTTGTCCTATAAATACAGTAACCGCGAGACCGCAGTCTATGAGCTGACCATGGGGCTGACCGGTGTGCTCAGTGCCAGTACCGGTCTGATTCGCAAGATCGCGCCCGATGAGGCGAGCTTCCATGCCAGCATGCAGCTGCTGGCCGATCGGGGTGAATCCGCCTACCGCGAGCTCGCGGAGCAGACACCGGGCTTTCTCGACTATTTTTACGAGGCCACCCCGGTGTCCGAGATCGGGATGCTCAACATCGGCTCACGACCCTCACATCGTGCCAAGGGCGACCGCTCGAAATCCTCGGTGCGGGCCATCGCCTGGGTGTTCGGATGGGCGCAGGCACGCCAGACTCTACCCGCCTGGTATGGCCTGGGCACTGCGTTGGAACACTGCTGTCAGGGCGAGAAAAAAAGCCTCAAGGTACTGCGTGAGATGTACCGGGAATGGCCTTTCTTCCGTGCGCTGCTCAGCAACACCCAGATGGCCCTGTTCAAATCACGCATGGACATCGCGCGGGAATACGCCGCGCTGTGCAACGATGCACAGACCCGCGATACCGTGTTCGGGCTGATCGAGGCCGAGTACTGGCGCACCATAGGCTGGATCCGCAAGGTGGCACAAATCGACGAACTGCTGGACGACAACCCCCTGCTGAAGCTGTCGTTGACCCGCCGCGATCCCTATCTGGATCCGTTGAACCACATCCAGCTCGAGCTGCTGCAGCGCTTCCGGCATCCAGAGTCACGCGACACCGATCGCGAGGCCAATCTCGATCCCTTACTGCGATCGATCAATGCAATCGCCGGCGGGATGCGCAATACGGGGTGACTGTTGCGGGCTAGCGAGCGATCTCGATATTGTCGATGAGGCGCGTCTTGCCGAGAAATGCGGCCGCCAACACCACCAGGTCTTTTTCCCCTGCAGCGGGTACTGCGAGGTCGGCGGCGCGACGGATCGCAATGTAATCGGTGCGAAAACCGCTGTCTTCCAGTTCCAGCGCGGCCCGCGCCTGCAGGCCGGCGAAGTCATCGCTGCCGCCGCGCAACTGTGCCGCCATGCCGTTCAATACCCGATTCAGAATCGGGGCCGTCGCGCGTTCGACCTTGGTGAGGTAGCCATTGCGGGAACTCATCGCCAGACCGTCCGCCTCACGCAGCGTTGCCGCACCCTCGATCCTCACCGGCATGGCCAGATCCTCGACCATGCGCCGAATCACCATCAGCTGCTGGAAATCTTTCTTGCCGAACACCGCGATATCGGGCTGCACCATATTGAAGAGTTTGCATACCACGGTGGCGACACCGATAAAGTGGCCCGGCCGGCAGGCACCGCACAATATCCCGGACAGGCCGGGCACCTCGACGCGCGTCTGCTCGGCCTGCGGTTTTGGGTACATGACCCCGACACCCGGTGCAAACAACAGATCGACGCCCTCTTTCTCGAGCATGTCGGAATCGCGCTGCAGCGTGCGAGGATAGTTGTCGAAGTCTTCACCGGCGCCGAACTGCAGCGGGTTGACGAAGACACTCACCACCACCCGATCCGCCAGCTGATGGGCGACCTGGACCAGCGACAAGTGGCCGGGGTGCAGATTGCCCATGGTCGGCACGAAGGCCACATTGCCGCCGCGTCGCCAGCTCTCCACCTGCGCGCGCAGCGGGCCGACCTCCTTGACGGTGATCACGCCAGGTGATGCTCGCTCGCCGGGAAGGTGCCTTCCTTGACCGCCTTTACATAGGCGGCCAGCGCGCGCGGCACGCTGCCCGTATCGGCGAGGAAGTCATGCACAAAACTCGGCGTCCCCTGGGGGGTAATGCCGAGCATGTCGTACAAGACCAGGACTTGCCCGTCGGTCTCGGCCCCGGCGCCGATGCCGATGACCGGAATCTCCAGCGCCCGCGTGATCTCCTCGGCCAACACCGCCGGCACACACTCCAGCACCAGCATCTGTGCCCCCGCCTCGCTCAGCGCGACGGCGTCGTTGAGAATACGCTCGCCTGCGTGCTCTTCCCGACCCTGGACACGGTAGCCCCCCAGCTGATGAATCGATTGCGGCAACAGCCCGAGATGGCCGCACACCGGCACGGCGCGGGCGGTCAGGTGATGGACCGTATCGATCTGCGGCGCGCCGCCTTCGATCTTGACCATGTGCGCACCGCCCTCTTTCATCAGGCGGCCGGCCGTGTTCAATGCCTGCTCGGGGGTACCGTGACTCATGAAGGGCATGTCGGCGATGACCATTGCGTGCCGACTCACGCGCATCACATTGGCGGTGTGATACACCATGTCGTCGACCGTCACCGGCAGGGTGCTCTCATGGCCCTGTACGACCATCCCCAGCGAATCGCCGACCAGGATTACATCCATGCCAGCCTGCTCGATCTGTTGGGTAAAACTGGCGTCATAGCTGGTCATGACGGCAATTTTCTCACCCGCGGCCTTCATACGGTCGAGGGTGCTGATTGTGATCTTGCTCACCTGTCCTCCTGTCGAACCGCGTGCGGTTGTTAGTCACGCCAGGTCAGTTTATCGCCAGCGGTGATGGGTTGAAATAGTGTCGATCTAAAGGTGTCAGTCACTATCGGCGGACGCCACCGGCCGCAGAGCCCGTTGCGCGGCACTTTCGACGTAATCAGCCAGCGGCCCCAGACCGGGAAGGTACAGATCGGGCGCGATGTCGAACAGCGGCACCAGGACGAAGTCACGTCGATGCAACTCAGGGTGAGGCACGCGCAGGCGCGGTGTCTCAATCTGCTGGTCACCGTACAGGAGAAGATCCAGATCCAGCGTTCGCGGACCCCAGCGTTCATTGCGCAGCCGGCCATGCCGCTGCTCGATATCGTGCAGCCCGGCGAGCAGGGCACCCGGATCCAGGGTCGTGTGCAGCATCGCGACGGCATTGACATAGGGCGGCTGACCGGCCGGACCGAGCGGCGACGAATGGTACAAACGCGACTGGCTGATCCGACGGGTGTGCGGCAGCTCGTCCAGTTCGCGCATCGCCTCGCGCACCTGTGCGACAGGTTTGCCCAGATTACTGCCCAAACCGACGAAGGCAGTCACCGCGGCGGCGTTCATTCCTGGGCGGCAGGCGCCGGCTTGCGGCGCCGACGACGCCCCCCACGACGCGAGCGCCTGACCGGGGTCTCCGGCAAGGCTACCGCAGGCGTCTCTCCTTCCTCGGCCTGGAACGCAGTCCACCATTCCGCCAGCCCTGGATCGACCTCGCCCGCCGCCGCCCGCAGCAGCAGAAAATCGTAGGCGGCGCGAAACCTCGGATGCGCCAGCAGGCGTCGTGGACGTTTTCCCCGAGTATTCGACAAGCGGGCCTGCAGCGCCCAGATCTCTTGCATCGGCGTGCTGAAACGCCGCGGCAACGCCACGCGGGCCAGCTGCAGTGCGATCACCTCGGCCGCACCCTGCTGAATGGCCTGGTAGGGCAGCATTCCGTCGGATTCAAGACGCTCGGCGATCTGTCTGACCGGCTCCCAAAGCAGCACCGCAAACAGGAATGCCGGGGTAACCGGCTTTTCTTCACGAATCCGGTTGTCGGTATTCTCCAGCCCGCGCAACACCAGCGTCAGCGGAAACTCATGATCGAGTTCGCTGAGGCAGCGCTCGGTCTGCGGGAACAGCTGCGCAAAAAGACCGTACTGGCGCATCTTTTCGAAACTGCCGACCGCGGTACCGCCGAGGAACAGCTTGAGCACCTCTTCGAACAGCCGCGCCGGCGGGACGTCGGCGAGCAGTGACGCCAGATCGCCAATCGGCGCCTCGGTCTCCGCCGCTACCCGAAATCCCAGCTTGGCAGCGAAGCGCACGGCGCGCAGCATGCGCACCGGGTCTTCCCGATAGCGTGTCTCCGGATCGCCGAGCAGACGCAGCACCCCCTGGCGCAGGTCCTCGACACCGCCGGCGTAGTCGATGATCGAGAAGTCCGCGATGTTGTAGTACAGCGCATTGACCGTAAAATCGCGCCGCAGCGCATCCTGCTCGATATTGCCGTAGATATTGTCGCGCAGCAGCCTGCCCTCATCGGTCTGATGGTCGTTCGTTTCCGCCCCATCCTGACCGGCCCTGAACGTCGCCACCTCGATGATCTCCCGGCCGAAATGCACATGCGCCAGACGGAAACGCCGGCCGATCAGACGGCAGTTGCGGAACACCTCGCGCACGTCCTCGGGTCTCGCATCGGTGGCAACATCGAAGTCCTTGGGCTCGCGCCCGAGCAGCAGATCGCGCACGCCGCCGCCAACCAGGTGGGCCTCGTAGCCGGCGGCCTTCAGCCGGTACAGCACCTTCAGTGCATTCGGCGCGATATTGGCGCGCGAGAGCGTGTGCTGATCGCGCGAGATTACGATGGGATCGGCCGGCATCAATCCGCGCCCTTCGCGGCCAGCCGATCTGTGATGGTCGGACAGCCACGGGCAGCGCCGGCGAAATGCCAAGGCGGCATTGGCCCAGTCCAGCTTGGGATCGAGGTAGGCACATAGCGCGGCATGCCGGCGTATCGCGAGGTTGACAAGGGGATCGGACTACAAATGGCCAGTTACCGGTTGGCGATCGGATTGCTTGCTGCGAATCATACACTGCACACCCACTACAATCAGCGCCCTGCGCGCAACACGACCTGAGTGCTCACCCAACCCCCCGGTGACTCGCCGATACCGCTCCCTTTTCGGCGCGGGCCGGCGACGGTCCCGGCGCTCCGGGTATGGCGGTATACTTTGCCGCCACTGAGCAGCACTTGGCCGGACCCCGCCCTGATGGAAAAGACCTACGACCCCCATGCGATAGAGCAACGCTGGTATCAGATATGGGAGGACCGCGGTTGGTTCGAACCGACCCACGGCGACGGTCCTGCCTACTGCATCATGATCCCGCCGCCGAATGTCACCGGCAACCTGCACATGGGGCACGGTTTCAACAACACGGTGATGGACACCCTGATCCGCTTCAACCGCATGCGCGGCCGCCCCACCCTGTGGCAGCCGGGTACCGACCACGCCGGCATCGCCACCCAGATGGTGGTAGAGCGGCAGCTCGAGGCCGCCGGCCTCACGCGGCACGACCTGGGACGCGAAAAGTTCATCGAGCGCGTGTGGGAATGGAAGGCAGAGTCCGGCGGCAATATCACGCGCCAGCTGCGCCGTCTGGGTTCCTCTCTCGACTGGCGGCACGAACGCTTCACCATGGATCAGGGACTCTCCGTGGCCGTGCGCGAGGTCTTTATCCGACTCTACGAAGAGGGGCTGATCTACCGCGGCAAGCGCCTGGTCAACTGGGATCCCAAGCTGCATACCGCGGTCTCAGATCTCGAGGTGATCTCGGAGGAAGAGACCGGGCACATGTGGCACATGCGCTATCCGCTGTCCAACGGCCAGGGTCACATGGTGGTATCGACTACCCGGCCGGAGACCATGCTGGGCGACTGCGCCGTCGCGGTCAATCCGGACGACGCGCGCTACAGACACCTGATCGGCGAGCTGGTCGAACTGCCGCTGACCGGTCGCCGCATCCCCATCATCGCCGATGAGCATGCCGACCCGGAGTTCGGCACCGGCTGTGTAAAGATCACCCCGGCGCATGATTTCAACGACTATGCGGTGTGGCAGCGGCATCGCGATGAGACGCCAATCAGCAGCCAGCAGCACGGCGGGCTGATCAACCTCTTCAGCATCGATGCCGCGATTCGGCCCAACGAGGCCGACGAAGGCGAACTCATTCCAGCGGCCTACATCGGCATGGACCGCTATGCGGCGCGCGCCCGGATCGTCGCCGATCTCGAGGCACAGGGGCTGCTGGAGCAGGTCGTCGACCACAAGCTGATGGTGCCGCGCGGCGATCGTTCCGGCGCCGTCATCGAACCCTTCCTGACCGATCAGTGGTACGTCAAAGTCGCCCCACTGGCCAGGCCGGCGGTCGAGGCCGTCGAGTCAGGCCGGGTTCGCTTCGTGCCGGACAACTGGAAAAATACCTATTTCGAGTGGATGCGCAACATCCAGGACTGGTGCATCAGTCGGCAGATCTGGTGGGGACACCGCATCCCGGCCTGGTACGACGACGAGGGCAACATCTATGTCGGGCGCAGCGAGGAGGAGGTGCGTGCGCGACATAAACTGGCTGCCGAATACCCACTGCGGCAGGACGAGGATGTGCTGGACACCTGGTTCAGTTCGGCGCTGTGGCCGTTCTCGACCTTAGGTTGGCCCCAACAGACCGAGCGGCTGCAGCAGTTCTACCCCACCAGCGTGCTGGTCACCGGATTCGACATCATTTTTTTCTGGGTGGCGCGGATGATCATGATGGGGCTGAAGTTCATGGACGACGTGCCATTCCGAGAGATCTACGTACATGGCCTGGTGCGCGATGCCGAGGGCCAGAAGATGTCCAAATCGAAGGGCAACGTCCTGGATCCTATCGATGTAATCGACGGCATCGACCTCGAATCCCTGGTCGCCAAGCGCACCAGCGGCATGATGCAGCCGCAACTGGCACAACGCATCGAACGGCTCACGCGCAAGAACTTTCCCAACGGCATCCCTGCCTATGGCACCGACGCGCTGCGCTTTACCTTTGCGGCGCTCGCCGCCACCGGCCGAGACATAAAACTCGACAGCGGTCGCATCGAAGGCTACCGGAACTTCTGTAACAAACTCTGGAACGCGTCGCGCTTCGTGCTGATGAATACCGAGGACCGGGATTGTGGCCTGGACGGTAAGGATCTCGAACGCTCAATCGCCGACCGCTGGATACTCTCGCGTCTGCAGAAGACCAAACGCGCGGTCACTGAGGCGATCGAGGGCTATCGCTTCGACCAGGCCGCACAGGCCATCTACGAGTTCACCTGGAACGAGTACTGTGACTGGTACCTCGAGCTGTGCAAGCCGGTGTTGAACAATGACGCATCCAGCGACGCCGCCAAGCGCGGCACCCGGCGCACCCTGGTCAGCGCGCTCGAGTCATTGCTGCGCCTGATCCACCCCATCATGCCATTCATCACCGAGGAGATCTGGCAGCGCGTGGCGCCGCTGACGGGCAAGCGGGTAGCCGGCGACGAGGTCACCGACAGCATTATGCGCCAGCCTTATCCGACCTATCGCGCCGCACTCGTCAACGAGGCCGCGGAGACCGAGATGCAGTGGGTCATGCAGTTCATCCTCGGCATCCGCAGTATCAAGGGCGAGATGAATATTGCGCCGGGCAAGACGGTTCCTGTATTGCTGGCCGACAGTGACGAAAACGACCGCGCGTGGGCCGAGAAGCACCGTGCCTTGCTCGATTTTCTCGCCCGTATCGAATCCATCACCGTGCTCGAACCCGGCGATCCCGGGCCCGAGTCGGCCACCGCGCTGGTCGGCAACATGAAGGTGCTGATCCCGCTCGCCGGCCTGATCGACAAGGCCGCGGAGCTGGCGCGCCTGGACAAGGAGATCGAGCGCCTACGCCAGGACATAGCACGCACCGAAAAGAAACTCGCCAATCCGGCGTTCGTCGACAAGGCCCCCGCAGCGGTGGTGCAGAAGGAACGCGACAAGATGGCGCAAAACCAGGCGGCCGTGCAGGACCTGTCCGCCCAGGCGCAGAAGATTCGGGCGCTTTGACGCCAACCCGCATAATCGATCGGCCATAAGGCCGATTGCGCCCTCTCCCGGCGGGAGCAGGGACCCTATTTCTAAGCCGCGACCCCACTGCGCTGCAGCCGTTTGATCTCGTCGCGGACCCGCGCCGCCTCCTCGAATTCCAGGTTCTTGGCATGACGGTACATGGCCTTTTCCAGCGCCTGCACCTTCTTGGCCATCTGCGCCGGCGTCATGGCGGCATACTCGGCCGCCTCTTCGGCGGCCCTGGCAAAGCGTTTGGCCGTCGGTGGCGCGCCGGGATAGGCGGCCTCCATGATGTCGGTGATGTTCTTTTGCACCGTTTGCGGCGTGATGCCCTGCTCCGCATTGAACTGGATCTGCTTGCGCCGCCGCCGCTCGGTCTCGTCGATCGCACGTCGCATCGACCCGGTGATCTTGTCCGCATACAGGATGGCCTTGCCGCGCACGTTGCGCGCCGCCCGCCCGATGGTCTGGATCAGCGAGCCCTCCGAGCGCAGGAAGCCCTCTTTGTCGGCGTCGAGGATCGCTACCAACGAGACCTCGGGCATGTCCAGGCCCTCGCGCAGCAGGTTGATGCCGACCAGCGCGTCGAACTCGCCCAGGCGCAGGTCGCGGATTATCTCGACCCGCTCGACGGTATCGATATCCGAGTGCAGGTAGCGCACACGCACGCCGTGTTCCAGCAGATAGTCGGTCAGATCCTCGGCCATCCGTTTGGTCAGCGTGGTGACCAACACGCGATCTCCCATCGCGGCCCGCGCATTGATTTCCGACAGCAGGTCGTCGACCTGGCTGGTCGCCGGGCGCACCTCGATCTCCGGATCGACCAGCCCGGTCGGTCGCACCACCTGCTCGACAATCGCGCCGGAGTGGTCGCGTTCATAATCGCGCGGCGTCGCCGAGACGTAGATGGTCTGCGGCGAGAGTGACTCGAATTCCTCGAACCGCAGCGGACGATTGTCCAGCGCCGACGGCAGGCGGAAACCGTACTCGACCAGGGTCTCCTTGCGCGAACGGTCGCCGCGGTACATACCACCGAGCTGTGGAATGGTGACATGCGATTCGTCGACTACCAGCAGCGCATCCTCGGGCAGATAGTCGAACAGGGTCGGCGGCCCCTCGCCCGGTGCGCGCCCGGACAGATAACGCGAGTAGTTCTCGATCCCCGAGCAGTAGCCGAGCTCGATCATCATCTCGAGATCGAACTGGGTACGTTGCTCCAGGCGTTGATACTCGACCAGTTTGTTCATCTCATGCAGTTGCTCGAGGCGTTGTTTGAGCTCGACCTTGATCGCCTCCACCGCCGCGAGGATGGTCTCGCGCGGGGTGACATAGTGCGTTTTCGGGTACACGGTGTAGCGCGGCACCTTGCGCAGGATCTCGCCGGTCAAGGGGTCGAAAAGCGACAGATTCTCGACCTCATCGTCGAACAGCTCGACGCGCACTGCCTCGGCGTCGGATTCGGCCGGGTAGATGTCGATGACCTCCCCGCGCACCCGATAGGTGCCGCGGTGCAGCTCCATGTCGTTGCGCTTGTATTGCAGTTCGGCGAGCCGGCGCAGGACTGCCCGCTGGTCGATGCGCTCGCCGCGCGAGATATGCAGCATCATTCGCAGGTACTGACGCGGGTCGCCCAGTCCGTAGATGGACGAGACCGTGGCGACCACAATGACATCGCGGCGTTCGAGCAGCGCCTTGGTCGCCGACAGGCGCATCTGTTCGATGTGCTCGTTCACCGAGGCGTCTTTTTCGATAAAGGTGTCCGACGCCGGCACATAGGCCTCGGGCTGGTAGTAGTCGTAGTAGGAGACGAAGTACTCGACCGCGCTCTTGGGGAAGAAATCCCGAAACTCGCCATAGAGCTGCGCCGCCAGGGTCTTGTTGGGCGCCAGCACGATGGCCGGGCGTTGCACGCGATCGATCACGTTGGCAATCGTGAAGGTCTTGCCCGAACCCGTCACCCCGAGCAGCGTCATCCCGGCCTCGCCATCGTGCAGCCCCTCAACCAGCCGCGCGATCGCGCCAGGCTGATCGCCGGCGGGTGCGAACGGGCTGTGCAGCTGGAAAATCGTTTTCGCCATAAAGAGGATGATCGCCAGTGAATCAATCCGCTATGATACCAACCTGTCGGACCGCCCAAAGTCCAGTAACACGGAATCCAGTCAGCAAGCCCATGAGCATCAAGCTTTCCAGCCGCGTACAGGCCGTCAAGCCCTCCCCAACACTGGCCATCACCGCACGCGCCGCGGCGCTGCGGGCCGAAGGCAAGGACGTCATCGGCCTGGGTGCCGGTGAGCCCGATTTCGACACACCAGAACACATCAAGGATGCCGCCCGGAAGGCCATCGCCGCCGGCAAGACCAAGTACACACCGGTGGATGGGACGCCCAGCCTGAAACAGGCCGTAATGGACAAGTTCCGGCGCGACAATGGCCTGGACTACGCGGCCGACCAGATTTTGGTGTCGTGCGGCGGCAAACAGAGCTTCTACAACCTGGCGCAGGCCATCCTCGACCCCGGCGACGAAGTGATCATCCCGGCCCCCTATTGGGTGTCTTATCCCGACATGTCGATCCTGGCCGGTGGCGAACCGGTGCTGGTGCATGCCGGTGACGACCAGCAGTTCAAGATCAGTCCGGCACAACTGCGCGGTGCGATCACCGACAAGACCCGCCTAGTGGTCATCAACAGCCCCTCGAACCCTACCGGCATGGCCTATACCGCCGATGAACTGGGGGCGCTCGGTGAGGTCCTTCGCGATTTCCCGAAGGTGGCGATCGCGACCGACGATATGTACGAGCACATCCGCTGGAACACCCAGGTACCGTTCGTGAATATTCTGAACGTCTGCCCCGATCTGACCGACCGCACCCTGGTGCTGAATGGCGTGTCCAAGGCCTATTCGATGACCGGCTGGCGCATCGGATACGCCGGCGGCCCCGCCGAGGTCATCAAGGCGATGAAGAAGATTCAGTCCCAAAGCACCTCGAATCCGACCTCGATCTCGCAGTACGCGGCGGAGGCCGCGCTCAACGGGCCGCAGGACTGCATCGACGAGATGCTGGTGCAGTTCAAGAAGCGGCACGACTATGTCGTGGAACGCCTGAACGGCATACCCGGTATCGACTGTCTGCCGACCGACGGTACCTTCTACGTGTTCCCGTCGGTGAAGGGGCTGATTGACGCCCTCGACGGTGTAAACGACGACCTTCAGCTCGCCGAGCACTTGATCGTCAACGCCGGCGTCGCGCTGGTCCCCGGCACGGCGTTCGGCACGCCGGGCCATGTCCGCATCTCCATTGCGACCAGCATGGAAAACCTCGAGAATGCGCTAGGGCGGATCGAAACCGTAGCGGGCTGACGCACGCCGCGCGAACCCTCATAGCCAACCCCGGCGCCCAAGGATCGGGCGTCGCTGATCGCAAGGAGGCGAATCGACATGGACGTCGACAACACACTGCCACGAATACCGCGCGGACTCACCCTGGTCGAATTGACCACCACCCTGGCCGTCGCCGGCATCTCGTTGGCGATCCTGCTGCCGAGCTGGGCGGCGCTCGCCGGGCGCTCACAAGTCACGACAGCCGCCAATCAGCTCCTGACCCACCTGCGTTATGCCCGCAACGAGGCGGTGATGCGCAATCAGAAGATCAGCCTGTGCCCCAGCGACGACGGGGACAGCTGCTCTGGGGATCCGCAGGGGTGGCAGCGCGGCTACCTGATATTTATCGACCACGACGGCGACCGCGAACGCACGCCGGACGAGGTAGTGCTGCGCGTCCAGGGGCCACAGGCACCCGGCCTGCGCCTTCACAGCACCGCCGGGCGTCCGGCGATCCGCTTCCGCGGCGATGGCGCCGCCTGGAGCACCAACACCACGTTCAGCATCTGCCAAGGTGAAGATGCCGAGATCCACCGCGCCGTGGTCCTGTATGGAAGCGGCCGCGCCCGCGTGGACCAACGGGCCCCTGACAACCGACCGATCACCTGCAACTGAACGGCAGCCTCGACAACTCGGCACGGTCGCAGGAAGGGGGGGACTGCAATGAGTCACAGTGTTGACCCAAATCGCCGGAAAACATAAGATCTGCGCTCGCAAATATTCCCCTGTGGCGCAGCGGTAGCGCAGCGGACTGTTAATCCGTTGGTCGTTGGTTCGAATCCAACCGGGGGAGCCAATTTTCAGAAATGCCGGTTTGAGCGCGCTCAGCCGGAATTTTTGTTTCCAGCGCAATCACGTTTTTCGCAAGCAGGTCAAACGGTTGGCGGTATGCGGCCGTAAGTTCACCGTCCTTCCAGGTGCAGTTCGATAGTACGAAGCCGAGCAGCCGGCGTTTTTCGGCCGGGGACTGTTTCCGGAACAGCGCACCGGCCTTCTGCGCGAGTTCGAGCAGGCGGATGCCCTCGTCGAGGTAGGTCTGGTTGGCGTCCTGGTGTTCGCGGATCAGTTCCAGGCACTTCCGCTGCTCCTCGCGCCACTCCGCGGCCTTACGGTCGAAGAAATCGGTGTCGATGCGACCGTCGAGCTTGTCGATGTACATGACGTCGATCCGGTTCTGCAACCGGTCGTACTCGGCCTGAATCCGCCGGATGGCATCCTCGTGGTGCTGCTTCTCGTCACCGTGGCTGACCCGCAGGGCCTGCGACACCCAGGCGAGGACCTCGTCATCGAAGCGCAGGCGATCGAGCAGTTCGGCAAACCGTTCCTCCAGCACCTCCTCCCTAGTGTACGGCTCGGGGCATTTCCCCTTGGCGCGGCTGCAGTGGTAGTAGACGTAGCGGCTCTTCTTGATCTCGGCGACCATCGAGCAGCCGCAGTGCCCGCAGCGGATCAGGCCGGTGAACGCGAACTCGCGCTTGGTCTTTCGCGTCGGCCTCGCATTTCGACCATCGAGCACCGCCTGCGCTTTATCCCAAAGCTCACGGTTGATGATTGGCTCGTGGTTACCTTGGTAGGTCTTCCCCTTCCAGACGAATTCGCCCATGTAGATCGAATTGCGCAGCATCTTGTGCACGCTGCTGCGGGGCATCGGATTTCCGCTTTTCCGGAATGCCAGGCCCGCCTCACGCGCCATCCGGGTGGCGTCCTTCACAGAAAATCGCCCAGTTGCGTACCATTCGAACATCTGACGGACCACGGGCACCAGCTCCGGGTCTGGTTCGATGGTCTTCTTGCCGTTTTCACCGAGAACGTTTCGGTAGCCGTAGGGAGCATAGGATGGCCAGATTCCCTGCTCTGCTTTCTCGGTCATCCCCTTTCGGGTCTCTTCCGAAAGGTTGTCGATATAGTTCTTCGCCATCAGCACCTTGATGCCGTGCATGAACTTCTCGGATGAGCGGGAATCGGCGGAGAGGACGACACCCTCCTTGACGAAGTGGATCTCCAGATCAAGCTCGTCAAGGGTCACCCAGTCCTTCAGGTTGCGGTACAGGCGGTCGGTCTTCTCGACCAGGATGATGCGGGTCTCCGGGTGCTGGTGGAGATAGTCCACCATCTCGCCAAAGCTGGAGCGACCGGCCTGCTTGGCGGTCTCCACGTCGACGTACTCTTCGACGACCTGGATGCCCTCCAACCAGCACGTAGTCCCTTAGCAGCTTCAGCTGCGACGGAATCGAGAATCCCTCCTTCTCCTGCTCCTTGGAGGAAACCCGCGCATACGCTACTGCCTGCCGCATCCGCGACGGACCTGCGATTTTGTTTGGTCGACTACCTAGCATCATGGTGTTTAGTCTATATTAAACAATTTGCCAGGCCAACCTGATCCGTTGGTCTGAACTGAGGAGTTACCCGGCGATTGTGTAGTGCCGAATGAGAGGCAGAACGTCGGAGTGGTTACCGATACACGGTTCGAGTGTCTGTATGTCGCAGAACAGACCGCCGATAGGACCTCTTTGCGGGCTGGTCCTCGGCCAAGGCCACCACTGAAGACTCAGTGCAACTGCTTCCGCTATGGACCGAGTACCGGTCATAGGCCGGAAAATCTCCCCGAGCGGCAGCTGTCTAGACTCCTGACCGGCAGGACCCGACACCAAGTAAGCATCGATGGCTACTCGATGGCTACTCGCTGACTATCTGCTTTTTTGTCCAGTTTCGCTGCATGATGCTGTGGGTGGAGATAGGCGGAGTCTGACTTACTCTCTGTTGGGCTGCGAATGAAGGCGTTCCTAATCCGCATGAAAATTGAGAGGGGTCACGAATTATTTGCACGGTTGCGATTGTGGGCTAGAATGTATCGCAAAAGCGATGCGGGTAACTATGTCATGACATCAGCAACTATCCCCCCTTTGCGGGTAACTCCTGAACTCCGGGAGGCCGCCGAGAGTGTTTTGCGGGAAAACGAGTCGCTTAGTGCGTTCGTAGAAAGCTCGGTGGTCAAGCAGATTGAATTTCGCAAAGCTCAGAACGAATTCATTTCAAGGGGCTTGGCTGCAAAAAAGCAATCGGAAGAGTCAGGCAGCTACGTTAATAAGGCTGAATCTCTGGCTGCCTTGGATGCCATTTTAGAAAAATACGATAGCTCTAAATGAGTTTCCAACTCCGTGTTTCCGAAGC
>JBATKF010000262.1:0-22776 GCA_049669185.1 Sedimenticolaceae bacterium | reverse complement strand
ACCCTCGCCCTGCTGCTCGCGGAACAGCACGCCCAGCGCCTCGACCGCCCCGCCCTCGTCATCGCCCCGACCAGCCTGATGGCCAACTGGCGCCACGAGGCGGCGCAATTCACGCCATCGCTGCGTGTGCTGACGCTGCATGGACCCGAGCGCCGCGCGCACTTCAAGCACATCGGCGATTACGACCTGGTGCTGACGACCTATCCGCTGCTGCGGCGGGATCAAGAGGTGTTGCGTGCCCAGGAGTTCCACTACCTGATCCTGGACGAGGCGCAGAACATCAAGAACCCGCGCGCCAAAGCCACGCAGATCGTGCGCGAACTCGATGCCCGCCACCGACTCTGCCTGACGGGTACCCCGATGGAGAACCACCTCGGCGAGCTGTGGTCGTTGTTTCATTTCTTGGCGCCCGGTTATCTTGGCGACGCGCAACAGTTCCGCCGCCTGTTTCGGTTACCCATCGAGGAACACGGCGACCAGGCGCGCCGCACCGCGCTGCAGCGACGCATCGCGCCCTTTCTGCTGCGGCGTACCAAGCAGGCGGTGGCCAGCGAGCTGCCGGAAAAGCTCGAGATCGTGCGCACCGTCGCCCTCGCCGATGCCCAGGCCGGACTGTACGAGAGCGTGCGCGCGGCCATGGACAAGCAGGTGCGCGAGTCACTGAGTCGCAAGGGGCTCGCGCGCAGCCAGATCACCATCCTCGATGCGCTGCTCAAGCTACGACAGATCTGCTGCGACCCGCGCCTGGTCAAACTCGAACAGGCGCGCAAGGTCGAGCAGTCGGCCAAGCTGGAACTGCTGCTGGAGATGCTGCCGGAGCTACTCGAAGAGGGGCGGCGCATCCTGCTGTTCTCGCAGTTCACCACCATGCTCGGCCTGATCGAGAACGAACTCAAGCGCGTCGGCATCGAATACACCAAGCTGACCGGACAAACCCGCAAGCGCGAGCAGGTGATCGAGGCGTTTCGCAGTGGTGCGGTGCCGCTGTTCCTGATCAGCCTCAAGGCCGGCGGTGTGGGCCTCAACCTTACCGAGGCCGATACCGTGATCCACTACGACCCCTGGTGGAACCCGGCGGTCGAGAATCAGGCTACCGACCGCGCCCACCGCATCGGCCAGACCAACACCGTATTCGTCTACAAACTGGTTACCGAGCAGACGGTCGAGGAGAAGATCCTGGCGCTGCAGGCGCGCAAGGCGGCGCTGGCCAGCGGCCTCTACCGCGAGGGACAGGACCAACAGGGGCTGGGCCTCAGCGAGGACGACCTGCGGGAACTGCTGCAGCCGCTCGACTGAGCGGCCCGGCCGGTGACAGATGCCGACTAACGTTAGGACTCTGTAAGCGTCATCAGGATATCGGCATACCAGGCGCAGTTCAGTCCCAGTGCCTCATCCACATCCACGTCACGACTGCCCACGTCGAGCCGCGCCGAATGGACACCGAGCAGTTTCCACTGCAGATCGCCGAGCTCGGGGTCGGGCGTTGCGACCCGCATCACCACGGGCGCGCCGCTGGTGCCGCGATGGGTCCTTGCGTCGGTCAGGAAATAGCCCATGCCCTGAAAGCGCAGGCTGAACGAGGATGCCACCACGGCCTGGCGCGCGACCGGCATGTGGTGCAGCGTATCGTGAAAACCCAACGGGAAGCCGACCACCAGCAAGGTCGCGCCGACTTCGACGTCGTCGACTGGCTTGCTCAGATGACTGGGCGTGAATGCGCTGTAGACCACTGACGCGGGCAAAGCGGCGCGCGAAAGCTCGATCACCGCGATATCCACATCACCGCCGGAATCATGGCCCTGCCGCCAAACGCTCTTGCCCGATCGATAAAGCGGGATCGAGAAACCGATCGACTGCGTCACATTGCCGGGGTCGGTGTGCATCTCTATCTCGAGGCGATCCGGAAAGTGCTTACTCGGCTCATCGGCCACCACGTGGCGGCTGGTGACCAAAAAAAGTCGCCCGTCCCTTTCGAAGAAAAAGCCGCTGGCGTTGGTCAACGACCTTTTGCCAATAAAAGTGCAGACACGCGTTGCGGTAAGCAGGATGGTTTCAGTCATTGGCGTTGCAGCCCGTCACATGGGCCATACCCATTACGTCAGTTCGCGGCGAATACCCGGTGTCGCCAGACGCCGAACTTTACCACGCGGTGCGCGCCATGGCCGTTGGTTGGCCGGCTGATGAGATTTCCCGGATAGCGGGAATGGGGCGAGCAGTGCACTCGATGGAGGGCGGCTTTGCAGAGCGCAAAGCAGCGTGCGGACGGCCGCCCCGTTGTTTCTCGGGGCGGCCAATTCATAACGGGTTTACAGGACTACTACTTGATCGGCCTGCGGGCCCTTGGCACCTTCCGTCTCCACGAACTCGACCTTTTGGCCGTCTTCGAGCGAGCGATGGCCTTCGCCGACAATGGATCGGAAGTGCACGAACAGGTCCTTACCGCCCCCTTCGCGCTCGATGAAACCAAAGCCCTTTCCGCTGTCGAACCACTTCACGGTTCCAGTTTGTCGTTGTGACATTTAATGAATTCCTCATCAGATTTGTAGTGAATCCGTCACGCTGGACGAACGTTTCCGACGAATCTTGGCTGACACTTTAGAGCTCGATTCGGGTGTATCTACAAAGAGGAACAGCGAATTAAACTTTTACAGGCAGGACAAAAATCATGCAGAGCACGGACGTTACGCCCACCAATCTGCAATAGCAAGAAAAAAGAACGCCGGTCGAGTTTGCGAGGACTTAGCCTGCATATGTCACCGTGTTTCGTAACGAGTACGCCCCGTCATTTCGAGGGGAACGGGGGCCGCAGCAGGCAAACGGTTGAGATATGCAGCTTAGGCTATTTCTTGGTGCGCGAAGACCAGGCGGGCGGCCTGCCACACTTCAGCATGTTGCGCAGATTGAATGCCTCGGCGGACTCTTCCGCATATTGCGTCACCTCGTCTACGCTGCCGCGGCGCAAACCCGTGATGCTGGAGGCGCCACTGGTGATGGTGTAACGGCACCAATCGTTCGGCTGCCCCGTGACCGAATCGGCGATCCTCTCCACCGACACCACGTTCAGTGTGTTGCGGGTGCGATTGTTCGAATCAGCGTCCGCTTCGGGTATCTGTTTCTCCGTGGCGCCTTTAACCGGCGACGCGGCCTCTTCGACGGTATCCGCCTCTTTCACTCTAAGGACAGAGCCCTTGAACAGGCAGCGATCGAGCACTGCCACGATACGCGTCGCGTGATCGCCTTCCATCTCAACGATCCCGGAACCGGGCCGTTTACTGTGCAGCGGCCCGAGCGCCAGCTTTATCGACCGCACCTTTCCATAGGAGGAGAAGAGTCGCCGTATCTCTAGCTCGCTGGTATCGCTCCCGAGGTTCTCGATGGATATTTTCATATATTGGCTCACCTGGCGCCGGTACCTTTTGTTGTTGGCGTCGCTACATTGACGTTGCCCAGAGGCATACCGATCGCGCGGGCCAAACGACGAAGGCAATGGCCGGTGACTACTCAGCATAAAATCGTCCTGCAACGTCAGTATCCGCCGATGCAGAGGAAATCGCGAGGAATAAATGCATGTGTGATCCTTGGCACACGCTTCACCGGTTCTTGCAATGACCCATGCCAAGTCTCCGAATGCCCCTAGCCCGCTAAGCGTGGGATCGACTGAACCGGCGTTCGAGGTTGCGCGGCTGCATCAAATGGCGCTGCGGCAAGCCGATCTATTGGTTGCTGTCCCACATCACATTGCAGTCGGCCTTTATCGCCGCCTTGAGCATTTCGATCAGCGCGTAGGCGCGATGCTGAAGACTGACCGCCGGCTCTCCGTCCTCATCCTCTGCGCCCGCCGGCGCTTCAGGCAACTGCGCGTCAGACGCAATTGCCGCCTGCAGCCGCTCGAGCGACGCCGGAATATCGGCCGCAAGGATTGCGCTGGGCACCGTCCCACTGTGCCCCATCATCTTGATCAGGCGTATGGCCACGTCGCCGAACATCGTGAACTCCGGATAGGCCTCACTGGAAAAGGTGACAAGCATGACGGCTTACTCCTCGATTATTTGTTGGGCAATGGTTTCGATAGCCAAAAGCTAGCGGTCCGGTCCAAGTAGAGCACTTCAAACGTGCTGGATCCATTGCTAAAGCCGTGCCACTGTCGGCACATGCACATCTTTGGCATTGATTTCACCAGCCGGCCGACGCGCAGTAAGCCGATCACCTGCATGGAATGCGTGCTCGAAGGCACCCACCTCCGTGCTCAATGCCTGGCGGCATGGCAGGACTTCGCAGGCTTCGAGGCGGCCATGCAAAGGCCGGGGCCCTGGATCGCCGGAATCGATTTCCCCTTCGGGCAGTCCAGACGATTCATCGAAACCATCGGCTGGCCCGACACCTGGCCGCGCTATGTCGATCATGTCAGTCGGCTCGGACGGCAGGGCTTCCGCACCGCCCTCGACGCTTACCGCAAAGACCGCCCCGCGGGCGACAAAGAGCATCGCCGCGCCACCGACATTGCCGCCGGATCCATCAGCCCGCAAAAGCTCTACGGCACCCCGGTCGGCCTGATGTTTTTCGAGGGCGCCCCGCGCCTAAAGGATGCGGGCGTCACCCTGCCCGGCCTGCAGCTGGGCGACCCCGACAGAATCGCGGTCGAGGCCTATCCAGGCATGCTTGCCCGCACCCTCATCGGTCGCCGCAGCTACAAGCAGGACACCAGGGCCAAGCAGACCCCAGCGCAGCACCAGGCCAGAAGAGATCTGCTCGGGATCATCCGACGCGGCGGCGTCGAGGCATCCCACGGCGTCACCGTCAGTGCCCCGGATGAGCTCGCCGACGATCCCCAGGCCGATCATCTCGACGCCCTGCTTTGCGCCGTCCAGGCGGCCTGGGCCTGGTCACAGCGAACCAGAGACTTTGGCGCACCGAGTGATCTTGACCCGCTGGAGGGCTGGATCGCGGATCCATCGCTTCTGCATCCTGCAACTGGACGTCTGGTGTCGGTCGCATCCGCCAAGCGAAAGCGATCCGGAGTGTACGGGGAGTCTTCTGGAGGCAAAAAATGACAGCGATAGCCGACGTGAGGGATGCGATGAACAACGCGAATCGCACCTACGCATCATTGCGACTGCCCCGTTTAAGTTCAAGCTCTTTATGATTTCAGGCGGCGCCCGTGTGGACACCAGCCGATGCCTGGACGCTGCGCGCGCGGGCCGCAGCGCCGGCGCGAACGCGCAGCCGTCGGAACAGTGACAGGCGATCGACGAACAGCTTGCCATCGAGGTGATCCATCTCATGCTGCAGGCAGACCGCATGCATACCCTCGAGATCGCTCTCGAACACTTCGCCGAAGCGATCCTGGGCGCGAACCCGCAGCTGCGTCGCCCGTATTAGATTGCCGAACACGCCGGGGACCGAGAGGCAGCTTTCCTCAACGAGACCCGGCATCGAGCTCGACAGGATCTCGGGGTTGATATATTCCGTCGGCGCAGAGGCGTTGCCCGACATGTCGATCACGACCACCTGGCGGGAATGACCCGTCTGCGGCGCGGAGAGCCCGATACCGGTCGTCGCGTACAGGGTCTCGAACAGGTCATCGACCAGCTGGGCGACGTTGTTGTCGAACGTGACCACGGGTTGCGCGCGCAGGCGCAGGCGGGGATCGGGGTATTCGAGAATCGGGAGTCGTGCCATCTGCGTCGCCTTAGGAAGTTGAGCGACCCCGGTTGTCGCCCGTCTGTGGCCCGGTCGGCAAGACATCCAGAACGAGCGCAGTATCAGGGTTCAACTCGTCCGACCGCCGTGCCACCAGGCGGCGGATCAGCGGCACCGAGGCCGCAATCGTCACCACCAGAAGAGCGATCTCGAGCACGTAGACCGCGACGTAGCCATTGGCCGTCGCAGTAAAGCCCCAGGGGCCCTCGGTCGCTGCATTCGCGGCGTTGACCAGATCGCGGATTACGCCGCTGAGTGCCATGCCGACGCCCGCCGCTGTCGCCTGCACGGCGCCCCAGGCGCCCAATGCAAGACCGGCCTGATGCTTTGGCGCCCGGTTCATCGTCGCTGTCAACGTACCGTGGCCGAATAGTGCGCCGCCGAACCCGATCAGGAAATTGCCGAGCAGGAAGAGCGCGGTCATGCCGGTCGGTGCCGCAACGATAACCAGCGCAAAGGCCGGCAGCCCAATCAATGCGCCGTGCTGCGCGATGCGGTACGGATCGGCACCGCGACCGAGCACATGGGAGGCAAAGCCGAATCCGAGCAGGCCGCCAAGCGCGAGCAGGGCCGTGAGCTTGGTGGTCACCGCGACGGTGAGATGAAGGACCTCGCCGCCAAAGGGTTCGAGGAGGATATCGGCCATGCTAAAGGCCATGGTGCCGACGCCGACGATAACCAGCCTACGAACGGCATGTTCGCCCTTGCAGAAGCTCGCCCAGGATTCACTGAAGGTCGGATCGGGCGCGCGCGGTGCGGCGCCTCGCGGGGGATTTCTCGTCTCCTGTTTCCACATCGCGAGGATATTGAGCAGCACGGTCGCTACCGCGGCACCCTGCACTACCTGAACCAACCGCCCCGGCGAAAAATCCGCCAGCGCGGCGCCAAACACCAGCGCACTGGCGATCATGCCCACGAGCAGCATCACATACATCAAACCGACGACTCTCGGGTGCGATTCCGGTGGCGTGAGATCCGTCGCCAACGCGAGGCCAGCGGTCTGGACCGTATGCACGCCCGCGCCCACCATCAGAAAGGCAAAGGCCGCGGACGCGTGACCGATCCACAGCGGGGCATCGGCGGCCTGTAACTTACCCGCCAGCACCAGCAGTGCAAATGGCATGACCGCAAATCCGCCAAACTGCATCAGGGTGCCATTCCAGATGAAGGGCACGCGCCGCCAGCCCAGCTCGCAACGGTGGGTATCGGATTTGTAGCCGATCAATGCGCGGAACGGGGCAAACACCAGCGGCAGCGCGAGCATGATGCCGACCAGCGATGCGGGCACATCGAGCTCGACGATCATCACGCGATTCAGGGTGCCGACTAGCAGCACCAGTGCCATGCCGACCGAGACCTGAAACATCGAAAGCCGAAGCAGGCGGCTCAGCGGCAGGTCGGGCGTCGCGACGTCCGCGAACGGCAAAAAGCGCGGGCCCAGCGATACCCACGCCGTTATCATCTTGTGACCGAGGCGGTTCATTCTGTGTTCAGCGCCTGTCGACCGACAGATGTTTACGGGTCGGGAACGATCGTCCCCGAGCCGGCTTCCAGCAACGCATAGCAGAGTCTGCCGGGCTCAGCCGCCGAAGAAGGCGGGGAACCATGTCGGGTATTTGAGCGACGTATAGTGAACGATAAACGAGATCGTCCAGACCCCGCCCAGAAGCAGTGGCAGCCCCACCGAAGGCTTGACCAAGTACCAGATTTTTCCGTTATTCATGTCCTTCTCCTCACCCCAGCCAAGGGGTCAGAATCGCCGCCAGAACGTGCGCGAGTACCGAAATGAAGAAGAACACCCGCGAGCCGTCGATGACGTACTTGTGCAGCTCCTCGGACTCCCTGATGGTGAGCCCTGTCGGCCACACCTTTTCCATGTCTTCCGAAACTGACGCCATAACTTTTCTCCCAAGACAAATGAGAGGTTTCAACTCACCTCAGATTCGTGCGAGAACCCCACACGCTGGTTCGACCCTTCTAATCCTTCGGCACAGACCGTTCAGCCCTGGAAATACCTTAGAGTCATCGGAAAATGTTGTCAAGTATAGTAGACTGCTAGTGGTGTCTATTTTTTGAGACGCTTCTTCCAACTGGGCGCCTGGCCCATCCACCAAAAAAAGACAGGCTAGAATCGCACTCAAGTTGGCGCGACCGTGAGGGACATGGGAGGCGCTCCGAGGGTTGGAGCCGGATTACCATTGAGGGACAGACCACGTTTTCAACAAAAACGTGGTCTGTCCCCTATTTCACCTATTTCATTCATTGCACGCCTATTTTGAATCAGCGACCACGCCAACCCTTGATCAGCAGCGGGAGATGGAGCGTGGACGACAGCGGCGTCGAAGAGGACGTCTGCAACGGCATACCTAAGCCAGCGGTCACAGGGCCCGGCGTCGCAGTCGTGGTGCTGAGACCGAACAGCGACGACAACGGGGTGCCGCTGCGGGTGAGCAGACCGAGGCCCAACATCGAGGAGAACTTGAAGTTCGGACTCAGCGGCTGCCCGAACAACCAGGACAACATGCTGCGGCGCGCGGAGAGCGTTGGGATACCCCAGTAGTCCGATAATGGCGCCGGCTTATCGCTCTTGATCAGACTCAGCCCGAGGGCTGTGGACAGCGGCGTGTCGCTTTCCCAGGCAGAGGCCTTCCGGGGTTCCTGCGGTTGATTCTTTATGCTGTCGACCGGGCCGAAACTCTCCAGGATGTTGACCGCAGGCTGCCCTAACCCAAACGGCGCTTCGACCGCCACTACTGAGTAGCCGCTGCGCAGACCCTGCACATAGGTATCTGCCTTGTCACCCAACAGGCTCCCGGTCATCATCGCGTTGGCTATCGCCTCGAGAGACCCCATGTCCCGCGACGGCGCCTCGAAAGACTCCGCAGCATTGCCGGACCCCGGCGTTACCATGAAAACCGCGCTCTCGGAAAATCCCTCCGCTCGTAGCATGTTGACGGCGTCGTGCGCCTGCTGTTCGATTTCGTACATCCGCGCGTAACCGGTCATGATCGGTCTCCAAATTGTTTGGTCGTTTGGCGGGGAGACTCGGTTTCGGCGGTACACGACCGCGCAAGAACGCGTCGGCCGCGGGAAGCGCACGCCGTCATCCGCTCGTACCCCGGTTACTTGAGTTTGGTCTCAAATGCACTTTCGCGCCAGGCTGGAGAGGGTCGGGAGCGATCGCCCCCGACCCGGCTTCCAGCGTCGCATGGGAGAGTCTGCCGGACTCAGCCGCCAAAGAAGGCGGGGAACCATGTCGTATTAGAGAGGACCGTGAAGTGGACGATAAACGAGATCGCCGCGACTCCGCCCAAGAAGAGTGGCAGACCCACCGAAGGTTTGACCACGCACCAGATCTTTCCGTTATTCATGCCTTATCTCCTCATCCCAACCAAGGTGTCAAAATCGCCGCCAGAACGTGCGCGAGTACCGAAATGAAGAAGAACACCCGCGAGCCGTCGATGACGTACTTGTGCAGCTCCTCCGACTCCCTGATGGTGAGCCCCGTCGGCCACACCTTTTCATCAGATTCCATCAGTTTTTCTCCCAAGACAGACAAGAGGCTTCAACTCACCTCAGCTTCGTGCGAACCCCACACGCAGGGTTGCTCCTGCCACCCAAGGGGGTCAGGAGCGTTCGGTGGCCGGCCGCGCTTGCGAGCAGCCTTTTCCGGTCTTGGAAAAACCTTAGGCATAATGGTCGAAATTGTCAAGAACACTAGTCGCTTAAGACTGTCTAGTTTAATTGACACTAGACCGTGGTGACGGCTATGCAGCATGCGGATACACGTTTGCTTTCGCCTGTCTCCGATCTCCCTCCCGTTTTCCTCAATCAGACGCGTTCGGGCACCTGTGCTGCCGCACCACCGCTCGGCCGATTGGTTAACCACAGGCCCAGCAGCACCAGCAGTCCTCCCGACAGGAGGGACCAGGTCACAGGCTCATCAAGCAACCAGGCCCCCAAGCACACACCGCTGACCGGCACCAGATTGATGAACTGCGCGGCGCGCGATGCACCCAGGGCCTGGACGCCCTTATAGAACCAGACGAATGCCAGCACAGTGCCAAACACCGCCAGATAGGCAATGTTCAGCCAGACCTGGAGATCTTGCATCGCCGCAAGGCCGATCCCACCCTGGCTCAGCGTCACTAAGCCGAGCAGCACGGTGCCCACCACGCTCGCATAGCTGACCGCGACCAATGGAGACAAGCCACGCAGCACCCGCCTGCCGATCAGCGTGTAGGCGACCCAACTGACGACGCAGCCCAGCAGCAGCAGCTCACCCGTTCCCACTTGACCGGCCAGCAATCCGAAGATATCGCCGCGACCGATAACGATCATCGCGCCCGCGACAGACAACGCGATGCCGAGCCCGCGGAACCACCCCAAGTGCTCGCGAAACAACCAATGAGAGACGAGCGCGATCAGCACGGGGTTTGCGGCAATGATCAGCGAGGCGCGCCCGGCCTCGACGGTCTGCAGGCCAGAAAAGAACAGCAGGTTGTAGGCAAAGATCCCACTAGCCCCCAACAGGATCACCGCCAGCCACTGACGACTGCTGATCTTCGGGATACAACCGAGGCGCCAGTACAGCCAGCCCAACAACAGTACCGAGGCCAAGCAAAACCGCAGAAAGGCGGCCGCATGGGGGTCGAGCAGCGGCGCCAGCTTTCGGCCGGCGACGAAGGTCCCGCCCCAGAAAAGCGCTGCCATGACGAGATAAAGATAGGTACTTATCGGGCTCACTCGATGTTCGTGCTCCAGCATGCGGATAGCCTTTTTCCTGCCTCGGCAATCATTCTCTACCCCGCATGCTCCCAGGCACCGGCTGCCGCTGCGGCACGACAGAAGTCACCGAAATCGCGTGGCTCCCTGCCCAAGGCCCGCCGCACACCGTCGCCGAGCGACGCGTTTCGACCATCGAGCACCTCACGGCAGATCTCGGTAAAGACATCTGCGACCACGGCGCCGCCCAGCGCCATCATCGATAAATGAAACGCGTCGAACGCAATTGGCTGATAGCGGACTTGTCTCGCCATCGCGCCCGACAGTTCAGTCGCCGCCTCGGCAAATGACAGCAGTCGTGGACCCGTCACTTCGTAGAGCTGCCCGGCATGGCGGTCTTCCGTCAGTGCCGCCACCGCGACGTCCGCGATGTCATCGACATCGACAATGGGTTCGCAAACGTCACCGGCCGGCAGCGCAACGACGCCATTCAGTGCCGGCTCACGCAGATAGCCCTCGCTGAAATTCTGTGCAAACCAGGCTGCGCGTACCAGGGTGTACTCGAGACCCGATCGTCGAACGATCTCCTCGCAGCGCTGTGCATGATGCTCTCCCCTCCCGGACAGCAGGACGAGTCGCTTGACGCCGGCCTCAGCCGCCATCTCGACCAATGCCTGCATCTTCTCTGGCGCGCCCGGAAAGGCAAGGTCCGGGAAATAGGAGATGTAGGCCGCATGAACGCCCGACAGCGCCGCTGGCCAGAAGTCCGGCTTGTCCCAGTCGAACGGTGTCGTCGACTGGCGGGATCCGTAACGGACCGGGTATCCCCGATCGGTGAGTCGTTGGGTGATGCGGCGGCCCGTCTTGCCGCTGGATCCTATAACGAGAATAGGGGTGAGTTGCATGATCTATTTCCTCAGATTGGCCAGCACGTGCACTAAGCCTAGGCTGGAGAGATCGGATCAACCATGCCATCTTGTCGCCATTGATGTGCAGATCGTCTATTCTGCTGGATACTGGATTGATTCAATTTCTAGCAGGTGTTTATGGCCCAGCCCGATCCCCTGTTGCCGGCGCCGTCGGACCCCTTGGGCGAAACGCTGCACATGCTGCGCCTCACCGGCACGCTTTACTGTCGCGGCGAATTCACGGCACCGTTCGCGATCGAGATCCCGGAATTGGAGGGCGTGATGACGTTCCTCGTCGTCACTTCAGGGCGGTGTTGGCTGGCCGTCGAGGATGCCGAACCCCGCGCCCTCGAACAGGGCCAACTGGCACTGATCCCGCACGGTGTCCCGCATATCGTCAGCAGCGATCCGAAGGTGCCCGCGCAACCGCTGTTCGATCTTCCGATCGAGAAGATCAGCGACCGTTATGAATGCATGCGCCACGGCGGGGGTGGCGCATTGACACGTACGATGTACGGGGTCGTTCGCTTTGACGACGTCGCCGCACAGCACCTGCTACGACTGTTGCCGCAGAGCATCTACATAGACGGCTGGAACGACGACGCGGGTGGCTGGCTGCAAAGCACACTGCGATTCATTGCGAATGAGGCCGCTGCGCTGAAGCCGGGTGGCGAGACCGTGATCACCCGGCTTGCGGACGTCGTCGTTATCCAGGCCATTCGCTCCTGGCTGGAGACATCGGCCGAGGCCGATCAGGGCTGGCTGGCCGCACTGCGTGACCGCCAGATCGGACGCGCACTCGCACTGATCCACAGGGCACCCGAGCGCGACTGGAGCGTGGCTGCACTGTCCAGCGCGGTCGCAATGTCACGGTCTGCTTTTTCGGCGCGATTTACCGACCTGGTCGGAGTATCGCCGGGCCGGTACCTGACGGACTGGCGCATGCAGATCGCGCGAACCCGGTTGCTGGACTCCGCAGACCCGGTTGCGATGATCGCCGGCGAACTCGGCTACGAGTCCGAAGCTGCGTTCTGCCGTGCGTTCAAGCGGACGTTCGGGGTCTCACCCGGTAGCCTGCGACGCAGCGCGGCCCAGCCGTACGTATCGACAAAAGGTACCTAATGGCCGCCAGACCTATCTCCAAGTACTGCCTCGATCGCGACCCCCGGGTATTCGACGATAGACAGAGGTCATGGACTGGAAAATCGATTGTTCGGCAGATGATGAAGAATCAAAAGATGACAAGCGAGGTCAGCGATGAATAACCCCGTGCGCAAGACCAAGATCGTCGCCACCATCGGTCCGGCGTGCGATTCGCCGCATACGTTGGAGGCGATGATCCGCGCCGGCATGAACGTGGCCCGCCTGAATCTCTCCCACGGGACGCTGGACGAGCACCACGCGCGTCTGGTGCAGATACGCCAAGCGGCGGAGAGCCTCGGGACGAATGTCGCCATCATGATCGACACGCGCGGTGTCGAGATTCGCACCGGCCGCCTCGAGGCTCGTAATATCGAGCTACTGCCAGGCACCACCTTCAACCTGTATACCGACGGGCGCATCGGCGATAGCGCCGGGGTCTCGGTGTCTTACGTGAAGCTGTACGAGGAGGTGCGCCCGAGGACACCCATACTTATCGACGATGGCGCCATCGAGCTCGAGGTTAGTTCGATTGAGCCCGGGACCATCCACTGCCAGGTCGTCCATGGCGGCATGCTCGGCGAGAGCAAGAGCGTCAACCTCCCCGATACTCGCTTGTCACTCAGCGCAGTCAGCCCCGAGAACCGCGATGACGTGATCCGCGAGCTCGGCTTTGCAGCGGAAAACGACGTCGATTACATCGCGGCCTCTTTCGTGCAGTCGGACGAGGATATCCTGCGGATGCGCGATATCCTCGCCGAGCGCAACGTGGAGATACCGATCATCGCCAAGATCGAGAACCGCACCGGCATGGCCAATCTGGAGGCCATCGTCGATGCGGCCGACGGGGTCATGGTCGCACGCGGCGACCTCGGTGTGGAGCTGCCGCTTGCCGAGGTCCCGGGAGCGCAAAAGCGAATCATCCGGACCACGGTCTCACGCGGCAAGCCTGTGATCACTGCGACGCAGATGCTGGCATCGATGGAGCACAATCCCAAGCCCACCCGGGCAGAGGCCAGCGACGTTGCCAACGCGATCCTCGACGGAAGCTCGGCCGTGATGCTCTCGGGCGAGACGGCCGTGGGCAAATACCCGGTGAGGGCGGTCGAGACCATGCACACCCTGTCACTGCGCGCCGAGGCGGATCTGGCCGAATACGGCTACTTGCAGACCATCACGCTCCACCCGGCACATGTTGTCACTGAGGCCATCGGCCAAGCAGCGGTCCGCATGGCCGATCAGATCGGGGCGGCCGCGATCTTCAGCCTGACCGAGACCGGCCGTACCGCCCGATTGGTATCCAAGCACCGTCCGGGCTGTCCCATACTGGCCATCACGCGCTCAACCGCCGTTACCCGGCGGCTTTGCATGAACTGGGGCGTGCTGCCGATTCAGTATGTTGGCGATCAGACCGACGAGGAGAAGGTTGGGTTCGGGATCGAGCGCGCCAAGGCCCTGGGTTACCTGCGCTCCGGCGATATCGTGGTAGCCACCGCGGGACAGAGTGAGCGCGCCGGTGGAACCAACGTGATCCGGGTAATCGAGCTACCCTGATCCCGATGGCGCTCACTTAAGCATTCGGCAGATAGCCGAATTTCCGAATCTGTTGACGGGCAAGGGGCCGCGGCACCTTCAGCCACGGATAAGGTTTCGGTCGCCGCAACCGAACCGAAAGCGAGTAGTCGGCTGATTGAGCTGCCCGTTCCAGCCATTCGATGGCCCCTCTTCTGCTGATGTTGGCCGAGTGCAGCCGCACACCGAGGCCCATTGGCCTAGCCCCGATGGCTATCGGACTTGCCCACTGGCGTCATCTGAACCAGCATCAGAGTATGGCAATCAGTGTCTTCGACCTGTTCAAGATCGGTATCGGCCCTTCCAGCTCGCACACCGTCGGACCGATGCGTGCAGCAGGTCGCTTTGTCGAGACATTGCGCGATGCCGGCCAACTTCCTGGTGTCGGCCGCCTGCGGGTGGAATTGTTTGGCTCACTGGGTGCCACGGGCAAGGGCCACGGAACGGACAAGGCCGTAGTCCTTGGGCTGTTGGGCGAAATGCCGGAGACGGTGGACACCGACAGCATTCCGTTGCAGATGCAGCGGGTATACGAGCGGCGCACGCTGACACTGTTGGGAGAATGGCCGCTGATCTTCGATCCCGATCAGGACCTCGTCTTCCACCGCAGAAAGACCCTGCCCTATCACCCCAACGGCATGCGTTTCAGTGCCCATGGCAGCGATGATGGCGTGCTGACCGAGCGTACCTACTACTCAGTGGGCGGCGGCTTTGTGGTGGACGAGCAGGCCGCCGGTGAAGACCGCATCAAGGCCGACGACACTGTGCTGCCGCACCCTTTCCGTTCCGCCAAAAGCCTATTGGAACAGTGTGAGCGCCTTGGCTGCCGCATCAGCGACCTGATGCTTTCCAACGAACAGACCTGGCGCAGCGAAACCCAGATCCGCCAATACCTTATGCAGATATGGCATGTGATGCAGGACTGCGTGCGGCGTGGCTGCCGTACCGAGGGGGTCCTGCCCGGCGGCCTGAAGGTCAAACGCCGCGCCGCCGATCTATTCCGCAAGCTCCAGGCCGACACCACCCTGCACAATGTGCCGCTGGGCACCATGGACTGGGTCAATCTGTTTGCACTCGCGGTGAACGAGGAAAATGCCGCCGGTGGCCGGGTTGTCACCGCCCCCACCAATGGCGCGGCCGGGATCGTTCCCGCCGTATTACACTACTACTGGCGCTTCTCGCCCGGTGCAGACGAGGACGGCGTGGTTCGTTTTCTGCTCACCGCCGGTGCCATCGGCATCCTCTACAAGGAGAACGCCTCGATCTCCGGCGCGGAGGTAGGCTGCCAGGGGGAGGTAGGCTCCGCCTGCTCCATGGCCGCCGGCGCGTTGACCGAGGTGCTGGGCGGCACACCGGCCCAGGTGGAGAACGCCGCCGAGATCGCCATGGAGCATAACCTCGGCCTCACCTGCGACCCGATCGGCGGCTTGGTGCAGGTACCGTGCATCGAGCGCAATGCAATGGGCGCTGTGAAGGCCATCAATGCCTCCCGCATGGCGCTGCGCGGTGACGGCTCGCACTATGTCTCACTGGACAAGGTCATAAAGACCATGCGCGACACCGGCGCCGACATGAAGACCAAGTACAAGGAGACCGCACGAGGTGGGCTCGCGGTGAACGTCATCGAGTGTTAGTCGGGGGTCGGAGGTACTTGGGAATGATTTTCATCGACCTCCGACCCCTCATAGAGCGCCTCGAGCTGGCTGGCGAACCTTGCGTAAATCTGTTTACGGCGTAGCTTCAGCGAGGCGGTCAACAGATTTGCCTCGGCCGTCAATGGTGATTCAATGATCACGAAACGTTTGATCCTCTCGTGACGCGCCAGCGTCGCATTGACCGCCTCGATCCGACGCGCGACCTCGGCCACAGGATCATCAACGTGCGCCGCCGCCGGAGGACGCAGCCAGACCCCCGCCACGAGATAATTCCGCCCGTCACCGTAGACCACAAGCTGCTCGATCAGCGAATCGTCGCGAAACCGCAGCTCAATATTCGAAGGCGGAATGTTCTTGCCGTTAGCGGTTACCAGAATCTCCTTTTTGCGATCGACGATTCGCAGGAATCCGCGGCCATCCATCGCACCGACGTCGCCGGTGTGGAACCAGCCATCGGCATCAAACACCGCTGCGGTTGCCGCCGGGTCCCGGTGGTAACCGGCGAAGACATTCTCGCCACGCGCGAGGATCTCGCCGTCATCGGCAAGCCGCAGCTCGACCGACGGCAGCGAACGACCAACGGTGGTGAAATCGAAGTCGTTCGGTCGGTTGAGGGTCAGCGTCGGCGAACACTCGGTCAAGCCATAGCCCTCTACGATCAGGATGCCGTGTTCGAGAAAAAACTCCTTGATCGCCCGTTTGAGGCCGGCTCCGCCGGAGAGGCAGAAATGCAGCCGTCCACCGGTGATTAGGCGCAGCCTTTCACCCTGTTCGGCAGCCGGCACCTGCTGCGCGTCGGTCGCCAGCTTCTCCCAGTACGCCGGCACGCTCATTAGCACGGTCGGGCGGATCTCGGGCAGGCGGGCGAGCACCGTCGTTGGTTCGCACAGGTAGCTCGTGTAAGCGAGTGCGTTGCCAACGCACAGCTCACCGAAACCGAAGATATGGCTCATCGGCAACCACAGCGGGTCGATTCCGCCAGGCTGAGCGTGCTCACCCATCACTTCGAACCAGTCCCGCCCGTTGACGCCGACATTGCGGTGGGTGAGCGGCACGCCCTTAGGATCACCCGTGGTCCCGCTGGTGTACAGCAGCAGGGCGCGGTCATCCAACGCAATCGATTCGAGGGTGTCGCCGAATAGCCCCGGCTGGGAGCTGTCCAGGTCCGCACCGATCCGATGCAGCGCATCCCAGGTGATTACCGGGGCCGGCAAGGCTAGGCCGACAGGAGCCGCACCCTCCAGCAGGACGATATGGCGCAGGCCGCGCAACTGAGCAGAGGCGGCGGCGACCCGTGCGAGCAGGGAGTCGGTCGCCACAAACAAGTAGCGTGCCTCGCTGTGCCCGAGCAGATAACCGAGCTGATCGGCGGTAGAACCCGGATAGACCGGTGTCAGGACCCCGCGCGCCGCTTCGATACCGAGCGCCGCGCTGGCCCAGGCCACACTGTTCGATGCATATATCGCGGCGCACTCTCCGGGCTGCAAACCCAGTTCCAGCAGTCCCAATGCCACGCAACGAATGCCGGTGGCAAAATCTCCCCAGGAAACGGCCTGCCAGGCGCTATCGCCGTCCGGCACGAAAAAACGCGGTTGGTCGTGCCGAGTTGGCAGCCGGCGAAAGACGACTGTCGGGGCAGGGAGGATCTGATCGACATCGGCGGGCAAGGCCATGGGCTCTCCACGGACTGAAACGCGCTGGCGGATAATTCAGTATGGCCTGCTCCGCCTCAAAGCGCGGCGGCGAGGCAAAGACCTGTCTTTAGGGACAGGGGTCGGAGGTATTCGAGAATGATTTTCTTCGACCTCCGACCCCTGATGCCCTCGCTTGAGACGAAATGGCTGCGTTATCCTTCGTGCCAGATCGATTCACAACGACAGGAACGACAACACATGTCTGCTACGGGCTTTAATTTCGCGAGTTTCCTGGGGCGCCTGGTGGCCGCCCTGGTCTTGGTATTCGCCACCTACAACCCGAGCGGCTATTCCTACTTCCACTGGGTCGAGCAGAGCCTGCCGGGCTTCGATCCGCTGGTCGCTTTCGCTGGCGTAGTGTTGCTTATCGGCTGGGTGATGTTCATCCGCGCGACCGCCCGCTCGCTGGGCCTGCTCGGGATCCTGCTCGCCGCGGGCTTCTTCGGCACTCTGCTGTGGCTGGTCATCGATCGCGGCTGGCTGGCGGCGGACAATCTTCAGCTGATCACCTACATCGTGCTGGTCCTGCTTTCCGCGATCCTGGCGGTAGGCATGTCATGGTCGCATATCCGCCGCAGGCTCACCGGGCAGATCGATGTCGACGAGGTCGACGACGACCATTAGACGGGGGTCGGAGGTACTCGAGAACGATTTTCATCAACCTCCGACCCCTACTTACGGACGATCTCTTCACGCGGTGCATAAAACCGGATGCCTTGGATCGTAAAGGCAGTCCTCGTTCCAAGCAGTGCCGGGTCGTCCGTCACCGTAACCGGCAAGTTAGGCCTGAGCACCAGACACTTGTCGCCCGCCAGGTAGGCCTTGATGCTGGCGAAATCCTTATCGACAGCGAACGCTGTGAAGTCTTCTAACCATTGCTCACTGAGGCACGCATAGTATTTGCCTTCAGTGACCAGGTCGCCGGCAAAAGTCTGCGCGGTGATAACCGCACAGGCCACTGAGAGAAAGAATCGGCTCAGGCTTTTCTCGGCCCAAACCGCGCGCGCGAGGATCTTCACGGGAACCGCCCGTTACGGTTGGAGAAGCAATCGATCATTTGCATTCCCGCCTCCACGATCCTGATTCTGGTCCCGGGCTAATGGACCGCCGCCCCCCATCGAATCCGATCGATGCAACTTATGTACCGTGCATACCAATCAATGACTTGCGTGAACCCCTATGTGGTAGGTGGAAAAAAAGCTGACGCCAGAAAAATGGCACCTTCTGCCATTTTCCCACCGAATTGAGACTGGCTGTGGGGCAACGAATTCAAATCCTATTTCAGGAATGTCAAGATTATTTACAGCTTGTGAAACCTGCGCCGGTAACCGATTGTTTTTGCGAGGCGGAACGAATCTTGCTGAACGGAACTAGTCTCTTTCGCCGAGAGCATCGGTATCTGCTTCAAGCGTCTGGAGAAGACCTACCTGACCCCTGGCACGAGGGCTCATATGGATTCGTTTGAGGGCTGTCCCATCGATTTCCTCCTGTGCTGCGCGGAAACCTGTATTTGGGCCGGCTGGGTCTTTGTGGCCTGGATGGCCTTGATGGTGGTTGCCGGGGCCCTTGGCATCTTCTTCCGTGAACGTCGTAGAAGAGGCGCCGGGGATGATGCCGGTCAACATTAACACCTTGGATGAAGATCCGCGTTCAATCAAAATGTGTGTAGGCTAAAAACCACAGATCAAAGTGGCCAAGTACCTCATCGTCTACTCAACAACCGACGGCCATACTCGAGAAATCTGCGAGCGCCTGCAGCATGTTATCGAGCAACATGGCCACAGCGTCACACTGCGCGCCATCGAAGACGTACAGACGCTGGACTTCGACAAGATTATCCTCGGCGCCAGCATCCGCTACGGAAAGCACCACAAGAAAGTCTACGAGTTCATTGCCGCACATGCGCAGTTACTTGCGCAGAAACCGAACGCCTTTTTCTCGGTCAACGTGGTGGCCCGAAAACCGATGAAGAATCAACCCGACACGAATCCCTATGTGCGCAAATTTCTGCGCGAAATCCCATGGCAACCGCAGCAATTGGCCATCTTTGCCGGCAAGATAGATTATCCCCGCTACCGCTTCTGGGATCGCCAGATCATCCGGCTGATCATGTGGATGACCAAAGGTCCGACTGACCCGAACGCCGTGGTCGATTTCACGGACTGGTCGCAGGTCGAGGCGTTTGGTCGACGCGTAAGTCATATCGATACAGAGTGACCCTTCACGGTTGACGGCATGCTAGTCAGCGTCGTTGTTGCTCAACATTCACTTTGGCATGCTGTTACTGGACGCCGCGTCGGCGACTTTGCTCTGGCCGCTGTCGAAAACCGACAGCAAGATCTGGCTCAGTTCGCTGATATGACCGAGCGACTCTCGGCGCGGATTGACACCATCCTTGAAGCCGTGAATGCGCAGCCGCTCGGCGATCGTGTCGTTGCTGGTGATGATGTGAACGGGCACATCCCAGCTTGCATTGGGACCCGTGATTCCGCCGGCCGGTTGATGGTCGCCGAGCAGGATCAGGACCGACTCGCGGGGCTGTGGCAGCGCCTGATAGCCGGCAAGCCAGTTGAAAGTGTACTCGATCGTGTTGATGTAGGCCGGGAGCAGAGTATTCCAGTCGATCTCGTCGGCCATCGCTTCGGCAGTGGCCTCATCAGAATAAGGCTTGTCGGATGTCACACGCGACCAGTCGGGCTGATAGGGTGGGGTCGGCCGAAATGGGATGTGGCTCGTGATCGTCGGGAAGAACAGGAAGCGCGGCTTGCCGTCCGGATCCGGTGGATACAGCTCGTCGATGCGTGCCATTGAAAACTGATCGGGCAGCCACCATAGCCCGAACTTCGGGCCGCGGTAGTCCAGGCTCGGTGCGTCGTGATAATGATCAAAGTCGTAGAACGATTTCTCAGGCCACTCCCAGCTCATCGCCGGATACAGGCCAATGGTCTGATAGCCGGCCTGCTCGAAGGTGTCGAGCATGGTTGGGCGCTCGGTCGTGAGCAGCAGATCGTGGCGAATGGGGTCGGTCAGGTCGATACCCGAAAGCAAGCTCAAATGTGATAGATCCGACGCGCCGCCGAAAGCAGCCGCCCGAACAAAAGCCGACAACACCTGACGGCCTTGGGCATTGGCTGACTGCTCGAGGCGTTCGCGCGCCGGGCCGATAACCCTGGCAATTTCGTCCCGCTCATACGTCGTCGCGCCGTACGACTCGAGGAAAACAACTTTGATGTCGGCCCCTTCAAGCACTTTCAGATCCGAGTCCAGCGGCGGCGATTCGGGCAGCATAGATTCCAACCGGCCCGGAAGAATTGGAGCCAGTAACAGGTCCGCCTGGCGCTTGTAAACCGGAAAGACCGGGCCGGATACATAGGGCGAGGCCACGACCTGCGTGAGGTTTGCGACCACCAAACCAAGACAAGAGACTGTCACGATCAGTGCCATCGGCGAGCGCAGCGTATAGGGCGCCGCGTGCTCGGCAAGCACCTCGATGCACGCGCGGATCAATCGGGTCAGCAGCCAGAAGCCCGCGATGAACGCCGCGATGATCCCGAGAATCTGCCACCAGGCATATCCCTGGCTGGCCACTTCGAGAAACTTGGGTAAGTGAACGGCATCCCAGTACAAGTTCAGCTTGCGTCCGAGCCATGCCGGTACCGTTACATCGACATAGCGGCCAATGGCCACCAGCAGGAACCAGCCCGTGAGTACCGCGATCGCGCCGCGTCCGACGCGCCCGAACAGGGCGACGAGCAGGATCAGAATGACCCACAGTGCGACGAATTCGGGCCCAATGCGGGTATCCGGCTGGACAAAGGGAGTTGGCCAGACGTTAGTGAAGCTGGTCAGAAAATTTAGCAGCAGCAGGGCCAGCGCGACCTTAGTCATTACCAGCCATCGGTTGCCCTGTGGTCTCTGATCTTCCAATGGTTCGCTCTTGGTGGGTTGCCTACTCTGTGGCATTCAAGGCTATCAGATAACGCTTGGCCGCCAACCCTCGAAATCTTGGGCCGCGAGTCGGATTGCCTCAGTAAGAATTGGGGTGAATTCCGAAACAGGCTTGCAAAGCGTCATGCAGTCCAGGGCGAGCAGGCGAGTATGGGCCGAATAACCTACCGGCCGGCAATTTCGGGGTCGAATGCAGCGCGTTGCGCGTTGTGAACCCGGCCCCAGCCGATGTAGCCGGTGCCAAACAGCACCGAGTGCCACTCGAACGCCGAGAGGTAGGGCAATGCCAGGTCCCAGGGCGCCGCCAGCCCCTCGAACGTGGTCATGTATGGGCGCGCCTGGGCACGCACAACAACGTTTACAGGCGCCATCCACCAAGGCGCGTATTTCATTCCGGCGGCGGCGATCCGGGCATCTGGGCCTGCCGCCGCGAAGATCTGTTTGAGCGCTGCAGGCGAGCGCATCACGTCGTGGGTGAAGTGAAAAAGGATGGCGTCGAGCGGCCCGGAGATATCCGCCGACTCCAGCGACGACTCCAGCAGCGTGACGTTTCGCCAGCCGGCCTCGGTGATCCGCTGCCGGGCCAGACTCATCATTTCGGGGCTGACTTCGATGCCTATAACCTCCCCTTTGTCGCCGACCGCCTCGCGCAGGAAGGGGAAGCTCAGGCCCGTGCCGCAAGCGACATCCAAGACACGGTCTCCGGGACGTAAGTTTAGTTTCTCGATGGTGCGCGCGCGTATCCACATCGTGCGGCGCGCCGAGGCATCATAGCCCTTGGCATGATGACGATATCGGGCAACGGCTTCCGCCGCGTTGGGCGCATCAAAACGCTGGACCAAAAACGCACCTGCGCTAGGCGAGTCGGGAGGGTATGTCTTGGCGGGCCCGATTCGCCGTTGTATTGATAATCGCCCAGTCTGCGTGAAAAGGTGGCTGTCAACAAGAACTGGGAAAAACCGCAAACAGTATCATGCGGTCCTCGAAACATCAGGTTACGGGATCAAGGACTCCTTGATCTTCACTTGATCCAATCTCTCCTTGATCCTGTTGATCTTTGGATCTCCTCCGGCCGCAATAAAATATCACTCGTAACCGGTCTACCGACAAGTGGTCGTACGAGAACTGTGCGCTCGATCTGATAACCTAACCGCGGATTGCGATTGCGACCGCTAAGCCGTAATCGGCAAGAAACCATAAATCAGGAGCCAAAACGCACCATGATCAGCGCTGATATCGACCGTTTGCGCAATTTTGAATGGCGCGGGATCTCTCCTCCATGGCAGTCGGCCATCTGAAGCCCGCCACGACGGACATTCCCGAGACCCCTGTAGTGGACCCGCCGTGAAAAGGAACAAGACCCTGGTGCTGTTTGGTTACGACTGGGATGGCATCGAGTTCCGAACGCTGTCGCGAAAGTGGCCTCAGCTGCAG